>CAUJIB010000059.1 GCA_963205245.1 Pseudomonadota bacterium
GTTTTACCTTAATTGAGATATCTATTGTTCTTGTGATTATTGGCTTGATTGTTGGCGGGGTATTGGTAGGGAAAGATTTAATCAGGGCTGCTGAACTGCGTAGTGTTGATTCTCAGCTTAGTGAGTTTAAGGCAGCGGTAAATACTTTTAAGATGAAATATAATTGTTTGCCAGGAGATTGTGGTTCTGCCACAGATTTTTTTGGTACCGCTCTAGATTGCGCAGCTGAGCAGGTTAGCCTTGCTACCTGTAATGGAAATGGGGATGGCATATTATCTACTGCGGAAGGGTTGCTATTTTGGAAGCATCTTAGCAATTCTGGATTAATACCAGGGAATTATACAGGTGTTCAGGATGGGGCTAATCCTTACGCAACCAGCGTAAGGAATGTTCCCTCAGGGAAAATAAGCGGTAGTTTGTGGAATACGGTTTATTGGGGTGTTGTTAGCGGAGAATCTACCTTATTTGATGGGGTTTATAATAACACACTTCAGTTTGGCCGGTATCAGCAAGATAACAATCCTGCAAATCCAGTTATAACATCAAAGGAGGCGATGCTTTTGGATCAGAAAATTGATGATGGGAAGCCAGGAACCGGAAAGATGCGTATGCGTATTTTGGGAACTTGCTCTGTAAAAAGCGATGGTGTTACCCCAGCAACTAGCACCGATGGGAATATCTCTGTTTATAATGTTAATGCAAATGGTGATCAATGCATTCTATGGTTTCCTAGTATTTGGTAGATATAGCCTTGAAATCCTTTTTCTGGGGCGTTTTATTCCATTTTTCTTTTATATCTGTTGTTTAAGTGATATTATAATTTATGTTCCTAACTATATAAAGGGTGGTAAATGAAAGAAAAACAGGCGAAAACCGGTGAATCTATAACCATTGCTTTTCAAGATAATTCATTGCTTCCAATATTATTCGGGGATGAAGATGTTCATCTCACAAAATTAGAGAAAAAATTTAATGTGCAGGCGACCACGCGGGGAAACTTGCTTTCTATCTCTGGAGAAAAGGCGGATGTTGAGGCTTGCCGCGCAGTGGTGGAGTTCCTTTATGCAGATATTAAAAAAGGTGCTGATATTGGTTCTAAAGAAGTTGATGCCGCAATCCGCATGACAGCAGCAAATCCTGAGCATCAGGATGAAAATAAGAATTTATTCGGTACGCAGGATCTTGTCGTAAAAACGATGAAAAAGAATGTGAAGCCATATTCTCCTACCCAAGCAAAATATATAGAGGCTTTGAGCAAGAATGATTTGGTATTCAGCCTTGGACCTGCCGGAACTGGAAAGACCTATATTGCAGTGGCTATGGCGGTGGCCATGTTTAACGCGCATAGGGTAGAGAAAATTATTTTATCACGTCCGGCAGTGGAAGCTGGTGAAAAACTGGGTTTTCTTCCCGGAGATTTGAAAGATAAAATTGACCCATATCTACGCCCACTTTATGACGCGCTGCATGATATGATACCGGCTGAAAAACTGGCTCGTCATATGGAAATTGGTGATATTGAAGTTGCACCGCTGGCGTTTATGCGCGGGCGCACACTTTCAAATTCTTTTGTAATTCTTGATGAAGCGCAAAATACTACACCCACCCAAATGAAAATGTTTTTAACAAGGTTAGGCGAAAATTCTCGGATGGTGATAACTGGTGATTTATCACAAACTGATTTGCCAAAAGATGTAAAATCTGGATTAGGTGATGTTATCAGGAAAGTAGAAGGGATTGAAGGAATTGCCAGTATACGTTTTTCTGATAAAGATGTAGTGCGTCATCCCCTCGCAGCAAAAATTATAAAAGCCTATGATGAATGGGATAAAAAAAAGAAAAGTAATTCGCCATTGGAATAGGAATTGTGTTGCTTTTTGACAAGGCTGGCATTTGTGTTTAGCAAACCAAATATAACAGATCGCTCTATACTATCATGAAATATATTTTGTATTAATGTTTAGACGTTTTTAATCTATGCTTGTTTTTAATTAATTATAAAAAGCAATAGCTTGCTGGCGTTTGTGCTGTTGAGTTTTTCGGCATAGCTGGCTTTAATAAAATATTCATAATTCAAATACTAAATATTAGCTATAATGTTAGCTCATATTAATAATTATGCTCAGATGGTTGAAGTATAACATTAGAGTATTCTCTATTTGTTGGAGATATTAAAGATGGTTGAAGAATCAAGTAGTTTATCACAAATTAGGAAAATTAGAGAAAATCTTAAGATATTTCCTTATTTGAGGGATATTGTTAAGGAAGGTTTTGACTATAATGGTTTTTGTAAAGATATAGAAAAATCTTCTGACCTAACACCGGCAGGGAAAGAATTAGTTAAAGATCTGTTTAATCCAAATAAAAGGATTGCTTCTGCTATTATAAGAGGAGCAAAACATATGGAGAAGCAATATATAGATGTAGAAACGAAGGATGTTGATAGTTTTAAAGAACATCCAATTCAAAAGAAATGGGAAGAAGTTTGGAATGATACGAAAGGTAGATTTGCCAAAGAAGTAGGTGAATATGACCGTATGATGGCAAAATTGAATGAAAAACGGGGAAGGACTCCAGATTCTGCTCAATATCCGCACATTGTTCCGGTAATTGATGTTAATAAATCCAAGATAGCGAACGCGATGATAACCTTTGGAGATAATCCTGAATTACAGTTGTCTGAAGGTTTTATGCAATTACCTGAAGATCAGCAAAAGGCAATTTTATATCATGAAGCTAGGCATGCTTTTGAACCGGTAACAGCAAAGGTAGAATGTGGAAAGTATCTTGCTAGAAGGCTTATAACAAATGGTATAACCCTCAATGCTACGAGCAGGCACCATGAATATGCTGCAGATGAAAATGCTGCAGCTTTTGGTCACTCGGAATCGCTTGCAAAAGCTCTTGAAAATGTAATAGAGTCTCAAAAGCCAGAATTAAAGGAGGCTATTGGAGGTATTAGTACAGCTGCAAAGACTGCAACAAATCATGGTTTTGCGATTGATAGAAAAAAGGCAGCGGGGTTAATAGGGGAGATTTATAAACCCAAAAACATTAAACAGCAGATGCTCCGCCCAATTGTTCAGCTAGGCAGTGTTGTTACAGTTTCTGCATTTGATAAAGCATTCAGAAAAATGGCAACTAAAAGTCCTGAGCAGATTATAGAAGAATCGTCAACCCCTACGATGTGGGGTATTAAGGTCGGCACTCATCCTCCTATTAGTGAACGTATTGAAAGGCTTAATAAAAACGTAGAGGTAAAAAGATAAATATTTATACTATGTTTTATCATAATTTATGTTTTTAGATGAATAGTTTATTGATTAAATCAGTGTTGTTAAGTATAATCTTAAACGTATGTACTGAAAATATAATAGACTTAATCTTTATGAAAAAAAATTACATTGAGGATGGCTTTACCCTGATAGAGCTATCTATAGTTTTAGTCATAATAGGCTTGATTGTTGG
The DNA here is from genome assembly GCA_963205245.1 of Pseudomonadota bacterium. Classification (GTDB taxonomy): domain Bacteria; phylum Pseudomonadota; class Alphaproteobacteria; order Rickettsiales; family SXRF01; genus SXRF01. Next base: position 3,469 of record CAUJIB010000059.1, read on the forward strand.
CGCAATTCTTACAGGAAGAGAATTAATAAAGGCTGCAGAGATACGTTCGTCAATTAAAGATATTGAATCTTTCCGTACGGCTTTTAATACTTTCCGTTTGAAATATAACTGTATGCCCGGTGACTGCGCGAATGCTACAGATTATTTTGGGACATCGGCAGATTGTACAGCAGTTGGTTCTGGAACCTGTAATGGTAATGGTGATAATAAATACGGCTTATGGTATGAAGACGAGCCGTACCGTGCGTGGCAACAGCTTTCTCTGGCTGGTTTTGTGAAAGGTTCATTTACCGGAATACATACAGCGGTGACATTATATCGTAGTATACCGGAAACTAATGTTCCAAAAGCTCCATTCCTAAGAGGAGGATATTCTATATCTGGGACAATAGATGGCGGGTTTGCTGTAGATAATTTTTTTGCAAATGGAGCGGATAACGGTAAAAATTTTATCATACTGCACAATGATAATGGCAGTAATGCACCGGAGATTATTCTCAGTTCTGTTGATGCTATGAATATAGATACCAAATCTGATGACGGGATTCCCGGTACTGGGCAAGTTAGGACGCTTAGCAATCTTGGCTGTATAACTACAACTGATCCTTCTACATCCATTTATAATCACTGGGCTGGGGATGCAGTAAACTGTACATTGTTATTTGGGTTGCAGTAATTTTTATTTATGATCCGCGAATTAACCATATCATTCCATGTGCAAAACCCATTATGGAAATCACGCCTGCGTCCATATACTAAAACAGTGCAGGCAGTGTTGGAAAATGCTTTGGCAGAGGCAAGGTTAAAAAAAATACAAGGTAACTTTGAGGTTGCGGTAGTTCTGGCAGATGATGCTTTTGTGCAAAACCTTAATAATCAATATAGGGGAAAAAATAAACCGACTAATGTGTTGTCTTTCCCTGCTGATTCCATTGTGTCAACAACCAATAACCAACAATCAACAACTGAATTTGGTGATATTATACTCGCGTTGGAAACTATTGAAAAAGAAGCTATTATACAGGGAAAAACATTCCGTAACCATGCATCTCATTTACTAATACATGGTTTTTTGCATTTGCTTGGTTATGACCATATAGAGGAGAAAGATGCAGTACTTATGGAAAAAATGGAAATAAAAATCCTTAAAAAACTAAGTATTAGCAATCCGTACTTGTAATTTATACAGTAATTGTGTAACACTGGTAGTGGTTTATATGAAATCAAATGTAGAAAAATCTTATAGCTCATCTTCTATGGACGACCCTTCCACCGGCTCTTCTGGCGCACCTGCGCTGGTTATTGATAATAAAAAATCCGATATAAAATCTAACAGTAAAGCCCAACGTGTTTCGCTTTTGCAGGCAATACGGAGTTGGTTAAAATATGCTATTGGGACAAAATCTGAGGTTTCACTAAAAGAAACACTTGAAGAGATTATAGATGAACATGATGGGCAAGATGATGATACTTTAGAACCGGAAGAGCGGGTGATGCTGCATAATGTCCTGAGCTTTGGTGATACTAAAGTGAGTGAGATTATGATTCCGCGTACAGATATTATGGCTGTTCCGGCAGATATTACGCTTGTGGAATTAAAAGCACACATAATGGAACAGAAACATACACGTATCCCAGTGTATGAAGAAACTTTAGATCAAGTCCTTGGTTTTTTACATGTTAAAGATTTACTGCCGATGCTTGGAGGTGAGAAATCGTATAATTTGCGTGAGGTAGTGCGCAATGTATTATTTGTTCCACCTTCAATGCGTATTATAGATTTACTGGTAAAAATGCGCCACGCCGGCAGTCATCTTGCTATAGTGGTTGACGAATATGGTGGTACTGACGGTCTGGTGACCATGGAAGATTTATTTGAAGAGATTGTTGGCGATATACAGGATGAGCATGACGAGGATGAAGAGCAGGAAGATAAAATTACGCAGGTTCGTGAAGGTGTATTTGAAGTAAATGCCCGTATTCGTATTGAAAAACTGGAGCAGGAGTTGGGGCTTAATCTGGTAACAGAAGAAAAAGAAGATGAATTTGATACGTTGGGCGGATTTATTTTCTTCCATCTTGGGCGTGTGCCTGTAAAAGGTGAGGGTGTTGAACATACATCAGGTGCGCGGTTTAATATTTTGGAAGCTGATCCGCGGCGTATTAAAAAAATACAGATTGTTACTTCCGTACCAAAAGAATGATTTATGTTCCCTGCTATTTATGGATTAAGAGGATGGCAGCGTAATATTGTTGCCTTTCTACTGGGTGTCAGTGCAACCTTTACACTTGCTCCATTTTATATTTTTCCACTTATAATACCTGCTTATGCAGGTTTATTTTTATTGGTAAATAATACGTCATCCCGCAAGCGGTCTTTTGCAGACGGCTGGTGGTGGGGGTGGGGATTTTATATCAGCGGTCTTTATTGGTTCTGTATTGCCTTGCTTACGGATGCGGAGAAATTTGCATGGGCAATACCTTTTGCCTTATTTGGTTTGAATGCAATTATTGCTTTGTATCCTGCTATAGCTTGCCTGATATTTTTTGTTTTGTTTCGCGGCAGGAAAACAACGGGTAGTAACCGTCTATTGCCTATTATCCATTGTCTTGGTTTTTCCCTAGTATGGTTATTTGTAGAATATGCCAGAGGACATTTATTTTCAGGTTTTCCTTGGAATTTAGCTGGTTATGCTTTCGGTTTTATCGATGTTTCGTTGCAGTCTGCATCTATTTTTGGAGCTTACGGACTTACATTGTTTGCGGTGTTGCTTGGCGTATCTGTTGCTATTATAAGGACAAACCGGATTTTCACTGGTGTGGTGTGGGGGGTGTTTTTTCTTGTTCTTGTATATGGATATTTCAGGCTTGAAAATTCACAGGAGGGAAAAGATAGCGGGTCTGTGCTGCGTTTGGTACAAGCTGATATAAAACAACATCATAAATGGAATCCTGATTTGCAGCAGCAAAATCTGGAGGAATATATAAAACTTACCCAAAGCGTGGGAATAGAAAAAGTCACACATGTAGTCTGGCCGGAAACGGCAGTGCCTTATGCGCTACGCTCTGATACGCCTCTTACCCGTTATATTGGCGCAGCTTTACCATCTGGAATTAGCCTTGTTACAGGCACACTTAGGATGGAAGGGTGGAAAGAAACTGCGGAATATTATAATAGTGTGGTGATGATAAATAATAGAGGGCAGATAATTGGCAATTATGACAAGCACGCTCTTGTCCCATTCGGAGAATTTTTACCATTTAGGTTTTTAATACCTAAATCATTAAAATTGCCAGTTGGTGATAAAGATTTTTCTACAGGAGAAGGAGCGCAGACAGTAAACTGGGCGGGTATTCCACCTGTAAGCCCATTAATTTGTTATGAAGGTATTTTTCCAGAATTTGCTGTTAATAAATCCCATCGTCCTGATTGGTTGCTTAATATTACCAATGATGCTTGGTT
>CAUJIB010000060.1 GCA_963205245.1 Pseudomonadota bacterium
ATTTGGAGCGTCTAGGTATTTCTTCTTCCATTCGCATGGTAGATGACGCACAATATCAAAAACGCACCGATAACAGCGATTTTGATATGATTTCTATCTGGATTAACCGCGGTATATTTTTCCCCGGTAATGAGCAAGTATCGCTGTGGCATTCTTCGCAGGCAGATATAAAAGGCAGCAATAACCTTTCTGGTCTCAAAAGCAAAGCCGTAGATTCAATTTTGGATGCCCTTACCAAAGCTGAGGATAAAGACTCCCTCCTCGCAGCAGGCCACGCCATTGACCGAGTATTGCTATGGGAGCATGTGGTGATACCAAACTGGCATTCCAGCTCCTTCCGAGTGGCTTATTGGGATAAATTCGGGATTCCTAAAACTACTCCTAAGTATAATCTTGGTTTCCAGAGTTGGTGGATTAAGGAAAGCAAATAAATCCTATGTTAGTGTAATTAATACATAACGAATCCACTTTAAGCACATTATAATATAATGATAATTCTTAAATTGACTTTGCTACCAAATCGCTGTAATTATTAAATAACATTAAAATATTGCGTAATCTAACGTAGGGTTGCTATATGTTTGGGAAAAATCCGAAAGATTCTGTTAATAATGTAGACAAGGATATCAATCCTCAGCCTTCATTGAAATATGAAAGTGCTTATGCAGGAATCCTCCCTAGCGATGCTCTGGAAAAAACAAATGATAATATTCCCCACACATTAGAAGATGTTTTAAGAGGAATTGTGCCTCCATCAATATTACGTAGTGTTAGTGATTCATTATCCCTTCCTAAAAAATTAGAGGTACTGAAAAGAGCCACCAAAAACATAACTCCAACAGAAACAAATGACCATGACGCTTTAAATTATAAAACATTATTTTTATTTGATGACAGTGAGCATCTGGACTGGCATGATAAAACCCATAAAACCACAGACCTTTTTCCTAAAAACAAAGAGAATGAATGGCCGGTACTGGTAATTACCAGCAATAGTAACCTAGTTTCTCCCCAAGTATATTTTGATGGGTTTGAAGCGGCAAAAAAGCTTGTTCCCCATGTAACCGGCAGGCATGAAAATGACAAAACAATAGTAATGGGCACCTATTTCAGCAGGAATTGCGCTCTTGCCAATACAGAAGATACTTTAAAACGTATCTGTGAGTTAAAAAAAGATCAGGATGATATACTGACGTTATCACCGGCTGCCCACATCCAAGCTGGACAATTATTGAATTTTCTGGTTGATCGCGATAATTCTGGCAATGTTATAATAGAACAAGGACGCCCCCTGTTACGGCAGGATGCTGATAAAATAATGAAGCATATAATTGGCTATGGCTATAGTGGCGCGCATTTAACCAATAAGGATTCTTTCCGCACCTTACGGGATATTCTGGAACAAGGACATGTAACAATAAAAGTCACAAATGGTGATATAAGCTTCCGCCCATCGGTAAAAGCTGACGCACAAAAAATACTGCCCAACGCAAGGCTTGTTGGAATAGCAGGAGCAGATGGTTTTGATGAATGGGAACGTAACATGCCCAAAGAAGTAAATTTTATATCACCTGCTGACAAAATAATCGCCCTTCATGGGAAAAAATTCTTAAAAGGGCCAGATATTATAGAAATAACTCCTTTGAAAAATAAGAAATATTGTAGTGACCATGACCAGCAATTATATGTTGATGCTATTCTTGACCCCCAAAATAATGAAGCTGTAAAAACAGCAAGAACAAAACTTTCTCCATCATTTTTATCCAGATAAACCATCATAAACAGTTTAGATAAAATAAATTACATATCCTCCCATGAAAATATTATTGATAGAAGACGATAAAGAATCCGCAAAATACCTGCTTAAAGGTTTGCGTGAACAAGGTCATGTGGCAGATCATTGCGTAGATGGTAAGGATGGCTTGTTTATGGCGACCACCGAACGTTATGATGCAATGATTATTGACCGTATGATACCTGAAGTTGATGGTATAACCATAGTACAAACCTTAAGGGCTTCCAATAACGAAACCCCCATTATTTTGCTTACAGCCCTTGATAAAGTTGAAGAACGGGTAAAAGGCTTAAAAGCGGGAGCCGATGACTATCTGGCAAAACCTTACTCTTTTTCTGAATTACAGGCACGCTTGGATACTATAACAAGAAGAAAATCCAGTGAAAAAACTCTAACTACCTTAACCTGCGCCGATTTAGAAATAGATTTATTAAGCCGCATAGTAAAGCGTGGCGGAAAAGAAATAGAGTTACAAGCCAGAGAGTTTTCTTTGTTGGAATATCTTATGCGTAATTGCGGTAAGGTTGTCACCAGAACTATGTTGCTTGAAAATGTATGGGATTATAATTTTGACCCGCAAACCAACGTAATTGACGTTCATATAAGCCGCCTTAGGCAAAAAATAGATAAAGGCTTTGATAAAAGCCTCATACAGACCCTTCGTGGCTCAGGATATAGAATAACTGCCAATTAACCGCCTTAATAAGGATGCTGCTTTAACCATTCTCCTGCCAACCGTTCCCCTTCTACAACTTGTTGAGGAGCTAAAGTTTCTTTTATACCATCACGTATTTTGATAGATGAAAGATTATTCTTAGAAGCAGCTATAAATGCCCATTTATATGCCTCTACTTTATCTACTGATATTCCTTCACCTTTTATATATATTGAACTTAAAATTATTTGTGCCGCTTCATAACCGTGTTCAGCTGATTTTATATACCATTTCAAGGATTCCTCATAATTTTTACTTACCCCTTCACCTTTCCTGTATATTACACCAAGACTATATTCAGCAGCTTTTTCACCTTGCTCCGCAGCCTTTTGGTACCATTTTATTGCTTCAGTTATATTTTTAGGAACCCCCTCACCATTTTGATAAAAACTAGCTAAATAAAATTGTGCTGATACATTCCCCTGTTCTGCTGCTTTTTGATACCATTTTGCAGCCTCTCCCATACTCCTAGTAACCCCAACTCCCTTATGGTACATAGAGGCAATGCTTAATTGTGAAGCTAAATCCCCCTGTTCTGCTGCCTTTTCCCATAATCTGGCGGCCTCTTTCATATCTTGCGTTATAAATTTCCCACTATAATATAGATTGGCTAGATTAGTTTGAGCTAACAAATTCCCCTGTTCTGCTGCTTTTTTCCACCATTTTGATGCTTCTTTGGGATTTTTCATTACACCGGCATGACCATTATAATATATAACTCCGAGGTTATATTGGGCATTAGCATCCCCCTGCTCTGCCAGTTGTTTGGTAAGATCTAATTGAGTTTTGCTGACTGTTTTTGCCAAACAAGGTGAATTTAGAAAAACAACAAAAACCGAGATACAAAAATAATAGCTTAATTTCATAATTTATCTTTCTTAGTCTTTGCAATTATTATTATCATAAAATTATTTAAGTATAGTTTGTTTTATCCATTTATCAGATAATTGTTTTCCTTCTTTAATTTGCTGCGGAGACATATATTTTTTAATATAATCACGCTTTTCTATAGCAGGGTAAAATTTTTTTGATGCGGCAATATCCAACCACTTATAGGACTCTACCAGATTAACTGATATTTCCTTACCATTTCCATAAGTAATACCAAGATTATACTGGGCTTCCGTATGGTTTTGCCCTGCCGCCCTGCGCCACCATTTTATTGCTTCATATATATCCTTTTTTATATATTTACCTTCATAATATAAATTGGCTAGTTATATTGCGCTGAAATGTTACCATGTTCAGCTGCTTTTTTATACCATATAATTGCCTCGTTGCCATCTTTATCCACTCCTTCACCATTACTATACATAACCCCTATAGTATTTTGGGCTGAAGAATTGCCTTGTTCAGCTAGTTTCAGAGTATCTTCAAATTCCCCCGCAAAACAGGAAAAATCAAAAAATACAATTAATACTGTAACGGGAAGAAATCTATATTTCATAATGGATTAAATTCCATCACCCAACCTTCTTAGAATTTCATCTAATTGGCTTAATGAGTCATAACTCAAAATAATCTCTCCGCTTTGTCCACGGTCATGGATAGAAACTTTAAGACCTAAATTTTCAGATAGTGTTTCTTCAAGTGCCATTATATCAGGGTCTTTATTTACAGGTTGACGATACCCCCCTACCCTATTGTCACCCCCTTGAGAACGAGAATTACTGCGCTTAGGATTACCTTGCACCTCACGACTTATTTCTTCTGCCTGGCGCACAGAAAGTCCACGTGCAATAATTTGCCTAGCTATTTCAATAGCATTAGGTAATCCAATTAAGGTACGCGCATGCCCCATGGTTAGCTCGCCCTTATCCAACATTTCTTTTATCTCATCTGGAAGGGAAAGCAAACGCAGTAAATTGGTAACATGGCTACGGCTTTTACCTACTACATTTGCCAATTCCTCTTGAGTATAATCAAATTCTTCAATAAGACGTTGATAACCAATCGCTTCCTCCAGAGGTAATAAATCCTGACGTTGTACGTTTTCTACAAGGGCAAGTTCTAAAGCCTGTTTATCATCAATATCACGAATAATAACAGGAACACGCATGAGCCCTGCCATTTTTGCGGCTCGCCATCTGCGTTCACCGGCAATAATTTCATAACGCCCCGATTGTAAGGTTGGCCGTACGATAATCGGCTGCATAACTCCATTACGACGGATTGATTCTGAAAGTTCAACAAGTGCCTGTTCATTAAATTGACTGCGCGGCTGATATTTTCCGGGAATCAATTGTTCTATTACTAAAGATTCCATACCTGCTGGAATCTTATGTTGGTTTTTTGTTGAAGTCATCTCAACATCTACTTCATTTGAGGTGCTATTCACAGTCACTGTAGCTTGTGTCTGCGCATTATAATTTTCTGAAATTAAAGCAGAAAGCCCTCTTCCTAAACCACGTTGGGGTGTTGTAGCCATTTTATTTTCTCCCGATTTTTAATATTTTATTATATTGTAAGGAACAAAACGATTCATGCTTTGTTTATTATCATGCCGCTTCTAATTGTTTTTTACGTACGCGCTCACGTTTTAATAATTCACTGGCAAGCTGTATATAAGCTTTTGAACCAGCACAATTCATATCATAAACCAGAGCAGGCTTACCATGAGATGGTGCTTCTGACATCCGGATATTACGAGGAATAACTGAGTTATAAACAATATCTCCAAAATATCCTCTAACATCTTTTTCAATTTGATCAGTAAATTTATTACGCCTATCATACATCGTAAGGACAATTCCCTGTATCGCCAAACCGGCATTCAGATTATTTTTTACCAATTCTACTGTACGTACCAGATGGCTTAACCCTTCCAAAGCATAGAACTCACATTGCAATGGTATCAAAACATCATTAGCCGCCACAAGAGCATTTAAGGTCAAAAGCCCCAGAGACGGGGGACAGTCTATTAGAATATAATCATATTGATATGAGCTATTAACCAAAGCATTTTTAAGTCTGAATTCACGCTTCACCAGACTTACCATTTCTATTTCTGCTCCTGACAAATCAATTGTAGCCGGTATAATATGAAGATTAGGAACTGCCGTTTTTTGAATAGCATCATTTATAGATATACCATCCAATACCACTTCATATGAAGTAATTTCACGGCTATTTTGATCAATCCCCAAACCGGTGCTGGCATTACCTTGAGGATCGAAATCAATAATAAGAACACTTTTACCAACGGCTGCTAAAGCGGTTGCTAAATTTACGGTGGTGGTTGTTTTACCTACACCACCTTTTTGATTAACAACTGCAAAAATTCTAGTTTTATCTATATTTGATTGGATATTAGACTGAGTCATTCTATACCTTCCTGATATTAGAAAGTTGCAAGATTACGCTTTGAGAATCAACGATACTGGGCATTACATCAAGATCATATTGCCAATTTTTCAAAGCATCTTCATGTTCAATACTATAATTTTTTCCTTTATGGAAGAGGCAAATCGTTTCACGTGAAATTCTTTTTTGTGACAAATGCAGTAATTTATCCAAGGAAGCACATGCACGTGAAACAAATATATCCACATTATCAGTGATTTGATTATCTTCTATCCTACAATTATGAATAAAAACACTTGTTTTACTAATGCGTGCCACCTCTTTCAAAAACACGGCTTTACGATTATCACTTTCAATTAAATGAATATTTTTATATCCAATAATTCCTAAAACCATACTGGGAAAGCCTGCCCCTGCCCCGAGGTCTACTATCAATTTTGTCTTGTCTTCTATATACTTCGCAAGTTGAAATGAGTCTAAAAAATGTCTGCTCCACGCCTCCCCTACCGTATCATTACTGATAAGATTTATCCTCTTTTGCCATTTTAATAACAGGTCATGGTAAAGTTTTAGGCGTTCAAAAGTTTCACATGAAACCTCAAAGTGATTATTCAATAAAGCAAACGAATCTTTAAGCACAAGATTTCATCTCATTATCAAAGTTTTGCTTTTTGATATGACCAATTAAGGTTATTACCGCTGCTGGTGTCATACCTTGAATACGACTTGCTGCCCCGATATTATGCGGTTTATGAAATTTGAGTTTATTTTTTACTTCAGTAGACAAGGACGGCAATAAATCATAATTCACTGAATCAGGAATCAATAATTCTTCCTCCCTCTTAAACACTAGGATATCCTGCTCCTGCTTATCTAAATAACCATTATAAAGAGCCTCTATCTCTATTTGCTCTATAATTTCTTGGGAAATTTCATTTAATTCCGGCCAAACCCGACAAATATCAGAGAAATTAATATGCGGGTAGGTCAACAATTCAAATGCTGAACGCCTTACTCCATCCTGATTAAGGGCGATATTAAATTCCCCTGCCCTATTGGGAGTGATATTTAACTGTTTCAAAGTTTCACGTGAAGCAGATAATTTTTCTAACTTCTGTTCAAAAGCATTTTTGCGTTCATTTTTTGCACAACCAATCTCAATAGCTTTTTGTGTCAAGCGCAAATCGGCATTATCTGCCCGCAAACTCAAACGATATTCTGAACGAGAAGTAAACATACGATATGGTTCATTAGTACCGTAAGAAATCAAATCATCAATCATCACGCCAATATAAGCATCCGATCTATCAACAATAAAAGGCTTAGAATCTGAAGCGGAAAGTGCAGCATTTATTCCCGCAACTATACCCTGTCCGCCAGCCTCTTCATATCCAGTTGTACCGTTGATTTGCCCAGCAAAATAAAGCCCTCTTACTTTCTTAGTTTCCAGTGTTGGCTTTAATTCACGCGGATCAACAAAGTCGTATTCAATGGCATAACCAGCTCGGATAATACGTACATTTTCCAGACCTTTTATGGTTCTGATCATCCCGTACTGCACTTCTTCTGGAAGTGATGTGGAAATGCCATTTGGGTAAACCGTATCGTCATCAATCCCCTCTGGTTCAAGGAAAATCTGATGGTTTTCTCTAGCAGCAAAACGCACTACCTTATCTTCAATCGACGGACAATAACGCGGGCCAACACTTTCAATTTGTCCGCTATACATCGGCGCACGATGGAGGTTAGCCCGAATAATTTCATGGGTTTGTTGGTTTGTATGGGTGATATAACAAGAGATTTGTGGAACATTCACCTCACTCGTCAAATAAGAAAAGGGCGTTGGTGGTTTATCCCCCGCCTGCTCTTCCAGAATTCCCCAATTAATTGTTTTTCCATCAAGTCGCGCCGGCGTTCCCGTTTTCAAACGCCCGACGTTAAATTCAAGTTTTTTCAGTGTATTAGATAATCCGATAGACGGAGCATCACCCACCCTACCCGCACGAATTTTAGTTTCGCCCATATGCATTAAACCATTCAGGAATGTTCCGGTTGTAAGTACCACTTTACCAGCATTTATGGTCTCACCAGAGGCTAAAACTACGCCCTGCACTTCTTTATCATCACTTATCAACAAATCCTCAACCGCATTTTCTATAATGGTAAGATTCTCATATTCCGATAAAATCTCCTGCATCACTAAGCGATATAATTTACGGTCAGCCTGTGCGCGTGGCCCCCGCACCGCTGGGCCTTTGCTGGCATTAAGGATACGGTAATGAATCCCTGCCCGGTCAATCACCCGACCCATTACCCCATCTAGAGCGTCAATTTCGCGTACCAGCGTTCCCTTAGCAATACCGCCAATGGCAGGATTACAGGACATCTCACCAATGGTTGCAAATTTATGGGTAACAAGGGCAGTTTTTGCCCCTACCCGAGCTGAAGCCGCCGCGGCTTCACAACCAGCATGCCCGCCACCTATCACTATAACATCAAATTTTTGCATTTTTATTGCCCTAATTGTAATAGAATCTTAATAATAATTGATATATTTATATGCTATTATCGCGCAATGAGCAATATGGAAACACATTATCCTGAAAATGAACTAAATCCTCAGGAAATTGCTGGGAATTTAGAAAAAATAATTCACAGAATACATACATTATCAAAATCTGATAATAACTCCCCCTATTCTAAATAGGCAAAAAATGCTATTTTTATTCACGCAAAAACTAGTGAGTTTGGGAGAAAAAATTGGAGTGACTCCGGAGTTGCGATAGAAACAAGTATATTAAAAGAATTATATCCGGAATTTTATGAAAAAATACTTTTACCAAGTCTTGAAATAACCAATTCCTCAAGAAAAATATATAAAACTCCGCCACTTCCTGATTATATACATTTAGACCTACACTCTAATACTATGGGATATATTCCCGATAGTCATGCAATTGCGATTGGGATTCCATTTCTAAAAAGAATGGGTAGCGTAGACACGATAAGAGCTGTTATAAGCCATGAATGGGGACACGCTTTCCAACAGCATAAAATAAGAAATTTTTTCAAAAAAATATAGTTAGTGATTCTCCTTCTGAGAAATTAAAACCATATTCTCCTATGCTTTATACTGATTTTTCAATAGAAATGGAAAATCCGTATAGAAAAATTGATATTAGCTACGGTCATCATAAATATGAATATGATGCTGATAGGCACAAGAAATCTATGGATATGATCCCATATTTTGTTTTTTCTAAAAACTACTCAAATGAAGATAAAGATGAAGATCATCCCAATAGCCGTAACCGTATAAAAGCAATATTAGACAAGAACTTGGCAATAATGTTTTTGGAATGAATGGATCTTGGCAGGAAAGAGCTAAAAAAACACCTGCCGAAAGCGGCTATTTTTTTAGGCCAAATACCATAGCTGAATCACATGGAATCATAAAAGATAAAATGCAGGAACTTATTGGTAAAGATAAAGAAAAAGCTAATGCTGGTGGTTATAATAATTACAGGCTCACTGAAGATGGAAAAGTTGTAACCAACTGGAATAAGCTTTAGCCAGCTATAATGCAAAAAGCTGAAGAATTAATACAAAAACTTGAGCCGTTAGTTGAAAAGGGATTGGATTTTGATAATAAAAGCCAGTGGCTGGATACGGTAAAAAAAGAAATTGCCGAATTTAAGAAAATCCATCAGCCGGAATTTCTGGATTTATCTAAACTCCATAATGCGGGCTAGCGGGATAGGATGCAAAAACATCTCTGCAATTTCAACGTGGCGGATGATTATCTTATTTACCGATACAAAACTGATTGAATATCACATCTAATACGTCATCTACCTGAATTTTTCCAGTGATTTTGCCGATTGCCAGGGCAGCACGGCGTAACTCCTCACAGGCAATCTCTAGCGGTTTATCCTGCAAAGCCGCACCCAGCAACAACTCTGCCTCTTGTAATAATGCCCGGTGACGGTTACGGGTGATAAACGGCGCAACTCCATCAGAGAAAAAATCTGTTACCTTATCCTCTATAACAGCAAGCAACTGATCTATACCCTGCCCGGTTTTGGTAGAAAGCGAAATTGGTGAATTGAAGAATTGAGGAATTTGTAAATCGGACGCTACAAGATCAGCTTTGCTAATTATTACGATAGTATTATCATCTAGTAATTCTCTAGTATTATTATCCATTTCTGGCAGCTCGGCAGCATCAAATAACGCCAGTTTTATATCGGCCTGTCCTGCCCTTGTCCGCGCCCTTTTTATCCCCTCTTCCTCCACCTCGTCGGAAGATTCCCGCAAACCCGCCGTATCCATTAAAATCACCGGATAACCGGCAATATCCATTTGCACTTCAATAACATCACGGGTTGTCCCGGCATGATGGGAAACTATGGCTGCTTCTTTCCCAGATAATATATTAAGCAAACTTGATTTTCCGGCATTGGGCGCGCCGATAATCACAATATTAAGCCCTTCACGCAGCCTTTCGCCTTTTTTATGGTCAGCAAGCACTGCGCGTATTTTTTCCTGCAACATAATTATGCTTTTCCGCCACTCACTTAATACTGATTCTGGAATTTCCTCATCGGGAAAATCAATATAGGCTTCCAGCAACGCCAGGCAATTTATAGTCGTTTTACGTATTTCATCATAAAATACACTTATCTCGCCTTGCATTTGACGGATAGCTTGGGTTTTTTGGGCTTTAGTATCGGCATTTATTAAATCGGCAAGGCCTTCCGCTTCCATTAAATCCATTTTTCCGTTTATAAAGGCTCTACGGGTGAATTCTCCGGCTTCGGCAGGGCGAAGCCCATCGATACCAGCCAGCACCCCTAAAACTTCACGTATAATGGCAATACTGCCATGTAGATGCAACTCCACCACATCTTCACCAGTAAAACTATGCGGAGACTTAAAATATATAGCCAAACCCTTATCTATAATCCCACCAGATGATGGATTCCTGATTACAAAATATTTCGCATAATTAGCAGGCGGGCAGGGTGCAGCCGTAAGCAAAGCAAGGGCAGGGACAGCCCCCGCGCCGGAAATGCGGATAATAGCCACACCGGATTTTGCTGGGGCAGTGGCAAGAGCAAAGATTGTATGTTTAGTCATAAAGCTTAATCGTAATAAAATCTTAATATTTGTTTTAAACATTTATGCTATTATTTGGAACAATTAAAGCATAAATTATAATTTTTCGAGGTAAAAGGCATGGTAAATGTAGTTACAAATGAAGAAGCTTATCAAACATTAAGGCAAGATGGCTTAGGAGTTGGCATTGTTGCTGAAACACCAACCTCTATTGCTTCTGAAGCACAAGCCGCACATGGCGTTAAAGTGATAGAAATTGCTTCTACTGATCCTCATTATGTTGGGGTCACAAATCCTAACCTTGATCCTAGGACTAATCCAAAATTAGCAGAGGCTCTTAAAGTTTATGCTAAGCATTATGTAGCTACGCAAAACGGTATAGAAGGAGAGGGGGAGGATATACCCACCATCCTTTCACGTTTACAAGGCAATGATGAAAATGTCAAAAAAATGACCATTCTCGGTTTGCAAGATGGTAACGGAAAAATCGTCGGCGTTTCTTTTGTGGAAACTTATCCGATAAAAGATACTGTGGATCATGCGGGCAAAAAAATAGAAGACGGCTTGGTACATCTGGCTACCTATGCCGCAGTTGAACCACCACATAAAAAAACCGAGGTGAACACCGCTTTCCACGCGGCAATGGTTGATAAGATAAAACAAATAGACAGTGACCTTGGAATGTCCGGTAAATCCGTACTTGTGTCTGAAGTAAATAGCGTTCGCGGTTTTAATGGTGAAAAGCTAAGCGATAAAATGGCCGCTGAATTTGAAATAAAAACCGGCGTACCGCGTGCATATCGTGAAGAATATGAATTAAATCAAACCAAAGAAATAATTCCTGTAAAAGGCAAATATGGCAGAACCCATATCTTAGGATTGCCATACACACCTCCTAATTTAGGTGGTGATAATACACATAAAATTGATCCGGATGCTATTCATGATACCGCTGGACTCGCCAATCTGTTACGCAATAAAGATATTGAAGAGGGCAGGGGCGAACCATTATTTTTAACTGCAACCAGCCCCTATAGCCCATTATTGAACCATGAGGATACGGCAAGAATTAAAAAATTCATTGAGCATCTGCATTTGAGCGTTGCCATGGAAAATCACGGCATTACTGATGAAAAGCTCATTCTTGATGCTTTAGG
>CAUJIB010000061.1 GCA_963205245.1 Pseudomonadota bacterium
TAACAACATGTTGTAACAGGTAGGTATAGTATGGATGATTTAATTGTAGAGTTTATTACTGAAACCAGTGAAGGTCTTTCTACTCTGGATTTGGAGTTAGTAAAGCTAGAGCAGAACCCGCAGGACGAAGCAATTCTAGGAAATATTTTCCGGATTATGCATACTATAAAAGGTACTTGTGGTTTCCTTGGCTTGCCACGTTTGGAGCATGTTGCCCATGCTTCAGAAAATGTTCTTGGTAAAATCCGTGATAAAGAACTTGAGGCAACTCCTGCAGCTGTTACCCTTATCCTTGAATCTTTGGATAATATTAAAAGATTGATAGATTATTTAAGTGAAAACGGAGAAGAGCAATCTGGCGATGATAGCGAATTAATTGAGCGTCTGAATCAGTTTGCAGAAACCGGTCAGGTTTCTGGTGTAGATGGTGAGATTAAAAACGGTTCTGCACAGGCAGATCCAGAAAATCAATTTCCGCATTTTAGAGGGGATGATGACCAAAGTATAATAGAGGCTTTAGCTCGTATGGCGGCAGAAGAAGCATCTAAATCTGGCGGCACGATTGCAGAAAATATTTTACCAGTAGAAGATGTGGTGGTTGGAAATAATACTCAAACTGAAATTATAGAAGAACCGCAACCGCAGCCTGTAGTTGCGCAAGTTATAAAAATGCCAAGCAATAAAGCTGCTAGTGGCAAAGAAGATAATAAAGAAAAAGAAGCTGCATCAGCAAGTGATTCTACGCAATCCATACGTGTTAGCATAGATGTTCTTGAAAATCTTATGCAGATGGTTAGCGAATTAGTGCTTACACGTAACCAATTGATGCAGATTGTAAGAATGAAAGATGATAAAGAGCTTCTTACTCCACTTCAGCAATTAAGTCATATTACCTCGGAATTACAAGAAGGGGTGATGAAAACGCGGATGCAGCCTATTGGTAATGGCTGGTCTAAATTCCCGCGTTTGATTCGTGACTTATCAATTGATTTGGGTAAGAAAATTGATTTGAAAATGAATGGTGCAGAAACTGAGCTAGATCGCCAGCTTCTTGAAGTTATTAAAGATCCTCTTACTCATATGGTTCGTAATTCTTGTGATCATGGTTTGGAAACCCCGTCAGAGCGTCGGGCTGCTGGTAAGCCGGAAGTGGGAACGGTTACTCTTTCTGCATATCATGAAGGTGGTCATATTATCATTGAAATAGCTGATGATGGGCGTGGTATTAATATAGAGCGGGTAAAAGCAAAAGCTTTGGCAAATGGCATTGCTAATGAAGCTACACTTGCTACTATGAGCGATAAACAAATAGCCCAATTTATTTTTGCGGCTGGTTTTTCTACCGCTGAAAAAATAACCAGTGTTTCTGGACGTGGTGTAGGGATGGATGTGGTAAAAACCAATATTCAGAAAATTGGTGGAACTATTGATCTTGATTCATCATGGGGTAGGGGGTCAAAAGTAGCGGTAAAGATACCTCTGACGCTTGCTATCGTTTCTGTATTGATAGTTGAGACTCATGGTCAAAAAATGGCTATTCCGCAAATAAACGTAGTTGAGTTGGTTCGTGCAGCTCCAGGGGCGGGTGTGCAGCTTGAAACCATTAATGATTCTCTGGTTATGCGCTTACGTGATAAGCTGCTTCCTCTTGCGATTATGTCAGAAGTTCTTGGCTTTGATTGTGATCATAGTGAGCTTATGAATAGAGAGGTTTACATAGCGGTATGCAGGGTAGGTAGCTATGATTTTGGAATCTTGGTGGATAGGGTTTATGACACTGAAGAGATTGTAGTAAAACCTGTATCTGATATTCTAAAGTCCCTTTCTATCTATTCAGGAAATACTATTTTAGGTGATGGAAGCGTAATCATGATCCTTGATCCTAATGGTATCGCCCGTACCATAAGCAATGTAGATGTTGGTTCCCGTGCAGAAGATGCTGTTGCGTTGCGTACCTCGGATGATAGTCAGCACACGGTTGGCTTCCTGTCTTTCTTGTTAGGTAAGGGATCTCCAAAAGCTGTTCCTTTAGAACTTATTTCCCGACTTGAGGAAATAAATGTAAAAGATATTGAGGTTGCTGGTGATAAACCGGTGGTGCAGTATCGTGGTGATTTAATGAGATTAATTACTCTTGATGAAGAGTTCAAGATGCCAGATAGCGGTACTGTGGACGTAATAGTATTCGGCTATGATAGGAAAGTTATCGGGCTTGTAGTAGATGAAATCATAGATATTGTTAAAGCACCTTTTGATATTAAGCTAACCTCTAAAGAGGCAAAACGTCATGGGTATCTTGGTAGTATGGTTATTTCCGGTAAAACCACAGATGTTGTAGATATTGGCTATCTCCTTTCCGATTTAGTTGAAGATGTGGTGTCAGATATGAATTCGTTAGGAAAGCAAAAAGCTGTTGATAAAACAATTTTATTGGTTGAGGATAGTCCGTTCTTCCGCAACCTTACAGTCCCAATGCTTTCTGCTGTTGGCTATAAGGTGACAACCGCAGAAAATGGTCAGGAAGCTTTGCGTTTATTAAACGAAAATTCTTCTAGATTTGATGTAATTGTAACTGATATTGAAATGCCGGTTATGGACGGCTTTGATTTTGCATCAAACTGCAGAAAGAATAATCATATAAACGGTACGCCTATTCTTGGTTATACAGCATCTCTAAGCACTGAGATTATAAATCGTAGCAAAGAGGTGGGTATGAATGATTGTATAGTTAAAACTGACAGGCCAGGATTGTTAGAGGCTGTTGCACATTGGATCGTAAATTATAAGGAGGCTGCGTAATGAATGCTCCGTCGCAATTATCGGAAGTCGATTCTAAAGGAAATCCTACTTTGGATTATATAGCATCAGATTCTGAAAATCATATGTATGTTACCATGCGCATTGATCAGCAATTGTTTGGTATTCCTGTAAAAAATGTTAGGGATGTGCTGCGCCAACAACATATCACATTTATTCCGCTTTCTTCATCAGAGGTATCTGGTTCGCTTAACCTACGCGGTCGTATAGTGACGGTTATAAATTTACGCCGTCGTTTGCGTTTGGAAGAGAAGGCAAATGATGAAAAAAGCATGTTTGTGGTGGTTGAACATAAGGGCGAATTATTCAGCTTGATGGTGGATAGTGTTGGTGAGGTTATGACCGTTCCGAGCCATGCGGTTGAAAAAGCACCAGCAAATCTTGGTGGTGCTTGGAAAGAAGTTACAACCGGTATCTATAAATTATCTGGTGAATTGCTTGTTATAATCGATGTTCAATCTATGCTTAATATACAAAAATAAATTTGGTGGATTTAATAATAAAAGGTTGATTCTATGTTGTCATGTCTTGTAGTTGATGATTCTAAAGTAGTTCGTAAGTTGGAACGTCGTATTATGGAAGAATTAGGTTTTACTGTATTTGAAGCAGAAGACGGTCAGAAAGCTGTAGAATTTTGCAGTACAGAAAAACCTGATATGTCTGCAATGCCGGATATGATTTTGCTTGACTGGCATATGCCTGTAATGAACGGATTAGAATTCTTAAAGGTTCTTCGTGCAATGCCTGATGGAGATAGCCCTAAAGTAATATTCTGCACTACAGAAAGTGAAATGAGTAATATTATGCAGGCGTTAGAACTGGGTGCCAATGAATATATAATGAAACCTTTTGACAGCGAAATCATAAAAGGGAAATTAGAACAAATCGGAATGGTAATTTAGAGAATTGCTTTTGCGGAAAAGGGGTTTTTGGTGTCAGTTAGAGTATTATTAGTTGATGATTCTGCGGTGATTCGTGGCCTTATGTCTAAGGCGCTTTCTGCAGATCATGCTATTGAAATTAGCGGTACAGCTTCTAACGCTACTATGGCCATTAATATGGCAAAAAGCATGCAGCCGAATGTGATTATCCTTGATATTGAAATGCCGGGGATGGATGGTCTTACCGCTCTTCCAGAACTATTAAAGGCTTCTCCTGTAAGCAAAATCATTATGGCATCTACTTTTACCAAACATAATGCTAACCTTAGTTTGAAGGCGCTTGAGCTTGGGGCAGCAGATTATTTGGAAAAACCATCTTCTCGTACAGGAGATGAAGTAAATACTTTTTATCGCAATCTTATAGAAAAAGTTAAAGCTCTTGGTGGAAAATCAATTTCTGCTGTGACTTCTTCTCCAGCTCCAGTGCTTTCTTCTAAGGCGTTGCCATCTATACATTTGACTTCTACGTCAAGTATACCATTGCATGTTTCCGGTGTTAAGGCTTTGGCTATAGCTTCATCTACCGGAGGTCCTCAGGCTCTTATGGTTTTATTTGAATCCATAAAAGGCTATTTAAAACATTTGCCTATTTTTATTACTCAACATATGCCACCCACATTTACTACGATTCTTGCAGAGCATTTATCCAAAGCTTCTGCCCGAAACTGTATGGAGGTAAAAGGCGGGGAAATTGTGACGGCGGGAAATATATATCTTGCTCCTGGTGATTTTCATATGGTGGTAGAAAAAAACGCAAGCGGACAAGTGGTGGTTCACACTAATCAGGAACCACCGGAAAATTTTTGCAGACCAGCGGCAGATCCAATGCTTCGGTCTTTAAGTAATGTCTACGGTAGAAACCTTGCTGTTTTGGTACTTACCGGTATGGGGCAGGATGGTATGTTGGGGGCTAAAATGGTGGTAGAAAATGGTGGAAATGTCATTGCCCAGAATGAAGAAAGTTGTGTTGTTTATGGAATGCCAAAAGCAGTTGTGGAGAATAAATTATGTCGAGCGGTATTGCCGTTAACAGAGATAGGATGTTACCTGATTCAGCAGATAGAGGGAAGGTAATGCAAGCGCAGGATTTTCAATATTTAGCAGATCTTTTGAAAAAGCGTTCCGGTTTAGCACTTACGGATGATAAAGCATATCTTATAGAAAGTAGGCTTCTTCCTATCGCCCGTAGTCAGAATTTGCAGGATGTCCCACAGCTTTGCAATTTGCTTCGTTCAAAGCCTAATGAGAAATTGCTGGTAGAAATAACAGAGGCTATGACCACGAATGAATCATCATTCTTCCGTGATATTAAGCCTTATGAGTTATTTAGAAAAGAAGTTTTACCGATGCTGATGGCACGTACTTCTGCGCAAAAAACTTTACGTGTATGGAGTGCAGCTTGTTCCACAGGGCAGGAGCCATATACTATTGCGATGTGCATTAAAGAAGATGAAGCAAAGCTTGCAAATTGGCGTTTTGATATCGTTGCTACAGATTTAGCCAAAAAGGTAGTGGATAAGGCAAAAGAAGGTATATATTCCCAATTTGAAGCGCAACGAGGGTTGCCGATTCAGATGTTGATGAAATATTTTGCTTCTCTTCCTGACACATCATGGCAGCTTAAGGATGTTATACGTTCTATGGTGCAATTCAAATTGCAAAATCTGTTGGATGACTACAGTCTGCTTGGGAAGTTTGATGTTATTTTTTGTCGCAATGTACTGATTTACTTTGATGAGGCAACTAAAGCCCAGATAACTGATAGAATGTCACGTAGCTTGACTTCTGGTGGAATATTTATTATTGGTGCTACAGAAAGCTTGGTTGATCCTAGGGGGCTTTTTGTACCTCTTGATAATTTCCGTGGTGCTTATAAGTTAAAACCTTCCAGTATAAACCAGTTTTAATAAAGATAATCTTACTGATAGTGATTTTACAATGAAGAAAGTCCTTACGCAGCTTGGTGAGCAAACTCCGCTTCCTGAATCTCCTGATAAGGCGGTTATAGAGAAAGTAAAAAATCCCCATAACGGAATTAATTATTGTATTCGTTTTTCTTGTCCGGAGTTTACTTCAATTTGCCCGATTACTAGTCAGCCGGATTTTGCTCGTTTGATGATTGATTATGTGCCTAAGGATTTTCTGGTAGAGAGTAAATCGTTGAAATTATTTTTAGGATCTTTCCGCAATCATGGTGCGTTCCATGAGGATTGCACAATTGCAATCGCCCTGCGTTTGGTAAAAGAAATAAAACCAAAATGGCTACGTATTGGCGGGTACTGGTATCCGCGCGGCGGTATCCCTATTGATATTTTTTATCAAACTGGAGATGCTCCAAAAGATGTGTGGATCCCACAGCAGGCAGTTGATGAGTATCGTGGCAGATAATCCGTTGATATTTTAGCGCGACCAGTCTTTATTTATATCTATATGTTTCATCCCTAAAAGATCTCTTAGAGTATTCGCTGTATCTATCCCTGTTTCCATTCCATAACCAGATGGAATGACCAAGGCATCAAGTTTCTCGCCTGAATTAGAAAGTTTATCTTTTTATTTATCTACCCAATACTCAATATGGTGTTCCTCAATTTTTTTATTAGGATCGTAAAGAGGTTCTTTATGCTTAAAATGATGGAATTATATATTATCTTTAGATTGCAAACACACAAGTATATTATTCGGTGATGA
Organism: Pseudomonadota bacterium; assembly: GCA_963205245.1. Lineage (GTDB taxonomy): Bacteria > Pseudomonadota > Alphaproteobacteria > Rickettsiales > SXRF01 > SXRF01. The sequence continues at coordinate 6,447 of CAUJIB010000061.1, forward strand.
AAAAAAGAATTAGAGCATTTGTTAAAAATAGAACAGCTATACAAGTTAGAACCCATAGAGCTTTTAAGTTCCTGTTCAGATAGAAAATCAGCAGAGAAATTATGAGAATAAAGAACAAGTACATTCTTTTTTCCATAAAATCTCTACGTCATATCATAAAAAAGGAATTTTAAGCTGCTTCTGCTTCAACGCGTACGATGTTTAGTTTAACAGTAGCATTTACATCGGCGTGAAGGGCGATTCGTATTGGATATTCGCCAATAGTTTTTATCGCAGTAGTTAGAATAATCTGGCTTTTTGATACAGTTTGACCTGCTTCTCTCAGAGCATCAGCAATATCCTTTACTGTAACAGATCCGTAAAGCTTCCCTTCTTGGCTTGCTTGGCGTATTAGTTTTACGTTTGATCCATCAATTTTTTTAGCTTGAGATTCTGCTTCTTTACGAGAAGCAGCATTTTGTTCCTCAATAATATGACGGCGTTCTTCAAAAACTTTTTTATTTTCTTCTGTGGCACGCAATGCTTTCTTCATAGGAATAAGGAAATTACGTCCATAACCATTGCGTACCTTAACAGTTTCGCCGATAGAACCGAGGCGGGCAATGCGCTCTAATAAAATAACTTCCATTGTATATACTCCTTAATTATTCCAGTAATTTCAAATTTGAGGGTTAGTTTTTAGACGAAGTTCCGCCAGATGACAAGTGTTTGTTTAATGTTTTTATATGTTGCCATAATCCTGCACCTATCATTAATAAAGCCGGCCATATAAACACAACCATAAGAATATAAGTTGTAATTAAGAAAAACAATCTGTTAGGCCAGTTTTTGACATGGTTATGCAGCATTGCCATTCCTTGAAAAAAATATGGTAATAATAATATTATAAGAGATGCTTTGCCCAAAAAACGCATTGATTCACCGCCAATCAGAGAAGCCAAAGCCCATATAGCCATAAGGCTTAAAAGCCAGTGTGGTATTGGAAATGGGGTTATTATAATGTTGGGGCGTTTTGCAAGGTTTATTCTTGCCAGAGAGCTATTGGCGATCCAAGCACAGGAAATTAGTAAAAACCCCCAGATCCATGCCATAAAACCACTTATCATAAAAGCAATATCACTAGCTGGTATATTTACATTGATTTCGTAATCTTTGCTCAAGCTTTCAATCATTGTTTGGATTATTATAATTAATTCTTGTGGCAAATTAGTATCTTGTGTAGCAAAAATTGCAGTTATAGCTGCAAGAAGTATGCTGCTGTAAATGGCTAAATTGGTAATTATTAAACCAATAGGATACCATAAACGCAAAGTAGGGAAGGTAGAACTTAATTTTATATCGTAATGGCGTAATGTCATGTTGCTGATGTAATAGCTAGGTGCTGCAAATACCAAAATATATAATAAAGAAATGGCAATGCTGGAGGTAAGTAGTGTAATTAACACGGTAGCAACTATTCCTGCTTTAATGACGATTTGCGGATTTTTTGCCAAGCCAACAGAAAATAATGGCAAGGTAGCAAGGAACATGAAGATAAAATCCTGCTTCAAAAGGACCACAAGCATGAATACGCCTCCAGAAAGGAGCGCAGTCACTAAAATATCAGCTATTTGTTTTTGCATAATCTCAGTACGTTTTGGACATTTCTAGCTATAATGCTAGAGCAATAAACATATACCGCGAGCTAGGCTATATCAACAGTTAATATATGGAACTAATGTATTGCAGAATAAAAATTATTGAGCAACAAAAGCTAGTAAAGCAAGGTTACGCGCGCGTTTGATTGCTCTAGCAAGTACACGCTGTTTCTTGTGTGAAACAGAGGTGATGCGGCTTGGCAGAATCTTACCGCGTTCTGAAATAAAGCGTTGTAGTAATTTTACATCTTTATAATCAATCTTAGGTGCGTTTGCGCCAGTTAGTGGGCAGGTTTTCTTGCGGCGGAAAAATACCTTGCGTCCAGCTGTAGCGTTTTCTTGAGAGCGTTCCATAATATTTGTATCCAATTTCTTTTAATAATCAAATAATTAAACTAGTTTATTTTGTCTTCGGTGCTGGCAGTTGGCAGTTCATCTTCCGCAGTACCTTCTTCGCGGGCGCGTGGCTGTTGCATCATAGCTGATGGGCCTTCTTCCAGAGCATCAACACGTATGGTAAGCTGGCGGATCACATCCTCATTATGGCTAAGGTTGCGTTCCATTTCCTTAACTGCGGGGGCAGGAGCATCAATAGCAAGCATTATATAATGACCTTTACGGCTTTTGTTGATTTTATAAGCAAGGTTACGTAAACCCCAGTACTCGTCTTTTACAACTTTGCCGCCACCTTGTGATACAAGTGCGCTCATGCTTTCAGTGAGCTTGGAAATATCCTGACGAGATAAATCCTGACGTGTTATAAAGGTGCTTTCATATAAAGGCATAGTAACTTGAACTCCTATAAAAACTGCGCTATTTACGCAGAGATATAAATTAAAAAGGGGTATATCTATAGTGCCTTTTTTCATGATTGCAAGTAAAAAATGGGAAGGTTTTTTCAATAAATTATTAATATTTGATTGCGAAATATGTGTAAATGAGCAATAATTCCGCCACTTTTGTTTATAGTGGTAAAGTAAATTGTGCGAAATCAACATAATAAAATTAAAGGGCGATACATGAAAAAAGCTTTGTTGTTTCCTGGTCAAGGATCACAGATTGTTGGTATGGGTAAAGAATTGGCAGATAATTTTGCGGTTGCTCGCTCAGTATTTGAAGAGGTTGATAATGCATTATCTGAAAATTTATCAGAAATTATGTTTTCCGGTTCACAAGATATTCTTACTATGACTGAAAACGCCCAGCCTGCTATTATGGCAACATCTATCGCTGCTTTTCGGGTTTTAGAAAAAGAATTTGGTTTTGATATAAAGAAGCAAGCATCTTTTGTTGCCGGTCATTCTTTAGGGGAATATTCTGCGTTATGTGCTGCCGGTGTATTAGGTTTAACCGAAACTGCCCGCTTGCTTAGAGTGCGTGGTCTTTCTATGCAGCGTTGTGTTCCGTCTGGTGGTGGGGCTATGGCTGCATTGCTTGGTATTGAACGGGATATGGCTGAGATTATTGCTGCGGAAGCTGCTGGTGAAGAGGTTTGCAGTGTAGCTAACGATAATGCTCCAGGGCAAGTGGTAATTAGTGGTACGCGCACAGCGGTTGAACGGGCTTTGATAATTGCCAAAGATAAAGGTGCTAAACGTGCGATGCTTTTAGAAGTAAGCGCACCTTTCCATTGTGCTCTTATGGCGCCGGCTGCTGGTGTGATGGCAGATGCGCTGGGGGCAGCTAAATTTTCTTCCCCGCTTGTACCTGTAGTTACCAACGTAACTGCTAAAGCGGAAAGTGATCCTGAAAGGTTACGTGATTTATTGGTTGATCAGGTGACGGATGTTGTTCGCTGGCGTGAATCTATGGATTATCTAACAAAACAAGGAGTTACCCGTGTTTTAGAAGTTGGTGCCGGTAAAGTCCTTTCAGGTCTTATGAAGCGGATTGCCCCTGAAGTAGAGACTATGAATTTGGGGACTCCTGCTGATTTTGAAGCATTCTCAAAAGTAGAATAATTTAACTTACGTAGCCTGTAAATTGTAATTCGTATATCGTATAATTTACGAACTACGAACTACGAACTACGAACTACGACGATTTACGAGGTAAACAAATGACTTTTTCTCTTACCAATAAAAAATCCCTTATCACTGGTGCAACTGGTGGAATCGGCGGGGCTATTGCTAAAATTTTCCATGATTCAGGCGCAAGCCTTGCTATTTCTGGCAGCCGTCAGGAAAAACTGGATAATTTTGCCAAAGAATTAGGCGGCAATGTGCTTCCCCTTGCGTGTGATTTATCTCAACTTACCAATGTTGATAATCTCATTAAAGAAGCGGAAGAAAAACTTGGTGGTCTGGATATATTAGTGTGTAATGCTGGCGTTACCAAAGATAATCTTGCCTTGCGTATGAAAGATGAAGAATGGCAGCAGGTGATAGATATTAACCTAACCGCCAGTTTCCGCCTAGCACGTTCTGCAATCAAGGGAATGCTGAAACGCCGCTCTGGTCGTATTATTTTTGTTACTTCAGTAGTGGGGTGGACGGGCAATACTGGGCAGGCTAATTATTGCGCCTCTAAAGCTGGACTTACCGGTATGGCGAAATCCTTGGCTCAGGAAGTGGCGTCGCGCGGTATTACTATTAATTGCATTGCCCCTGGCTTTATTGCTACTAATATGACAGATGCGTTAAATGACGACCAAAAAGCCCGTATCAACCAGAATATTCCATTAGGGCGCATGGGCAGTTCGGAAGAAATTGCCTCCGGCGCACTCTACCTTGCTAGCGATGCCGCCTCTTACATCACAGGGCAAACCCTGCATATAAATGGTGGGATGTTCATGGCGTAGAGTTATGGGTAATATTGATTATTCTAGTTTTAATAAGGTTAATACTCTATTTATTAGAAATAGGGATAGGCTTGTTGAGTTGCTCAACAGGAAAGATTGTGCTGAAGATGCAAAATCTTTAATGGTTGTAACAAATGATTTTTCAAACATTGCTTTTGAGTATTTTGATAAGATTAATCTGGTTAAAGATGAGCATGGTTTTTATTTATCGGAAAATAGAAAAAGATTATTAGATGTAGTTGATGGGATTGGAGAAGAATCTATTAAAGTATTAAATAGTCTAAGCAGAAAGCCATCTATAGACAGAGATGATTGGAGTGAGGATGAAATAAAGGGAAAAGTTGAATCCTTGATTCATGTGGTGCAAAAAAAGACTGAAGAGCTGAGGACATTAGCCATTGAAGAGTCGCCATATACCGTCAACAGAGTTCGTAAGGAATTGGAAGCCGAGCCTGATAAGAAGGTAGATGTTGACCCCGAACGTCAAAGAATTAAAGATGATATTAAGTTTTCAGTGCTAATGACAGCATTGCTGCCAGCGGCGGTTGGTGCTAGGATATATGGTTATATTTGGGAAAAAATAGAGGGGTATAAGGTTGATAAGATGGTGAGTGAATACCCTGCTATTGAGTTTATAGATTTATTGAGAAAAAATGGCTTTGAATTGAATGCCAAAAATTGTGAGCAAGCCACTGGTAAGTTTTTTGCAGCAATTGTCAATCAGTATAAAGATGTATTGATTAACCACGCTAATTTTCAACACACTAGAGAAAAGCCGTTCAAAGTGCTACAAGCTGGGGTAGATGGGCTTGGCAAATTTTCTAAGGCTGTTGAGGAAAATTTAGAACATGCGATGAAGATTGAAGACCCAAAAGAAAAAATAGGGCAGTACAAAATATTGTGACTAAGTACATAACTGGTATTAATGAGATTAATTATAATGCCTATATGATGATGAATCAAACGCGTAGCGTTGTCTCTCGTTATATGTGATAAAATATTATAAAAGAAAATCTTAAACTAACGTAATCTTCTTTTAATTACTGAAAATATAATATAAAGCGTGAGATTTACCTCTCATATTCTTTTTTTCTAGTCTTTGTAAAAAACTTGTGATAATTAGTCCGAACTTGGCAAATATAAAATTATAAATATTAATTTGCCGGTTCGTACTTTTCGTACTTTTTGTACTTTTAATATTGACGTTTGAGTTTTGATGATTATTGTTCACGACTCTCATACGCCTGATATGATTGGTTAACTAACAAAGGAAAAAAAATCATGAGTGATATTGCTGAACGAGTAAAAAAGATTGTTGTTGAACATCTAGGTGTAGATGAATCAAAAGCTGTGCCTGAAGCTAGCTTTATTGACGATCTCGGTGCTGATAGTTTAGACACCGTTGAGCTGGTTATGGCTTTCGAAGAAGAATTTAATATTGAAATCCCTGATGATGCAGCGGAAAAAATCCTGAAATTGCAGGATGCAATTAATTACATACAGCAACACGCAAAAGCAGCGTAAGTTTTAGCACCTTAACATATGAGAAGAATTGTAGTTACTGGTTTAGGCTTAGTCACACCCCTTGGTTGTGGAGTTGAGCGATCTTGGGATGGTATTATTTCTTCCCGCTCTGGGTTGGTAAATATTACTCATTGTGATGTATCTGATTTGCCGGCTAAAGTCGCAGGTCAGGTTGTGCGTGGCACTGAAGCTGGTCAGTTTAATGCTGATAATTACATAGAACCAAAAGAGCAGAAAAAAATGGATGATTTTATCCATTTTGCTTTTGGCGCGGCTTCTCAGGCTGTAGAAGATGCTGGTATTGCTTCTCTTGATGAAGAAACCGCTTTGCGTACCGGAGTTATGATTGGCTCTGGTATTGGCGGGTTGCATATAATTGAAGAAACAGTGTTGATGATGAAAGAAAAGGGACCGCGCCGTGTGAGTCCTTTCTTTATCCCTGCTGCACTTATAAATTTGGCCTCTGGGCAAATTTCTATAAAATACGGCTTCAAAGGGCCAAACCATTCAGTAGTTACCGCCTGTTCCACTGGCGCGCATGCCATAGGTGATGCTTCGCGCCTCATCCAATTTGGTGATGCGGATATTATGCTGGCTGGTGGAACAGAGGCAACTATTTGCCGTATTGGTTTAGCTGGTTTTGCTGCTGCCCGTGCTCTTTCTACCGGATATAATGATACACCAACCAAAGCGTCCCGTCCGTGGGATAAAGGTCGTGATGGATTTGTTATGGGTGAAGGTGCAGGCGTGGTGGTGCTTGAAGAGTATGAGCATGCTAAAAGACGTGGTGCAAAAATTTATGCTGAAGTTGTGGGATATGGTTTATCAGGTGATGCTTACCACATCACTGCGCCAGCTCCGGAGCATGAAGGTGCAGGGCGGGCAATGGCCGCAGCACTTAAGCGTGCCCAGTTGAATCCTGAAGATATTGATTATGTAAATGCACACGGTACATCAACACCGCTTGGTGATGAATTGGAGCTGCTGGCAGTAAAAAATCTTTTTGGGGATGCTGCTTATAAACTTTCTATGTCATCTACCAAATCAGCGATTGGGCACCTTTTGGGTGCAGCTGGCGCGGTGGAAGCGATATTTTCTATACTTGCTATCCGTGATCAGGTTGCGCCACCAACGCTAAATCTTGATGATCCGTCTGACGGGTGCGATTTGGATCTAGTGGCTCATACAGCTAAGAAACGTAAAATACGTGCTGCTCTTTCCAATTCTTTTGGATTCGGCGG
>CAUJIB010000062.1 GCA_963205245.1 Pseudomonadota bacterium
ATAACAAGAGGTACTAGCTTCCACAGCACCAATTCAAGGCGTTTATTAGATTTTTTATTCATGAATTATAATAACAGATAACATTAAAGTGAGTAATCCACCACGCTCACATATTCTATCTTGGTAGCATCTACAAAAGGCTGAACCTGTACAATGCCTTTTTCAACACTGGTAACAACGCCAACAGCAATGCCGCGTGGAAAAATGCCGCCGTCACCAGAAGTTATAATGCGTTCACCAACTTTAATAGAACTGTCTGGAGATAGGTAAGACAAGCTAGGCAAATCATTATTATTACCTACTAGAATAGTTTTTTCACGGCTGTTCTCTCCCATAACTGGAATACGTGAATTAATATCATTCAGAAGTAAAACACGGGAATTATTATTTCCAGCTTCTATTACACGGCCAACCAGACCATGTTCATTGATAACCGCTTGATCTTTTTTTATGCCCTGTTCAAGTCCGCCGCCAATAAGGGACGAGCGAACATAAGGGCCTCCCATATCACTTACAATGCGGGTAGTAACATAACTGCTTTTAGGAATAGCAACAGCATGGGCAAGTGTGCGTAAACTGTTGTTTTCTGCTTCCATGCTTTTGGCTATGGATTGCCATTGTAACAATTGTAAATTTGCATTTTTGAGGGAGATGTTTTCTGAACGTAGCTGAGCCATTTCGGAAAACCATGCTCCGATATTTGCGGCAGCATCAAACGGCTTTGCAGCAAATTCTACTATTGGAGCAAAACCATCAATAATATTAGTACGCAAGCGCGAAACATTGGGGTTGTTTGCCTGACCGGCAACCATTAAAAGAAGAGATACAAACATTAGGGTAATTAATGAAGCCCGTGCCATCCACTGACGTGGAGTTATAGTTGTTAAATGTGCGGTGCGACTTTTTTTACTTGGCATTTTTACACTTCACAAAGACCTGAACAGAAATTACAAACTATTTTTATTTTGACTTGATGATGACTTAATCGCAACAAAAAAATAGATATACAAGCAATTTTTTTATTAATGCTCTGTATAACTTTGAATATAGAATATTTTAGTTAATTTTGTATAAAAATCACCTGTTAACTGCCGGCACCCATAAAACATCGGTTTTCCCGTTGTCGTTAGTGGCACGAGCAAGTACAAACAGGAAATCTGACAAGCGATTTAGGTATTTTATAGTTTCGGGGTTTATATTTTCCTGAGCTGAGAGGGCACAGGTAACACGCTCTGCACGGCGGGTGATGGTACGGGCAAGATGCAGATGGGCAGCGGCTTTGCTTCCTGCAGGTAGCACAAATGAATTAAGTGGAGCAATATTCTCATTAAGGTAATCTATTTCTTTTTCCAGCCTTTTGGTTTGTGAGGCGATTATGCGTAAGGCTTTATCCTCACTACCTATAATTAAAGGCGTGGATAAATCCGCTCCCAAATCAAATAAATCATGCTGGATACGGGCAAGCATGGCATCATGTTCGCCGGATACATATAATCTCGCTATTCCAATTGCTGAATTTGCCTCGTCAACGTTGCCATAGGATTCCACCCGTAAGTGATATTTTGCACAACGGCTGCCATCAGACAGACCTGTATCTCCAAGATCCCCAGTGCGGGTATAGATTTTATTTAGTTTCACCATATTATTTAGAACCTGTTAGAAAATATATAGCTAAAATAGTAAGCAATACCAACAGTTGAAAACCAACACGGGCAGCCATAAGTTTATTGCCGTATTTACGATTTTTTGCGCCCCCTGTTCCCATCAATATAACCCCAGCAACAAGCACGGCAAATACTGCAAATAGCAATATAACAAGTACAGTTCCACCTAACAGCATACACACCACCATTCCTATGGTTATACCAGAAACAAATAAAATACTTTATTTGTTATCCAATACCAAGATATTATTTTGTAAGTTTTATGATTGTAGATGTAAGCGTGGATAGTTCTTGTTCGCTTATAGTAAAAGGTGGCATCAGATATATTACATCTTTGAAAGGGCGTAGCCATACACCTTGTTCCACAAATTTTTGCCGTAAAGCGTATACGTCAATTTTTGTAGTATCAACCTGAACTACGCCAATTGCGCCTTTAACCCGTATATCTGTTACATTTGTAGATTTTTTACACTGTTCCAGATACTCTATAAGTTGAGCTTCAATTTTTTCTATTTGTTTTAGCCGAGGTTCTTTTTCAAATAAATCCAATGAAGCATTGGCAGCAGAACAGGCAAGGGGATTGCCCATAAAAGTTGGGCCGTGCATAAAAGCGTCTTCCGGATTGTTGCTTAGGAATGAATTGAAAATCTCATCGGTAGTAAGTGTTGCTCCCATAGTAATTGCACCGCCAGTTAGGGCTTTACCCAAGCATAAAATATCCGGTGATATTCCTGCTTCATTGCAGGCAAACATATTGCCGGTACGCCCGAAACCGGTGGCTATTTCATCGGCGATAAATAAAATATGGTGTTTATTTGCAATTCGATAAATTTCGGCGACAGTATCAGCACTGTGGAATTTCATGCCACCCGCACCCTGCACTAGAGGTTCAATAATCAATCCGGCGATATTGTTTCGTTCAGCAGTAAGTAATGAGTCAAACTCAGCAAAACTATATTCATCAGAGGGAATATCCACCACATATTGTTTAATAACCGAATTACGGAAGGCTTTATGTAGCGATTTTTCAGGGTCAGAAACCGACATTGCGCCAAGTGTATCACCATGATAGCCGTTTCTAAAACAGATAAAACGGTCTTTATGTGGTTTGCCAATATTACGCCAGTATTGCAGGGCAATTTTGAGGGCAATTTCTACTGCTACCGAACCTGAGTCACCAAAGAAAACTTTATTTAATCCTGAAGGGGCAATAGAGCATAATCTGGCGGCTAAAGTGCTGGCTGGTTCATGCGTAAGCCCTGCAAACATGATATGAGGCATGGTACGTAACTGTTTTTCCATAACAGCCACAATATGCGGGTGGTTATAGCCATGGCAGGCACTCCACCATGAAGAAATTCCGTCTATCAGCTCCCGCCCGTCTTCCAGCTTGATTTTGCAGCCAGAAGTTGATGCAACGGGCAGCGGTTCAGGTGCGATCTGCATCTGGGTATAAGGCAGCCAGATATGGGTATTATTAATGCCTAGTTTCATTAGCTTAGACTACAGCCAAAAGGTTAAGGTAGAATTAAACTAAGCTGCCGCCTCATGCTCACATTCTATCTGTAATGGCTCCAGTCCTAGCTTAACGAATAGGGAGCGGTCAGTATCTATCTGCGGGTTGGCGGTAGTGAGAAGTTTTTCACCATAAAAAATGGAATTTGCTCCGGCGAAGAAACAAAGAGCCTGAGTCTGTTCGTTCATTTCCTCACGTCCTGCTGATAAACGCACAAAAGATTTTGGCATTATAATGCGGGCAACTGCAATGGTGCGGATAAAATCAAAAGCGTCCAGAGCTTCACGTCCTTCCAGTTTTGTGCCTTTCACCTGTACCAGCAGGTTGATAGGCACGCTTTCAGGGTGTTTAGGCATGTTAGCCAGAGTTTGCAGTAATCCTGCACGATCGGTAAGTCCTTCGCCCATGCCAACTATGCCTCCGCAGCAGACATTCATCCCAGCATTACGCACATTAGCCAGTGTGTCCAGCCTGTCCTGATAGGTACGGGTGGTAATGATTTCGCCGTAAAATTCTTCAGAAGTATCAATATTGTGGTTATAATAATCCAATCCTGCATCTTTAAGTTTATGTGCTTGTGAAGAATCCAGCATACCAAGAGTGGCGCAGGTTTCCAGACCTAGTGCTTTCACACCTTTTATAATATCTGCTACATTTTCAATATCACGGTCTTTAGGTGAGCGCCACGCGGCTCCCATGCAAAAACGTGATGCACCTGATTCCTTGGCTTTCTGTGCTTCGGCAAGTACTGCCTCTTTTTTCATGAGTTTTTCGGCTTTAACACCAGAATCAGCATTCACACTTTGCGGGCAATAAGCGCAATCCTCAGCACAGCCGCCGGTTTTAATAGAAAGTAAGGTGCTTATCTGCACTTCATTAGGTGAGAAATTAGACCGGTGAACGCTATGGGCGCGAAATAGCAAATCATTAAATGGCATATTAAATAGGGCTATTATTTCATCTTTTTGCCAGTCATGTCGTAGCGTGGTCATATAGTTATATCCTTAAAAACATCTTATATATTGCTGGCAATTTACTACAGGCTGATATTTAATAACAAGACAAATTCTAATAAATCTTATATAATATTGGCATTATGCAGTCATATATTTCAGAAATTCCGACCGAATTTATTACAAAAACCTTGTTGTTTGTTATGCAGATAACTTTATGTGCAATTATTTTTCTATTTATTGAGAAACTGCGTCCTATACAGAATATAAATTATTCCAGCAAAGAAAAGCGGTCAGAATTTTACTTGATGATGTTTAACGGCATTATTATCCAGCCGCTTCTTTATTTTTTATTGCTTATGACCTTTACAGCAACAATAAAAGATTTAATTCCATACCAGATATTTGATGCTGAGATTCAATCTTTGCCGTTTATTATCCAAATTTTTTTGGCTTTGCTGCTTATTGATCTGAAAGTATATAGCAGGCATCGTTTTACCCATAATTTTATGTGGCGGGTACATGCCGTACATCACAGTGCGGAAGATATAAACTGGCTTACAGGATGGAGGTTACACCCTGCCGAAATTCTGGCCGATATTTTAATTACTATCCCGCTATTGCATATTTTAGGATTTGGCGGTTCTGGTATAGCAACAGCGTCTTTTATATTTTTTGTCTTTAATTTCTTTACCCATCTTAACATAAATTTAGAGTATAAAGGTTTATTGCGTTATCTTGTTGGTAGCCCTAATTTTCACCGTTGGCATCACGCAAAATTTGAAAAAGATGCCTTTAATAAAAATTTTTCTGTCATATTTCCCTTTATTGATTGGATTTTCGGTAGTTTCTATCATCCGCAAGGACAGCTACCGAAAGAATATGGGATTTACCAAAGACCTAACGAAATTCAGGTTAACCAAAGCCTATGGGGTTATTTAAGCTACCCGTTCATGAATAAAGTTAAGTAGCAGAGCTTGTAATTCTTCTTGTAAGCTCCGGATAATCTATTTTTCCGCTGCCAAGACGTGGTATTTCCGGTATATGTATAATATGCTTTGGCAATGCAATTTCCGGTGTTCCTTTTTCTTTGGCAGCAGCAAGCATGGCATCACGGGTAAGAACCTCACATTCGCTGTATAGTATTATATGCTCACCCTTGCGTTCATCTGGAGCAGTAATTGCAGCATGGGCATAATCAGGAAATAAATGGAGGGCTAGATCCTCGGGAATCATAAGAGATACCATTTCACCTGCAATTTTAGCGAAGCGCTTAGCGCGGCCAATAATAGTTATAAATCCTTCTTCGTCGATCTCCACTATATCGCCGGTATCATACCA
>CAUJIB010000063.1 GCA_963205245.1 Pseudomonadota bacterium
ATGGCAGGTGCTATAGTGTTTATTCAGCTCTATAGTTTTCGTATTTTTCATACGCAATCACACTATAGGGATGGATGCAGGTGTCACGCCGACCTAGATGCGGCTTTCCATGGAATGTCTCTGACCACAAAATGATTATAAATACCAAATTAAATGCTCAGGAAGGGGGATTTTGAAAAAAAAATGGTAAATAACCGTCATTGCGAACGTAGTGAAGCAATCCAGTTCTTTTATTGAGTTAGATTTTTACTGGATTGCCACGGAGTTTACGCTCCTCCCAATGGTACTGATTATTTATTTACCCTTACCCCAGTTTGGCCGGAATATCTATTAATACCATTTTGTAATGTAGGTCTAACCGCATCATAAGCTTTGCCACTTAAATTCCTTACCGTAGTACTGCCCCTTCTTGATAAACCACTTGCGATGGAATCCAAGCCAAAACCTCCTCCAAAACCAGCTCCAAGCGGAGCAGGGGTTCGCGATTGCGATAATTCCTGCGCTATTTGCGGAGCTATCCTTAACATCTGATAAAAAGCATACCCAATAAAGGTAACGGCCAGTAAATGATAAGCTAGGAAATATATAAACTGGCTTTCCTGTATCATAACCGAAGGGGCAACTAATTGTTCAGGCGGCAAGGTTTTTATATCTACCAGAGCCCCAGCTGCACAAGAATATTCCTCTTTTCCATCCGCTGCAACTGTAACCTTTATCGGACAACAACCAATCGTAGGCCCACCAGGAATGTAAGAAATCGGCATTGAAGATACGCTAAGCGAAATGCTTGGAGGTTTAGTACCATATGTCAGTCTGCAGAATTTTAACTCGTCCTGTATCTCTGTAATCATTGGACCACGATGCTTATCGTCTATTTCATACCGCATCACTTTTGAAAGATCATCAACAAAACTTACAAAATCACTGATAATCATCAACCACATGCCGAATATCGCAAAAATAAACATTGGCTGAATAGAATATGACACCAGAAATCTAAGCCAGCTTTCAAATATCCTTACTGTAGAATTAAACAAGGCAAAACTCAGGAATATAGGGCTAAGAGATATAAGGAAGGCAATCGCTACAACGCACATCAGGAAACTTGCTACAGAACGCATGAACATACTAAGCGTTGTCCATAACAACCATAGTATTATCTGAAATAACGGCGGTACAAGCAATGCTAGTAAGAAAATAAGTGTTATCATCTCACCTTTACCACCAAAAATACCATCATCTAAAGTACCATCCTTATTAATATCATGAACACCCATCAATAACTCATAAAGCTTGGTATCAATTCCGCTGAAAACCTTCCCTAAATCCACTCCTCCAAAACAAGCGGTGAAATCAAAAGACAGATCCGTACCCTTACAAAACATAATCGCACCATACGCCCAGTCTATCGCCTGTATAGTAAGGCCAATAAAAAATTCATAGACCATACTGACACCCAAAGTACCGCTATTAGCAAATTCAGCAATAAAACCTATTTTCAATACTGCTAACAAAACCGTTCCAGAATTGACCTCCTGCGTACCGATAAGCATTCTTGCACCAAAAACTGCGACATAAACCACTATGACCGCCATCAATATTTCTTTCATGGCGTATTGAATGGAACAATAAAATTTGCTGAATACCTCATTCAAGACAATAACAAAGTTACAAACAACACTGCTGAAAACATGCTTAACGTCAATTTCTTCACAAGAAGTAGTTGAAACTTCTGCTGGGTCAATAAATGAACCGGATAAAAAACCGCCATTGGTAGTATCACATTTTATTGCAGATATTGCAGCCCATGTTGACTGAGAAACTATCACTGTGCATAAAAATAAAGCCAATAAAAATACACAGATCTGACGCAAGTTTCCCATATCAATAATCCTTAGGCAAACCGGTAAATTTCCCACGAGCCAGAGCTATAGCTTTTATATCATTCCTAAATATCGCACTTATATCTTCCTCTTCCTCTAAAAACACTTTAAGAGAAATGGATTCCTTTTTTTGTTTAAGCAAAAAATCGCCCTTTTGCCTGTTCATGCGCAGCAATTCCAATGTATCCTGCTCATTAAGACCTATCTCCAGATCCTGATAAGGAATCGGAATTTCATTAGGACAATATATCTGGGTGGCAGAACATGATTCCATTGCCGCAAAAGTTGCTGTTCCTTTGCAATTTGCAGGTTTACTGGTAGTGAACATCACCATCACATTACGCTCACGCAGCATTTCCAGCAAACTTTCCAGACGCGGTGCAAAAAAAGTATTTTCCAATAAATCCCAAGCCTCATTAATTACTATAATAGTCGGTTCACCATTTATGGAGGCAATCGCCCGATGAATAAGATACGAAAACAAAGGCAACATAAAAGCATTGTTGGTTACAGAAGATGTCATATCAAAACCAATTACATCCGTTCCCATATCCAGAGAATCGCCAACAAAATCAAAAAGGCCAGCATATTTACCGCGACCAGACCATGGCTCAAAAGCCTTAGCCAGTTCAGGATCATGCTTTGCAATAAGGGCAATCATATTCGGTAAGTTACGCTCATTTTCAGACAAGGTATAAAGCTCTGTAACCGCCTCACGTAATAATCCGCGGATATTATCATCAAGGGAATATTCCGATGAAATAAGAAGTCCACACCAAGAAGCCAGAAAAGAAATATTATATTTTGAAGGTTCAAGCATGAATGGATTCAGAGCTAATCTCGGTGCTTTATCTTCTATGAGATCTCTGTTAATCCTGTTTAATTGCGTCATATTAAAATATTGTCCGCCTAACCTGTTAATAAACATCCGTGCTGATTGATGCCTATCAAACATAATTAAACGTGCTCCTAACTTGTGAGCCTTAGTGAGCAGAAAATATTGCAGAATTTTTGCTGTGCTATCTTCAAAAGAATTAAAATCATAGAGAACTGTATGACCATTATCCTGAACATGGAAATTAAAGAAATAAGGAGATTGAACACTGGTTGGCATAACAGCCAGACAATCTCCCCAGTGATTATCTTTGGCAGAGCCAAAACTAAAGCGGTTCAAACGGCCAAATCCAGCTATCTGACCCGTAGCTATAGGTTTACGGCGACGGATAAATTCAAAATTAGCAGGAAGTTGGGAAAAGAAAGCTTCTTCAGTCATTATATCTTCTCTAAGAAGAAGAAGCCCAAGCTCTGAAAATCTACGCAGGAAATTACCAACCGCATCATCTAGGCGACGCAAATCATCAACCATAACCATAACATTTATCTGGGTATCACAAAAATCAACAGGGGTTTTATGATTTGCCTCCAACATACGGTTAATACCAAAATCATTTTTAGACTTAACATCACCGCTAGCATCAAAGAAAGCTTTTTGTCCGTTATACTGTTTAAGGGCAATGCTTGCGGGAATAAAAGAAAAACTCTGGCTAATAATAAATTCTAAAGGAGCCTGCATTACGCAGTCCAGATCCATCACCGCCGTATCTAAATATTGTTTCAAACTTAATATTGCCCCGTAACGCTTTTTTCCGCTCTCCTTATCACGCGCTTCCACCGCATTAAAACCAAATGAAAGAACGGACGTCTGCAAGGCAACACTCAAATCCAAATCAGGCAAAGGAAATGGTTCGGATTTCAAATTAATTATGTTACTCAAAAATTCCAATATCTCAGAATAAAAAACCGGCGGGCGGTTAACTTTACCAGATACCGGAATTGTGCGTTCAACAATCCCAATCCTGCGTGCCCTGCAATGTTTATTTAATGTCTCTATCATGGACAAAGAAAATTTGTCCAAAACCGGATAAATAATATCAAGATATTTATTACGTGCCTTGCGGTTTGCATGCGGAAGCATCAAATTGCCAAGCTGGCCGGCACTTATTAATGGTATATTCTGACCATCATAAATAATCGTCAGATAAACCTCGTTCTTATAAATGCTATCCCACTTGTGGGTAGCATCCCATCTTTCGCTAACATAATTAACAAAATCGGAATTAACCTGTTTTTCCTTAGCTGCCGGAGTATATTGCATATTACTGCGTTTGCGAATCGTATGCAGCCAGAAAGCAAACTTCGCTGTTACATCACTCTCACCAATTACATGACGGATGATAGTAGAAATTGAAGCATGGATACCATCCAGATTTTCACAATTATCCCCCAGCAGATTACCTTCTATTTTTATAACCTGCATCAATTCACCATTTTTGGTAAGAATTGTATGCGGATTATAATGGCTGTGGTGAGGAATAAACTCATGCCTGTCATCTAGCTGAGCAGCTTGACCTTTTTTCTTAGCATTAGATGACTGGTTGGACATAAGAATTTATAAAATTAATAGTTTATCTTAGAATCATACCACCAGCACCAAGCACACAAGATAGAGCGTGAGCTGCACTTAAAATACTAGTAGTTAACCAACCCACTATACCTACAGCTCCAAAAACTGTACCTATACCAGCTCCTACAGTAACAGCTTGCCCCCAAGTTACCCTACCTAACATCGCGCCTATACCTAAAGTTACAACCGCAAGGGTCGCCAAACCCCGTCCAATATCAATAGCTATTAACCCATAGGCATTACAAAGAATATCTCCAATAACTGTTGGGGCTAATTGGGCAAAAGATGGTTTTGATAACAAATAAACCCCTATTGTAAACAATGCCCCGATAGCAAGCCTTTGCTCTTTGCTAAGCTCAAATGTTATTGCCGCTGTTGTTTTTTTATTCATAATACACACTCCTTATCATTTATCTGTTAATCATCACAAGCTCAGAGCGGGGGAATATCCTCATTTAACTCACTAATTTGTGATGCTATTACACCCAACTAACAGAAACTATAACATATAATTGTTACAATTTTTTGACAGTTTTTGCTTTTTATTAATTTATAGTTATAATATTGTATCCAAAGCAAAAATCACTGGAAATGTGCTTGGCTTTAGATACCGGATATCAAAACAGAATACATCACATTAATTAACAATGGTTTAATATTATTCGTCATTGCGACCGCAAACCGGAGGCACGGTTACGTGCAAAATACACTATTTAGAATCAAGCGGAGTAAAAATAGGGGCTGTCATATCCAAAATTCTGCCGGCTACACCTGTTTTTATGCGTAGCCATTCTTTAGTGAGTATTTGTTTTTGAGCTATCAAATCAGAATCACCCATTAACCTGTCAATCTGTTTGGCAAGCTCGGCTGCATTTTGAACCTGAATAGAAATGGTGAGCTTTTCCATTTCTGCGTATATATCAGCAAAATTCTGGGTATGCTGACCAGTAATTATGGCACAGCACAAGCGTGCAGGCTCAATTGGATTTTGCCCGCCATGCGGAATTAATGAACCACCCATAAATACTATTTCGCATAGCCGGTAAAATAGACCTAACTCACCCAGAGTATCAGCAACATAAAAATTTATACCCGCAGCTATTTTATCTCCCTTGGAGCGCAACGCTACTTTACCATGCACGCTAAGAAATTTGGCGATTTCTTCCCCTCTTTGCGGATGGCGGGGGGCAATAATAGTAAGCAAATCAGGACGGGAGGAGGCCAGCAATTTATGGGTTTCTATCAGCTGTTCTTCTTCATTATGATGGGTGCTGGCGGCAAGCCATAATGGGCGCGTACCGATTTCCTGCTGCAAAGCAAATAATTCTGCTTCCTTGCAGGAAAGAGGTTCAGCATCATATTTCAAATTTCCCACATAACGCACATCTCTTGCCCCTAATGCCCGAAAACGCTGACCGTCAGCCTCGCTTTGCGCAAATACCAGCTCAAAACACCCAAGCATCTGGTAAGCCATCAGCAGCGCATATTTCTGCCAAGAAAGATAGGATTTCATGGACATGCGCCCATTAATTATAAGCATAAAACAACCACGGGCGCGGGCATTATTAACTAGATTCGGCCATAATTCCGACTCAACCCAAAAACCAATATCCGGCCGCCAGTGACGCAGGAAACGGTTAGTTGCCTCTATAGTATCCACAGGCACAAATTGGTGAATTACATTTTTAAGGGCACGTTTTTCTACAAGCTGGGCAGAGGTAACCGTGCCGGTAGTAAGCAATATCTGGATATCAGGAAAACGGCTTTGTAGTTGCTCTATAAGCAGCCATACCGAATTTACTTCCCCAACACTTGCTGCATGTATCCATAAAAGAGTGCCTTGAGGACGGGAAATTTTGCTAAAACCAAAACGTTCACTTAAACGCTGCTTATTTTCTTTTCCCTGCAAAAGGCGAATACGCAACCAACCATTAATAAGCGGCGAAAGGGCAGAAGTGATTATTCTATATGCCTTGTAATTTATCTGCATATTCCACTAAATGATTCATAGATTTTTCAATAGCAATTCTTGCCGCTTCATCTGCCTGTTCTACTATAACCGGCGCACCAATACAGAATACTATTCTACCGAAAGGTTTGGCAACCATAAACCTGTCCCAACTTTTGAGCCGTTTATGTTTAGAGGCAGAGAATGTTACAGGAAGTACAGGTTTTTGCGAGAGGCGAGCGATGGTCACAATCCCCATCTCCGCCTGTTGGTTTGGTCCGCGCGGCCCATCCGGCGTAATGCTGATATTATCACCTTTTTTAAGAAGACGTACGATATTACGTACTGCTTCTGTTCCGCCTCTACTTGATGAACCAACCACCGTATCCTGCCCGAAGCGGCCAATCACCCGCGAGATTAATTTACCATCACGATGTTCGGAGATAAGCACGTGCATTTTGCGCGGTGGGTTAATAGCAGGAAGTAACATCATCCGCCCATGCCAGAAAGCAAAAATCGCATTTTTCTGCCCATCCATAAAAATTTCTGCTTCTGGGTGAATATCAAATTTTTTGCTATTAGTAACCATCACCAAACGAATATAACCCGCCAGCAGATAACTAAGGATAGATTGGGTACGCGGATGTTTCAGCAGACGCTTGGAAAATGACATAAATATTATTTATTGCTAATTCTGCAAATACCCTCGGCGCGGATCATCCTTAAGGCGGACATAGCTTACTACCCGCTGTACATAGCTGGTTGCACTGGCTACATTGGTAGCACGGTTAAGTTCTTCCTGATTCTGTGCAATACCCATTAGGTAAACTACCTGATTTACCGTAATCACCGAATAATTTATGTTATGAATATCCTTACCAAATAATAAACGTGCTCTAACTTGGGTGCTTACCCACACGTCCTTGGCATAA
>CAUJIB010000064.1 GCA_963205245.1 Pseudomonadota bacterium
TTATGCCAGATTTGCCGTGCGCAGCGTCCTGCAACATCTGAAGAATGCAGAGTTTTAGGAGTTGATACCGAAAACCCGCCCATGGTTTATGACGCAGTTGGCTGCCCTAAATGTAAGGGTAAAGGGTATAAGGGCCGCGTAGCGATTGTAGAAATACTGCGGATAGACCGTAATATGGATGAATTAATCGCAACACGTGCTACCCGCAGTACGATTTTGGAATATGCGTTGAGGCAGGGCTTTGTGACTATGCAGCAGGATGGTGTACATAAAGTCTTAAATGGCGAAATTAATGTAGATGAGCTCATTAGTACTATAGATTTTACCGAAAGATTATAATTGTGACATTGTACAAATATAGCGCGATGAATACGAGGGGGCATACTATACGCGGTAGTGTAGTTGCTGATAATGAGCTTGATTTGGAAAGCAGGCTTAAAGTTGTTGGTCTTGATTTAATAGGCGCGCGCGAGGTACGCAGCCGTAAGAAAGGTATAGGGAAAACCGCCACTGTAAAAACAAAAGATTTAATCGTTATGTGTATGCACTTGGAGCAATTGGATCGGGCGGGTGTTCCACTGCATGATGCGATAGCTGATGTACGCGATAGTACTGAATCAGCAAAACTGAAGGATATTTTGACTGGTGTTTATGAATCAGTCAAAACCGGAAGATTATTTTCACAGGCTCTTGCTGCTTATCCGCGCGTATTTAATGATGTGTTTGTCGGTCTGGTTGCCGCTGGTGAAAAAACCGGCAATCTTTCTATGTCATTTATTAACTTGGGTGAGCATTTGAAATGGACTGATGAATTAAAGCGTAAAGTAAAAAAAGCCACACGTTATCCAGTAGTTTTATTGGTTATGCTATCGTTGGTGATTACAGCTTTGATGATGTTCACAGTTCCTAAAATGCTGGATTTTATTACTGCGCAGGGATTTGATATTCCTATTCATACTAGGGCATTAATTGCGGTTTCCAATGCTTTTCAGGATTACTGGTATATTATTATTGGGTTTCCTGTAATTGTTATTTTTCTTTTAATTATTCTTTATAGGGCAAATGAATCTTTTGCCTACAGGATTGATGCTCTTACACTGCGGATGCCTCTTATAGGTTCTGTGGTGCGTAAGATAGATATGGCACGTTTTACCAATTTTTTTGCGGTAATGTTTAATAGCGGGATAGATGTAATAGAATCATTGGAAACCGCTAAAGGTGTAGTTGCCAACCGTGTTCTCAGGGAATCTATTGATGTGGTAAAGGCTAATGTGACAGATGGTAATTCTATTACGGCTAGCTTGCGGCTTTCTAATCAGTTCCCGAACCTAGTTATCAGGATGTTTAAGGTTGGGGAGGATAGCGGTAATTTGAATGAGGCATTAGAAAATATTAAATTCTTCTATAACCGAGAGGTAAATGATGCTGTTGATACTTTGGTGGGGGCTATACAGCCTATACTTACTGTGGTGATGGGGTTGTTAATTTTTTGGATTATCGCATCAGTGTTCGGGCCTCTATATCAATCCTTTAGTAAAATGAAATTTTAATTTATGTTATAGGCAGTAAAGTTTTTGGGTGACGTTATGTTAAAAACAATGCTATCTTGCCTTTCAATAAGCTTATTGTTCAACAAGAATATAATATGAATTTTTCATTCAAAAAAAAATCAGATGTGAAATCTAGTGAAGGACAGTTACGTTCGCCTAAAGTAGGGCAGGGTTCTTTAGATAAGGTTAGTAAGAAATCTAAAATCTCGTCTTTCATCGGGCAGAAAAAATTTCATCCAACTGCAGGTGCTAAATATGGTATTATTATTGGTGATGAAGGCGCGATTTTAATCTATATAGTTGGTAAAGAGGTGAAGAGCCGTAACTTTATCGCTCATGCCAGTTCTGATAATTTGAAAGAATTTGCATCAATCCTCACAAAAGATCCTAATGCCCCGATTTTTCTTATTATAGATAGCATTGACCAGAATTTTATCCAGCAAACTTTACCTCCTATCAGTGCTCTTGGTGTAAAAAAACTTATTAAACGTCGTTTAGATAGGGAGGTTGGAGCAGACATTCTAAAAGGTTATGTCCTGTTGGAGCGTGATGCTGACGGTAGGAAAGACTGGAATTTTCTTATGGTTTCATTGGAAAACACCCAACATCTTAATTTATGGTTTGAATTTGTTGAAAGTTTAGATAATAGAATAAGCGGTATCTACCTGCTTTCAGTTGAGGCTGAAAATATAGTAAAGAGTCTTGATGTGGCAATGGCGTTAAAAACGCCTTCCAAACAGCAGGATAATAAATCCCGCTGGAAATTTTTTATTACCCATAACAAAATTGGTGGATTCAGGCAGGTTATACTCAAGAACGGGCGTATTATTTTTACACGCCTTACCCAACCGATAGGGGAATCGCGGGCTGATGTAATATCAGGCAATATAGAGCAGGAAATATTAAGCACCATTGAATATATGAAGCGTATGTCTTTTAATAATCAGGATGGTTTGGATATTTATGTGGTTGCATCATCTGAGATAAATAGTTCTCTGGATTTGTCACGGGCAATGACAAAAAATATATATAAATTCACGCCCTTTGAAGTTGCTGAATTATTGGGCATTACCGGAGCAGCGCAGCATAATGACCAGTTTGGGGATGTAATCCTTACCGCATTTATTTCCTCCAGCAGGCAACATCGTTTGGTATTGTCTTTGCCGAAAATGCGGAAAATAAATAATCTCTATAATATGATACGTTATCAGCGTGTTGCTGCAGCGTTGATATTGTTTTTGATCGTTTCCTACAGCAGTATTTCCGGTTCGGATCTATTCTCAAAATATTCGGAAATAGAAAGTCTGACACAAAAGAAAAATTCTCAGCAGAAACAGTTGGAAGATCTGCAGGCAGAGATTAAAAATAGCGGGATTGATGTAAAAAAAATTAATGATACTGTTGTTTTATATTCACAAATAAAGAGTGAGTTGCAAACCCCAATTCCTTTGTTGTCGCGGTTGCGTCCGGCGATTATGGATTCTGTTTCTATACGTGAGGTAACTTGGGAGAATGCGGTAAATGGTGGTGCGGCTACTCCTCAACCCGCTCCCAATACACAAGCTGCTTCAGAAAATATATCATTGGTTCTGCGTTTTCCAGAAGCGGCAAACACTAAAGAAACTTTTGAAGCATCGGCGAAAAAACTTCTAAAAGAAATGAAGGAAAGACTCCCAGAATATAATATTTCATATAAAAAACTTCCTGCTTTTCTTTCCGATGAAAAAAAGGCGACACAGATAACCTTTGACGATAAAAATAATGCAGCAGTTGTAGACAAAGCCAATTTAGAAGCTACTGTTTTTATGGTGAAAGACCCTAATTATAAAGCGAATTTACCTAACGTCACAACTAATCGTCCTCTTATTCCTACCAGTCAGTTAAATGGAGGGGGGCAGCAATGAAAATAGCAGTTGTTAGAAACAGGCTGATTAAACAGAGTTCTATAGTTGGTGTAGTAATAATATTATTTGGTGGAATAATGTTCTATCTTGATTCCTTGGTAGAGGAGAGTGATAATAATATTAATTCATTGCGTGGGCAGGTAGACAGCGTAACTAGGCAGGTTATGGATTTATCAAATGAATATGGTAAAGTAACTAATATTATGGATGAATACCGCTTGATAAAGCAAAAGCAATCCGAAAAAATGTTAGATATAGATAAAAAAGCTCTACGTGATGCAATAGCGGAGATACGCAATAAAAACCATCTTGATGTATCAGAAGTAAAAGTAAGTGAGATAAAAACATTATCCGATCCTAAATATAAAAGGGATGCAGTTTTTGTAGAATCAAGCGATATATCAATAACTGCCAATGCGGTAAGTGATCTGGATATTCTTGCGCTGATAAAAAAGCTTGAGCAGGGGTTTTCCGGAGTCAAATTCACTTCTTTTAGTATGAAATTAGCAAAGGATTTGGATAATAGCGTTTTGCTTGCAGTTAAGGAGACAGGTTTTACTCCTATGATAAACGGGAAGATAAACTTAACATTATTTGGTCTTCATGATGTGGTTGCGGTAGATAATGACTTGATGGTGGATGGAGATGGTAAATCACCTCAGAACCGTCCGGCAAATGCCCCTGTAAATTCTAGAATGAGGTAACCTTGGTATGTTAAGATATTCTAGGTTAGTATTAATATCACTTTCTATTATGTCTTGTCCGGTTTTAGCTGTGGCGCAGACTCCGCCGCCGATAAATAATAATGTGGCTGTTAATAACTTTGATCTATCCACTATCAGGAGTTTGTTTTTTTCTGAAAGTGAAATTACTGCTATTAATAATGCGCGTGCATCCTATGACCAGCGTATGGCAGGAGTAAATAATAATGAGGAAGATGATTTTCTTAAAAATCTGGAAAAGGTAAAAATTTCTGATCATGATGCCAATTCCCTGAAATTTACCTATCCACAATTTTATCTTTCATCTATCGCTTATTACGGCGCATCTAACTGGGTTGTCTGGGTTAATGAAGAAAAAATTACGCAGGATAGCGGTATATCAGCAAGCGGATTAAAGGTGATAGAAATAAATAAAGAACGTGTGGTATTTGAGTGGAAACCGCAAAGGATGGATAAAATAGTAGATGTGGGCGAAGCTTCTTCTGACGGGGTGGTTAAGACGGATTTTGCACGGGGGAAATTGAATTTTGAATTACATCCTAACCAGACTTTCAGCTCTTATGCGATGCGAGTGGCAGAAGGCAAGCTGGCACCAGTTACAATCAATAATGATACTTCGCCATAAAATTCTCTAAGACATAAATATAGTAGTAATAAGAAAGGAATAATATGGGTGCTTCTGCTCCGTTATTAGTACAGGGTGTTCATAAGACTTATAATAAAAAACACAAGGTTCTAGAAGATGTAAACTTTTCCTTAAATGCTGGTGAAATCTTCGGTTTAATCGGTTTGAATGGAGCGGGGAAAACCACTCTAATTAAAATCATTCTGGATTTGATTACTTGTGAAGATGGAGGTATTGAGATTGCTGGAATTCCTGCGCGGGATATTTCAGCCCGTAAACATATCTCATATCTTCCGGAAAAATTCCAGCCCTCACGTTATTTGAAAGGTATGGAATATCTTGATCTTTCCCTTTCTTATTATGGAAAATCTTTGGATAAAGAAGCTGCCAGAAAAAAAGCTGAACAGTTAGACCTTGATCCTGATGTGCTTAAAAACAGGGTGGGTTCATATTCAAAGGGAATGGGGCAGAAATTAGGGTTGGCTGGCGCGTTTTTGGTGGATGCCGCCTTTTTGATTCTTGATGAACCGATGAGTGGTCTGGATCCTAGGGCGCGCATAAAACTAAAGAACGAATTGCTTACTAATAAGCAGGCGGGGAAAACCATATTTTTTAGTTCGCATATCCTTTCGGATATTGATGAAATTTGCGACCGGATTGGGGTTATTCATAATGGAAAACTTTATTTTATAGGAACACCAGAACAATTCAAAACAGCAATGGCTAAATCCTCTCTGGAGCAGGCGTTCTTAAAAGCTATTGAAGAAGAAAAAATTTAGAAAATGCATGACGGCACGTAAGAATTTACATAAGCATCTTTTAGAAGGCAGGCACAGGGATATTACACTTAATAAAACTTTAGGACGTTCACTGGCATTTATTGCCGGTGCAATCAATGCCGGAGGTTTTATGGTGGTTGCTCAATATACTTCCCATATGACAGGAATTATTTCTTTAGCAGCTGATAATATAGCACTCAATCAGTGGGCATTAGCCGCGGCATTATTATTTTATATAGTATGTTTTATCTTCGGTGCAGCAGTGACTACTATTTTAGTCATCTGGGGAAAAAATAAAAATTTACATTCGCGCTATGCTTTGCCGTTGGCTATAGAAGCCTTACTTTTGATTGTTTTCGGAATTAGCGGTAATGAACATGCAGTCAGCAGTTTTTATACCATTTCTCTGCTTTGTTTTTTAATGGGGTTACAAAACGCGGTGATTACCAAAATTACCGATACCTCAATCCGCACCACCCATATAACCGGTATGACTACCGATATCGGTATAGAAATCGGTAGGATTATATCTTCGCGTGGAGTTGGAAAAATTCTATATAATAAAGAAAAAATTATGCTGCACTTATCAATAATTTCGCTGTTTTTGCTGGGCGGGGTTATTGGAGCGTATGGTTTCAAATATATGGGATTTGTTTTTGTCCTGCCTCTGGCGGCTTATTTACTGCTTCTTGCCTTTTTCCCCATCCGGCGCGATATTTCCATAAATAACTACCTCCATCGCCGCAGGAGTAGGGAGAGTTAAATAATTGTTACGCTATTCCGTTCTTTTAATCAAAATATATCATAAGTAGTATTGCCAGCATGACGGTTATCAATACCGCATATCCTGTAAATATTACTTTTTTTCTCAATGTCGCTACCGCTTTGTTCTACTTGTATAAGCCCCCAAACAACTAATAGGGATATTGCAGATCGTACGTCGGTTCTGTGTATTTTTGTATAGTCTTGAATTTTATCGTATGAAATACTGGTTGTGTTCGTATTGTTATCTCTAAATGCAATTATAAGAAATAAAAGTTTAAGCGCATTTAATTCATTCTTATGACGAATATGTAAGTTGTCAAAAGCCTTGAGTTTCATTATCTGTTTGGCTGGAAATTTAGCCCAACCTTGAGGCTGGAAGCCTATGATTTTGAACTCAGATGGTTTTTGGTTCCGATTAACGCTTATAAGATTAAGTGTCTCCATATTTCTAATGCCTCTAGATATTAACGTCCTGCTTAGGCTGGTAATGTCTTCTAGTTCAGAATAGCTCATCTTGGTATATCCACCTTCACCATGCCCATTTTCAGGAGTTTGTGAGCACTTTATAATTAGCGCACTATACACTAGGAGGGAAGCGATACTGGTAGAAAGTTCTTTCTGGTTGAAGGTTTGTAGCTTTTTCTCATTAACAATCCATCCGGTTGGTATTTTTGTCCACTGGTTAATGGTCATATTATCTTGCTTTCTTTATCACCAGAATTGCGAAGTAAAGTGCAAGTGCTGCTACAGCTAAAGCGCAAGTACAAACAATAATTACACCAAAATCAGTGTTAAATCTGTCTATTATCAATTTTGCTATATCTGTCATTTTTGTATTCCATTTTAATTGTTATTATTGATCAATGACAAATTTTTATCATAACTATAATAATCTAATCTAGAAACAGTGCATAATAATTACTGTGTATTTTATAGAAAAAATGCAATAATATTGTTTGTTATCAGGATAATAAAAATTATATATATAGTTTTTGTAATATTCTAATATAGTCCATAAAGCGATTTTCATGGACTATAAATCCAATTAAACAAATCTACACACCAAGCCAGAAGTTTATTTGTTTTGTAAACTAGGGAAAATGGTGGAGGCGACAGGAATCGAACCTGCGACATCTTGAATGCAAATCAAGTGCTCTACCAACTGAGCTACGCCCCCACAGTATCCTTAAAAGGATATAAATCGGATGCAGAAATTAGCCATGCGGGCGATATAGTCAAGTATTATTTTTCTAATATTTCGCTTAAGCGTTCAATAGAGCTATTCAGCTTGTTGCTGACTGCTCTTGTAACCCCTTGTAATTCCGTGTATTGTTGTTGTAAATCGGAAATTGAGCGTTGTAATTTTTTCTGTTCTTCCAGAAGGTTGGCATTTTCGCGCTGATATTGTTGCATATGTTGGTGTTGTTGTACGTCGCGCTCAGTACTCACCGCTATATGCTGGAAATTAAGTTCCAGCCTTTCTAATGCGGTAATTAACCGGTTGGTTGCATGGTAAAGGCGATTATCTGCAGAAAATGTCATGATTTTTGTTGAGAAAATTGTTGTACTATGCTTGATACATGCCAAATATAGCATCTCTTAGTAAAAATTGAAGTGGAAAATAAATTATGTCATCTGTGGCACAAAAAGATATGGCAAATGCTATCCGTGCATTATCTATGGACGCGGTGGAGAAGGCTAATTCCGGTCATCCGGGAATGCCTATGGGAATTGCCGATGTGGCGACAGTTTTATTTTCCGAGCATTTGAAATTTGACCCAGCCCATCCACATTGGCCGGATCGTGATCGTTTTGTACTTTCAGCGGGGCATGGTTCAATGCTGATTTATTCACTGTTATATTTAACTGGCTATGCCGATATGACTCTGGAAGAAATCAAAAAATTCCGTCAGTTTGGAGCAAAAACCGCAGGGCATCCTGAATATGGTCATGCCAGTGGTATTGAAACCACTACTGGACCTTTAGGGCAGGGGATAGCAAACGCTGTGGGTATGGCTCTGGCTGAACGTTTGATGCAGGCGCGCTTTGGTGATGAGTTGGTTGATCATAAAACTTATGCGATTGTTGGTGATGGTTGTTTGATGGAGGGTATAAGCCAAGAGGCGATAACACTCGCTGGGCATCTTAAATTAAATAAGCTGATAGTGTTGTGGGACGATAATAAAATCACCATTGATGGTGCGACTAGCCTTGCTACCTCTGAGGATATGAACGGGCGTTTTGTAGCAGCAGGCTGGAATGTGCAGGCGGTGGACGGCCATGATTACAATGCCATAAGTAAAGCGATTTCAGTAGCAAAAACCAGTGATAAACCATCATTTATTGCTTGCCGCACAACTATTGCTTTTGGTGCGCCGACGAAGGCGGGGAAAAATTCCAGCCATGGTTCTCCGCTGGGAAAAGAAGAAATTGCTGGTGCGCGTAAAAATCTTGGTTGGGAATATGGTGAATTTGAGATTCCTGAAACTATTTTAAATGCGTGGCGGGAAGTTGGAAAACGTGGCGCGAAAGATTTCAGCGTATGGACAGACAGGTTGAATAAAGCAGGAAAACGCGCTGAATTTCAGCGTTTGCAAGGTGGAGAACTTCCTGAAAACTGGGTTGCTGAATTTGAAAAATTCAAAAAACAATTGGTAGAAACCAAGCCAACGGAAGCAACCAGAAAATCATCAGAAAACGTACTGCAAATACTGACCTCGGCGATTCCTGAACTGATTGGCGGTTCTGCCGATCTCACTGGTTCCAACAATACTAAAACCAAGCTCACCAATCCGGTGCAAGCGGGAGATTTCTCTGGGCGTTATATTTATTATGGTATCCGTGAACATGCTATGGCTGCGGTTATGAACGGTATGGCTCTGCATGGTGAATTTATTCCTTACGGTGGAACATTCTTGGTATTTACTGATTATTGCCGTGCCAGCATCCGCCTTAGCGCGCTTATGCAGCAGCGTGTGATTTATGTGATGACCCATGATTCAATCGGTCTTGGTGAAGATGGGCCAACCCACCAGCCGGTTGAACATTTGGCTTCTTTGCGTGCGATGCCTGATCTTTATGTGTTCCGCCCTGCGGATGCTACTGAAACGGCGGAATGCTGGGCTTTAGCCTTGTCGCTTTCTTCGCCGTCGGTGCTTTCGCTTTCCCGTCAGAACCTTCCAGCGGTACGTACAGAATACACAGCGGATAATCTCTGCGCTAGAGGCGGTTATGTGCTTTCTCCAGCAGCTAATAACCAGCAACCAACAACTACCATAATATCTACCGGTTCAGAAGTGGAGATTGCCATTGCCGCTCAAGCTAAATTGGCTGAAAATGGTGTGGCAGCGAAAGTTGTTTCTATGCCGTGCTGGGAATTGTTTGACCAGCAGCCAAAATCCTACCGTGAGGAAGTATTGGGTAAAGATACGCTGAAAGTGGCAATTGAAGCAGCAATTGGCTTTGGCTGGGAGCGTTATATAGGAACAGACGGAATTTTCATAGGGATGAATGGATTTGGTGCATCTGCTCCGGCGAAGGATTTATATAAACATTTTGGTATAACCGCGGAGCATGTGTTAAAAGCAGTGATGGAGAGGATAAAATAATGGAACAGTTGATTGCTTTTTTAACTACGCAAGAAGGTAGAATTATCTGTTTTGTTTTTATAGTTATCGGGATAACAGATTTTTTTATTACTAAATTTATTTTTGAAAAATTGCTTAAAAAAACTGAAAGTGAGTTATCTCAGTCTATACCACCTGCACAATCACAGCCTATCAAAAATAGAATAAAATCTTTGAAAACGGTTATTATGTTTACAAAATCTTCTGGAGTTTTATTTATAATATTTGGGATTTTTGGTTTAACAAGGTAGGAAAAATATGACAATACGTGTAGGGATAAACGGTTTAGGGCGTATCGGGCGTTGTGTTGCGCGGGCGATATATGAAACAAAATCAGATGATATTGAATTGGTAGCGGTCAATGGCCCTGCCGATATTGCGACGCATATACATTTGCTAAAATATGACTCGGTGCATGGGCGTTTTCCATTTTTGGTAGAAGCCGATGGTGAGGATTTGAAAATCGCTGGTAAAGCTGTAAAATTGTTCCATCATAAAGACCCAGAGCTTATTCCATGGGGGGAGCTTGGCGTTGATTATGTTCTAGAATGCACCGGGAAATTTAACAAAAAAGCCGATGCTGAAAAACATATAAAGGCTGGTGCAAAAAAAGTGCTTATTTCCGCTCCGGCTGAAGGGGTAGATGCTTCTGTTGTTTATTGTGTTAATAACGCAGCCCTTAAAAAAGAACATAGCGTGATTTCTGTTGGCTCATGTACTACTAACGGGCTTGCACCGCTGGTTAAAGTGCTGCATGACTTGGTGGGAATTGAAGTTGGTTTTATGACCACAATCCACTCTTATACCGGTGACCAGAATCTGGTTGATTCCAGCCATAAGGATTTACGCCGTGCGCGTGCTGCTGCCCTTTCTATGATTCCTTCTACAACCGGTGCAGCAAAAACTATCGGGTTGATTTTGCCGGAGCTGAAAGGCAAGCTTGATGGCGTGGCTATACGCGTGCCAACCGCTAATGTTTCGCTGGTAGATTTCACTTTCACCGCTAGCCGTAACACCACTAAAGAAGAAATAAATTCTGCACTTAAAAAAGCCTCTAATGGTGCGATGGCAGGTGTGCTTGGTGTATCATCCGAGCCGCTAGTTTCCATTGATTACACTCATACCACCGAAAGCAGCAATGCGGATCTTACTGGGACTTTTGTCACCGGAGGAAAGCTGGTGCGTGTGGCAAGCTGGTATGATAATGAATGGGGCTTTTCCTGCCGGATGCTAGATGTAACTAGGCTATGGGCGGGGATGTGATGATTAAAGGTCTGAAAACGCTGGATGATTTAGATGTTAAGGGAAAAACAGTTTTAGTGCGTGTTGATCTCAATGTGCCGATGCAGGGCGGTAAAGTAACTGATAATACCCGTATTGTCCGTGTCAAACCAACTCTGGATTTCCTTCTCAAGAAAAAATGCAAAATTGTTCTTCTTTCGCATTTTGACAGGCCGAAGGGTAAGTTTGTGCCGTCCATGTCACTTGCACCGCTGGTTGATGAACTGGCTAGTATTTTTAGTGGTACGGAAGTAAAATTTGGTGTGGATTGCATAGGCTCTGCTGCGCGCGAGGCAGTTTCCCGCCTTGAAGTTGGGGAGATATTGCTGCTGGAAAATTTACGTTTCCATCCACAGGAAGAGCAGGGTGAGGAAAATTTCGCTCGCGAGCTTTCCACACTTGGGGATGTTTTTGTAAATGAGGCTTTCTCTTGTTCGCACCGTGCCCATGCTTCGGTGGTGGGCATCAATAAGTTCATTCCTTCTTACGCAGGGCGTTTGATGCAGGAAGAGCTTGAAGTTCTAAGCGGGATTTTTTCCAATGCGGAAAAGCCGATTGCTGCGATTATTGGCGGATCAAAAGTTTCTACTAAATTGGAACTTCTGGCAAATCTTTCCAAAACTATGAATAAAATCCTGATTGGCGGAGCGATGGCCAATGTTTTTATAAGTGCGCTCGGGCATGATGTGGGTAAATCTTTATGCGAATCAGGTATGAAGAAAGAAGCCCTTTCCATTCTCAAGAATGCGCAGAAAAATAATTGTAAAATTGTGCTTCCTATAGATTTAATGGTAGCGCGTAAATTTGCCCAGCATGCACATAACCGTGTGGCAAAAATAGAAGCTATTCCGGCTGAATGGACAGCGGTTGATATAGGGCCTGATTCAGTGCGTTTATTTGTGGATGAGCTTAAGGAATGTAAAACTATCGTCTGGAATGGACCAGTTGGTGCATTTGAAACCAGCCCATTTGACGTAAGCACTTATAGCATCGCCCGCAGCGTTGCCGCCCTTACCGATAGCGGAGCGGCCCGCACCATAGCCGGTGGTGGCGATACAGTATCTGCGCTTATGCACTCAGGGGTTATTGAAAGCTTTAGCTATTTCTCCACCGCTGGCGGTGCATTCCTTGAATGGCTGGAAGGCAAAACTCTACCGGGTGTTGCCGCACTGGTTAAAAATTAGGATAAACCTAAAATATCGCCCGTAATTGTTTAATCAATAATTCTGCTTTATCATGTGAGTATGGGGCAGGTGGTAACGGTGCGTTCCAAATAGGGCTTGGCCAGACCGGATCATTCTTAAAACGGGCGATAATATGGATATGGAGTTGAGGTACAACGTTCCCCAGTGCTGCCACATTCATTTTATCTGCACCGGTGAAACAGGCGAAATGCTTGGCCACCGCGCGAACTTCACTCATCACCTGTTCATAATCTTCTGTGTTCAGGTCAAAAATCTCGGATAATCCCTCACGCAGTGGGACAAGAACCAGCCAAGGAAAATGACTGTTATTTTGCAAATAAACGCGGCACACCCCAAGATTAGTGATTGGAAGGCAATCCTTGGCTAGTTGTGGATGAAGGACAACGGTCATTCCATGTCCTATTTCTGATGTAAGGCAGTATCAGTTTTTGTTGCTTGTTCAATCAGGCTGGTAGGCTGGATATTTTGCCGGTATTGTGGCTTATTGCAGCACGGTTCAGCTGGGTTCATAGCAAGATCAACATTTTGTGGAGAGTCAAACAAATGTACTTCCTTAGCCGTTCCCATGCGCTCACGTTCCAAAGTAAGATTATGTGCTTTGTTATGAGTAAACCATGAACGCACCATTTCAACAACACCAACAACACCAGCTACTGTACTGGCAATGCTAAGTCCGGTGGAGCGCACACCTCTAGAGGCTTCTTTGCCTATATTAACATTCTCCAGCCAAATAGCGATACCAGCAAGAGCTGCACCAAAACCGCTTTGGCTGTTAGCATCACCACGCAACCTTAACGCCTGCTCTTTCAGCTTGTCGCGCTCAAAATCTTCTTTGGTTTCGTATATTTTTGCCATAATGCTTCCTTTAACTTAAGCACCATTCTATTCTTTTGTCCCTAAACAGGCAACAATTTCAATATTATGTTTTTATGACGGTGCTAAGCCCGCGCCAGTTCTTTTAGGCTTAACTTAATAAGATCATCAATATTAAGAGTTTTTTCTGAATTTTGTGTGGCTTTTGTCACTGCCCCATAAGCATCACTGCGGCTATATCCGAGATTGGTCAGGGCGGAGATAGCGTCGTCAGAGCTTCTATTTAATATCTGTGGTTTTTTGTCGGTGTTTTTGCCACTCACCACAAATTCGGAGGTTGGCATCTTCAGGGCTTTGTCTTTCAGCTCTGTCACTATCCGTTCGGCGAGTTTAGGGCCAATACCGTTTATCGCCTTAAAAGCTGATATATCTTTTGCCAGAATTGCCTGCACTAATTGGGCTGGTGAATAGGCAGCTAGAATCGTAAGGGCGATTCTATTGCCAACGCCTTGGACGGTGGCAAGCAGGCGAAACCAGTCACGCTCGATTTTATCGGGAAAGCCATAAAGATGGATATGGTCTTCCCGCACATTAGTTTCAATAGTAAGGGATGCGGCTTCTCCCACCTGCAAACTACCAAGCAGTCGTGCGGATACAAATACTTGATAGCCAACACCGCCAACATCTAAAATAAGCGAATCATCACCTAACTCTTCCACTATTCCTTTTAGTTTTCCTATCATGCCGGAACTTTCTTTGTTAGTTGGGTAAACGTGCGCTGGTGGGCATGGCAGATGGCAACGGCCAGTGCATCAGATGCGTCTGCGCCTGCGGCATTACTGGATGGCAGTAAAGTTTTCACCATCATTGCAACTTGATTTTTATCAGCATGCCCCATGCCAACCACGCTTTTTTTTACTAAGTTGGTGCTGTATTCGGCAACATCAAATCCACAGAGGGCAATTGAAAGTATAATTGCCCCGCGCGCCTGACCTAGCTTTAGACTGGAAATGTTATTTTTATTTACAAAAGTTTCTTCTATTGCGACTTCGTGCGGGTGGTAGAGGGTTATGGCTTGTTTTATACCGTCATGCAATTGTTGCAAGCGTTGCGCCATACTGTCTTTTGGATTGCTGTGAATTGTGCCGCAAGCGATAAAAGAAAGCTGGTTGATTTTCATGGAAATAATTCCCCAGCCTGTATGCTGCAATCCCGGATCTATTCCGAGAATAATGGTCATGCGCTTAGTTTCTGCATAACATTGTCAGGAATTTCAAAATTAGAGAATACTTCCTGAACATCATCATTATCGTCAAAAGTATCAATCATTTTCAGAAGATTCTGCGCTTGTTCCTCATTTACGACGATAGTGTTTTTGGGTTGCCAGATCATTTTAGCTGATTCAGGCGCGCCAAATCTTTTCTCCAGACCGTCACGCACATGGGCAAATTGTTCCAAGGTACAGGTTACAATATGATTTGCTTCATCTGTTTCGCAATTGTCTGCGCCAACGTCAATGGCAGTTTCCAGCATGCCGTCAGCAGTGGCGATTGCCAACGGGTAAGAGATACGCCCGATATAATCAAACATAAAGCTTACACTTCCTGTTTCACCCATTGCTCCGCCGAATTTACTGAAAATAGAGCGCATTTCCGGTGCAGTGCGGTTACGGTTGTCGGTAAGGGTCTGAATGATTACAGCAACGCCGCCAGCTCCGTAACCTTCATAACGGATTGGTTCAAAATTATCAGAATCAACATTGCCGCTGCCGCGCTTAATTGCCGCTTCAATCCTGTCGCGGGTCATATTCTCTTCACGTGCCCATTGAATAGCTGCCCGCAGGCGGGGATTAGAAGCTGGGTCAGAGCTACCAGTTTTACAAGCTGAGATAATTTCTCTACCAACCTTGGTTAGGATTTTACCTTTTTTAGCATCCTGCGCCCCTTTGCGGCGCATAATATTCTTAAACTGTGAATGACCAGCCATGTTTACGGTACTTTTTCCTCAGTTGCTACGATGTCAACACGGTTCGGTTCACCATCTGGAACTCTGCTTCCCTCTGCCCGAACATTGATATTGAGTTTATCCACCCCTTGCTCAAGTAAGAAAGCACGTACTGCTAAAACCCGTGATAGTGATACACGGCGGGCAGTAGTCGTCTGGTCGGCAGATTCGCTGGCATAAGAAAACAGGGTAACCCGTTTATCTTGTTTTTTTAGGGTTTCTGCCAATTTTTTCAGTTCTTCTTCCACTGATAATGGCAAGGTAGTTTCCGTGCTGATGAATTTTATGCTAAGTAGTAAATTACCACTAGGGGCGGCAGGTTTTGCTGTATCTTCTTTTTTAGGCTCAAGAGTCACAGGTTTTGTCTCTTCGGCTGGTTTAATCGCCGGAACTACTGGCTCATTAAGTGCCTTCATGAATTCTTCCTGAGGGCTTGGTGCTGGTGCCATAGGGGTGATAGCAACAGATGGAGCAGGTTTATCAAGTTCCGATTTTGGTACTGGCGGAACTGGTAATTCTGGCTCTTTAGCTGCAGGTGGGGTAGGAATAATAGGCTCTTGTTTTGACTCAATATTTGGAGCAGCCACCTCTGGAGGTTTATTGGCAGACGGAAGCTCCACAGCAGGAGGTTCGTCCTTAAATTCTATTTTAGGAGCCGCCTTAGGCATTGGCAGTTCGGGCTCTTTAGCTGCAGGTACTGGAGCTATAACAGTGGTTTCCGTCTTAGGCTCAACCTTAGGCTCAACAGCAGGTTTTGGTGCTTCTGGTTTAGCTTTTAGCTTGGTTTTTGGCTTTTCTGCCGGAGCAGCTTCTTTAGGTACTACTTGTTCCTGTATTTTCTTTGTTTTCTTTTTTGCTACAGGCTTATCCAGTGGTTTTGACGGTTGCGTAGAAAAAGGCATTTTACTTAAAGGCGGGAATGGATCTTGATTTAGAGGTGGAAATGGATCCTTGTTTTCAGCCGCCACGCGTTCTAATACATCAAGATGCAGCTCTACGCTCGGTAGTTTTTCTGCGGCATTTGCCATTGCAGGAATTGCAACAGTAATAGAAAAACATGCAGAAAGAATAGCGAGGCTGGAAGATGAAAAAGAAAGGTTTTTGATATTAGCTTTTTTCGCGTAAGACATGATAATCCCTTTTAATTTTATATATAAAGTCAGTTTAGACTACGACAAAATCCTGTATAATCAACTAAAATTACAGTAATAATTAGAAATTTCATTTTTTTTCTGCAAGAATTTTTCTAATATCTGCATGTAAAGAATGATTGCTGGCTAGAATAGAAGGTGAGTAAATATCGGCATATTTCCCATCTATATCAGAAAAAACACCACCAGCTTCCTGTACTAAAAGCATTCCAGCGGCAATATCCCAAGGCTGTATATTATGGTACCAGCAACCATCAATCCTGCCCGCCGCTAGATAGGCTAAATCTAGAGCAGATGCGCCGAAATAACGTACAATTGCACCATTTTTTGCTGCTTCGCTTCCTGAAGGAGGAGCATCTTTGGGGCTGCCGGTAACCAACATGGATTCTTCCATTTTTTCGCGCTTAGATACTTGTAGTTTACGGTTATTGACTTGCGCACCTTTGCCTTTTTCTGCAGTGAATAATTCGTTATGGGTAGGGTCAAAAATAACCCCAGCTATAATTTCACTATCTCCGTTCCTGTGGCGTTTTTCCAAGCCAATGGAAATACAGAAATAAGGTATGGCATGGATAAAGTTGCTGGTGCCATCCAGTGGATCTATAATCCATCGGTGACTTTCGTCCTTACCTTTGATCTCACCGCTTTCCTCCATTAAAAACCCAAAATCAGGACGGGCAATAGAAAGTTCTTTATGTAATAGTTTTTCAGTGCGTATATCGGTTTTAGTTACGAAGTTAGATGCGCCTTTACGTGAAATATGAAGTTCATCTATTTCACCGAAATCACGCATTAACCCTTTGCCTGCTTTAATGGCAGCTGCAGTCATTACATTGAGTAGGGGGGATTGCATATCTGTTTACGATGCCTTAGCGCGTTCAACATATTCCAGTGTGGTGGTATCTACAATAATAGTTTCGCCTGCCGGAATAAATGGCGGTACCATAACCCTTACACCATTTTCCAGAATGGCAGGCTTATAAGATGATGATACGGTCTGACCTTTAACCACAGGGTCAGCCTCAGCTATTTTTGCGGCTACTTTTTGCGGCAGTTTAACTGAAAGCGGTTGCCCCTCATAAGTTTCCACTGCCACTGTCATGCCATCCTGTAAAAATGCGGCGGCATCGCCCAGAAAGTCTTTTTGGATAGTAAATTGCTCGTAATTTTCATTATCCATGAAATTAAGAGTATCACCATCAGCATATAAGAAATTAGAAGTGCGGGAATCCAGCGATACGCGTTCGATTTTTTCTGCGGAAGAAAAACGAGGGGTGTTTTTTGTTCCGGTTTTAATATCTTTAAGTTCTACTTGATTAAATGAGCGCAAATTGCCGGGGGTACGGATTTCATGTTTTACTACCAGCCATAATCTATCCTGCCACTCAATCACCATGCCCATACGCACGGCACTTCCATCTATTTTCATAAATCCCCTATCTTTATCACTTTATTAAATTCTTCTACTGCCTTTTTTGCACCGTCAGGGTGATTCCATACCGCAGTTATAACCGCGACAAAATCCGCGCCTGCTTGCACTAACGGCAAAGCGTTTTGCGGGTTAATACCACCAATGGCTACACATGGCAAGACCATATATGTTTGCCACCAGTTTAATATATCGGGTGAGGGGGTGCCGTATTTGGCAAGCGCTTCAGGGCTTTTGCTGGTGGTTGGGTAAAATGCGCCGAATGCCACATAATCTGCTCCCGCTTCGCCGGCTTCCATAGCCAGATGTTTTGAGTCATGGCAGGAAACACCGATCACTGCGTCAGCACCAAGTAATTTACGCGCGGTTTTTACCTTGCCGTCATCCTGCCCGAGATGCACTCCGTCAGTGCCTGCTTTAGCTGCTAAATCCGCTCGGTCATTTAATATAAAAGCTACCCCGCGTTCGCGGCAAACAGGTAGCAGGGTTTCAGCGGCTTTTAATATCTCGTTATCACTTACATTTTTCAGGCGTAATTGAAAAGCACCAACATCCCCACCTTCAAACGCTAGTTGTAGCTGCTCGCTGAATTTAGGCAAATCAATAGCGGGCGGGCTGATAAGGTAAAGGCGGCAGGGTTCTATATTGCTATTCATTTTTTGTATTTCAATAATTAAAGATAAGTACCAGCGCGGTTATTATTATTGCGGAAAAGCTGGCAACCATTCCCACCATGCGGAATTTTGGATAAGCAACCAGCTTGCCATTTTCATATTTTTCCAGTTTCAGCACGCTTGAGGCATGGGAAATACGCCCCAGCAAAAATAGCATACATAAAATATGGATATAAGAAGGCGAAAGACGCTCATGCTCGGCAAAGCCCATAAGGATCAAAAATAATGGCGTATATTCGGCAAAATTGGCATGGGCGCGAATGCGGCGCTTCATTTCAAAATCATCAGCATCACCCAGTGCAGAACGTAGCTGGTAGCGGCGGGCTACAACATTGACCGAAAGTCCAATGAAAACCAGCGCCAGCAGACCTGCATAGGTGGAAACTATCATATTTCGTTCTTGTAAACCTTGATGATATTATCAAGAAGAGCAATAGCTTCGGCGCGTGGGCGTTGGAAGGTGTTGCGACCGATAATTGAGCCATTGCCGCCGCCGTCACGGATTGCGCGAACTTCGTCAAGCAATTCTTTTTCACCCTTAGCATTCCCGCCAGAGAACACCACGATGCGTTTACCGGCGAAGCAGGCATCTTTAATATGGGCGATACGTTCGGTAAGTGTGCCGATAGCGATTTTTTCTGCTTCATACACTTTTTTAGCTTCTGCTTGCTCTAAGAAATCAGTTGGTGGTTTTACTTTAATGATATGTGCACCGAGCAAAGCTGCCACATGTGCAGCATAAGCAGAAGTGTCCATTGCTGTTTCACCGTTCTTGCTGATGTCCTCACCACGTACATATGACCAGATGACCACGGCAAGACCATAAGCTTTTGCTTCTTCTGCCATATCACGGATTTCTTCCATCAGGTCGAACATATCATGTGAACCGGGATAGATGGTGAAGCCGATGGCCGAGCAGCCAAGACGCAGCGCATCCGCTACCGAAGCGGTTACAGCTTGGTTAGGAGTTGCGGATTTTGGTACGAAAGAATTGGAGCTGTTTACTTTAAGGATTAATGGGATTTGACCGGCGAACGTATCCGCACCGGCTTCAATCATGCCAAGAGGAGCGGCATAAGCAGAAAGTCCGGCGTCAATTGCTAGCTGAAAATGATAATGAGGATCATAAGCGTCAGGGTTTTTAGCAAAACTGCGAGCAGGGCCATGTTCAAAGCCTTGATCCACAGGAAGAATTACCAGCTTTCCGGTTCCACCCAGTTTGCCTTGCATCAAAATACGCACAAGGTTAGCTTTTGTGCCGGCATTGTCGCTTTCATAGTGGCTAAGGATTTTCTTAACTTTTGGTGTGATTTTCATGTGTGTTCCCTTCAATTTTTAATTTTAAGTGGCGGAACAATACAGGGTTATTAGTTAATTTCAATAAAATTTACGCCATGTTCAATAGCAATAGCCTTTAATTTGGCACGGATTGCTGGTTTTGCGCTGCTTTTTATGGTTTTATGACCGTCCTGAATGGCGCAAATTACCTCTGCTCCCGCGTCGCCGCAATCAAAAATAAACTCGGCTTTTACCTGTGGGTAATAAGCTTGCACTTGCTTGAAAATATTAAGGTAATACAGGCTTCCCGCATAATAAATAGCATCAGGCGGGCTTTGCAAAGTGATGCTATTACCAGTCTCCGCGGCTGTTTTAAGTGCTGTGATTGCTTCTTCCAGCGTTTGTATGATAATGTTTTTCATGCGATTATATATACTGTGAGCGGTGTAGCCACAGCAGGAGTAGCCCTAAACCCTAGACTGTGAATTAGTGTTTCGCTGAAATTGTGCTAAATCAATTATATTTTTAATGTTTTCTTCTTGCAAAAATCCGCCAATTTTTTCTAAACCTTTAGCGTTTTCTTTATTATCGACCCTAATATGAAGTTCTTTCAATATACTCATTATATTATTGCTGGGTTCGAGTATTTTTATTTTATTACCAGAAATAGCCATAGCGGATTTGGTTTCTATACCTTCTAATAAAGCTTCTGCTATAGTATGGGTACGCTCGTTGTGTTGAATAACAGATTCGCCATTTTTAGGCTTAACTGTAATCACTAGCTGTCCTTCTTGATTGAACCTATATTGGCTGTTTAAGATTGCATCCGCCAAGATAGTTTCTTTTTTGTTAGATAACTCATTAGGTCTAATAGCTTCAGCATATGGTGATGGTTGCTCTTGATTTTGCATTGTATTTTCCTAATTTATATTAATGATTTAGTAATTTATATCAAAAAATATATTTGTCTAGGATTTTTAATAAATATCAATAAACCCTAGCTTTCGGCGGTACTGGCTGCACTTCGTTAGAAAGTGTGTTGAGATGCACAGGGCGGGAGTCAAAAGCGACGCTGCCTTTATCATCTATCCATGCCAGAGTATGTTTCATCCAGTTTTTGTCGTCACGCTCAGGAAAATCTTCTCTTGCATGGCCGCCGCGGCTTTCGGTGCGGTTTAAGGCGCTGCTGATGGTAATAAGGGCTTGTGAGCGCAAATTATCCAGTTCCAATGCTTCCACAAGGTCACTGTTCCAAGTGAGTGAACGGTCGGAGATTTTAAGGTCACTATAGCTTTTCCATACATTCGCCATTTGCGTTGTACCTTCGCTCAACACTTCTTTTTCACGGAATACCGCTGCGTGATTTTGCATGGTTGTTTGCATATTACGGCGAATATCAGAAGTTTTTAAGCTACCGCTGGCATTCCTGATTTTATCAAAACGAGCAAGGGCTTTATCGGTTGCTGCTTGGCTTATCGGCTTATGGCGAGTGTTGGGTTTAATTAATTCTGCCGCACGGATTGCCGCTGCCCTGCCGAATACTACTAAATCAAGCAATGAGTTTGAGCCAAGGCGGTTTGCACCATGCACTGATACACAGCCAGCTTCACCAATTGCCATCAATCCTTGCACTACGCTATCAGGATTCCCGCCTTTAAGTGTTACCACCTCAGTGTGATAATTGGTTGGAATTCCGCCCATATTATAATGCACAGTTGGCAGCACCGGAATTGGCTGCTTGGTAACATCAACACCAGCAAAGATTTTTGCAGTTTCAGAAATTCCCGGTAAACGCTCATGCAATATTTTTGGGTCTAAATGGTCAAGATGCAGATAGATATGATCTTTATTTTTACCAACGCCACGACCTGCGCGAATTTCCATAGTCATTGCCCGTGATACTACGTCACGGGAAGCAAGGTCTTTAGCTGATGGTGCGTAACGTTCCATAAAACGCTCACCTTCAGAATTTACCAGATAACCGCCTTCGCCGCGCGCACCCTCGGTAATCAGGCAGCCAGCACCGTAAATTCCAGTCGGGTGGAATTGTACGAATTCCATATCTTGAAGAGGTAAGCCCGCCCGTGCTATCATACCGCCGCCATCGCCAGTGCAGGTATGGGCAGAGGTGCAGGAGAAATAAGCTCGGCCATAACCGCCAGTTGCCAGAACTACCATATGGGCGTTGAAACGGTGGATAGTGCCGTCGTCGAGATTCCATGCGATAACGCCACGGCAAACGCCTTCATCATCCATAAGCAGGTCGGTTGCAAAATACTCAATAAAAAATTGGGCTTTGTGGCGTAGTGCCTGAGTATAAAGCGTATGTAGAATCGCGTGTCCGGTGCGGTCAGCAGCAGCGCAGGTACGCTGGGCAGTGCCTTTGCCATATTCGGTAGTCATCCCGCCAAAGGGGCGTTGATAAATTTTGCCGTCAGCAGTGCGGGAAAATGGTACGCCGTAATGTTCCAGCTCAATTACTGCTTCGGCAGCATTTTTGCACATATATTCAATAGCGTCCTGATCGCCTAGCCAGTCTGAACCTTTAATGGTATCATACATATGCCAGCGCCAGTCATCCTGTCCCATATTGCCGAGTGCTGCGGAAATCCCACCTTGTGCGGCCACGGTATGGCTGCGGGTCGGGAATACTTTGGTAACACAAGCGGTGTTAAGCCCAGCATGCGCCATGCCGAAAGTGGCGCGTAATCCTGCGCCGCCCGCACCAACAACAACTACATCGTGATAATGATCTATAATTTTATAAGCTGAAGTCATAAGATACTCTAAATTCCTGCAAGATTAAGGAAATGTAATTTTAAGATAGCGATGATGCAAAAACCCGCACCGGTAACACAGAAAAAACTATTAGCGACAAGCAGGCTATATTTTTTGCATGGGCAATGCACATAATCCTCAATCACCACCTGCAATCCAAGCTTGGCATGGAAAAATAATGCGCCGATCAGCGAAACAGTAAGTAATATATTAAGAGGAAATGAAAACCACTTGGCAACGGTAAATACATCCGGTGAAATCATTACTGAAATTACCG
The DNA here is from genome assembly GCA_963205245.1 of Pseudomonadota bacterium. Taxonomy (GTDB): domain Bacteria; phylum Pseudomonadota; class Alphaproteobacteria; order Rickettsiales; family SXRF01; genus SXRF01. Next base: position 22,862 of record CAUJIB010000064.1, read on the forward strand.
AAGGTATAAACCACAAAAAAAGCGGGATCATGGCAATAGCAGTTAGGCGTTGCAGCCACCAGTGGGAAACACCGTGTTTTGCCGAGCCAAGACCGCGGACTTTTGCTAATTTGCTGCGTAAATCAGAAGAAGAATTTTGTTTTTTCATGTTATAAAACCCCTGCATTATGATAGGCAACTGCCCAGCTGGCAAGACTTGCAATTATGGTAAATATTACTACCGCCCAACCGCTTTTGTTTACGGAAGGAATATCAAAACCTTTCCCCATATCCCAAAATAGATGGCGTATGCCGTTAAATAAATGGAAATATAAAGCGAGCGTCCAGCCGAATAATATAGTTCTGCCAAAAGCTGAAGCTAGGCATTCATGCAGTTTTGTATGGTTTTCAGGGGTGTAGGCAACTACCGCAATAAAAATTATCAGCAATATTGTTCCGGCATATAAAGCCACACCGGTAATGCGGTGGGTAATAGAAAGAACCGTGGTTATTTGCGGTTTATATATAGAAAGATGTGGAGAAAGAGGGCGTTTGGTGCTAGACATAACTCATTCCAATTTAATTGAGAGAGAATGAAAGACTTTATAGACCAGTAATGAAAATAATCTATAAAAAAATTAGCAAGCCTTGGGAGTAAAGAAATAATATGGAAAAAGATCCGATAAAACAATTTTCGCAATGGTTGGAAGAAGCAAAGAAAAATAAATCTATAACTGAGCCTACGGCTGTGTCACTGGCAACTGCAACTAAAGAAGGCATACCGTCAGCGCGGATGGTTCTATTGAAGGGGCTGGATCATCGTGGTTTTGTTTTTTATACTAATCTTACGAGCCGTAAAAGTGATGAGCTTAAACAGAATCCTAATGCTGCCCTTTGTTTTTATTGGATGCAGCTTGAACGTCAGGTGCGGGTGGAAGGAAAAATTGAACGCGTAAGTGATGGTGAGGCGGACGCGTATTTCGCTGCCCGTCCGCGTGATAGCCAGATAGGGGCATGGGCATCAAAACAGTCGCAGATTTTGGAAGACCGTAATGATTTGTTGCAGGATGTTTCTAGTATAATGGCGCGTTTCGATGGTGTAAAAGTGCCGCGCCCACCCTTCTGGTCAGGTTGGCGGGTAGTGCCTGTTAGAATTGAATTCTGGCAGCAGGGAAATTTCCGCTTGCATGAAAGGGAGGTTTTTGTTCGTAATGGGGATAATTGGGCAATATCAAGCCTTTATCCCTAAATAACTTTCTTGAACATTAAATCCCTGTAATGTATTGATATTATTCTTTATTTTTGGAGTAAAAAGATGTAACTTCTTAATCAGGCGACAGGGTGTGAAAACACTATATACGCTTAAGTCATTTAATGATTTTTTTTAACCAACATTATAGGGTATTTATATGAATAAACTTGTACTTGCTGCTCTTGTTACTTCTGTTTCTGCTGTTTCATTTGCTGCTTTCGCTAATGAAGCCCCAAAAACTTCTGAGCCTGCTGCTGTAACTGCTCCTGCTAAGGAAGAAGTAAAAAAAGAAGAAGTTAAAGCTGTTGCTGGCGAACTTAAAGATGGTACTAAAATTGAAATCACTGGCGATAAAGTAGAAGTTATTGGCAAAGATGGCAAAAAATCTCCAGCTCCAGATGGTGAGCATGTGCTAAAAGATGGTAGCAAGCTGACCACTAAAGGTGGTTTGGTTGTTAAGAAGTAGTTTCTCTCTGTCTTAATGGTGGAAATAAGGGTGGCTTCGGTCGCCCTTATTTTTTTATAGGCTAGCCACTACCGAACAATTTGGTGTTTCGTATATTTTTACGCTTACACATTTAGTGCCTATGCCCGCAAATAATTCAGTGCACACGGTTTCTAAAATATAGGCAGCCATATTTTCTGCGGTGGGGTTTACGGGCAGGTAGAATATTTTTTGTCCGGTAATATTGCTAATGGATTTCCCTAATTCTTTATCTTTTTCAAATAAAATGGTGGTGTGATCCCAATTCTCATCTATCCATGCGCCAAGTTTCTCACGGATTACCGCAAAATCAATTACTCGTCCCAATTCATCAAGATTTTCGGTCGTAAATCCTGCCTCGATAACATATCTATGGCCATGCAGATATTTGCATTTACTTTCATGTTCTAAAATGCGGTGTGCGGCGTCGAATTCAATCCGTCTTATACATATAATACTAGCCATATAAAAATCCTTGAGTTGCAAAGATAGTAATAGTAACAGTTGTTTATAAAAAGTACAGGGGTAGGGAATGTCTAGGAGAAAATTCAAGAATAGGCAGATAGCTGGCAGTTTACATAAGGCCGCCCCTGGCGCATCTCCGGGAGTTCTGCTGGCTAATCCACTATCACATCCCACGCAGCTATTGGTAATGGCTTATAGTACGGAAAAATATATAGAAAAAGAATGTCACTCAGTTGAGGAACTGCATGAATTTATAACCACATGGCCTGTGGTTCTTATCAATGTAGTAGGGCTAGGAAATATTGAGATGATTGAAAAAATCGGCAATTTATTTTCCTTCGAGCGTCTATCGTTAGAGGACGTTCTGGATACTAATCATAGCCCGAAAGTTGAGTATTACGAGCATTATATCTTTAGTATCATTAAAGGTAGTTATATAAGTGACCAGTTGGGTACAGAACAGTTTAGCTTGTTTCTTAAGAAGAATGTGGTGGTGGTGTTTGAAGAACAGCCTAATAGCAGTAGTTTCGGGAATGTACGGGAAAGGATTCGGCGCGGGATTGGTAAGATCCGTAATCATGGGACTGATTATCTTTACTATGCCTTGCTGGATGAAGTGATAGACAGGTATTTCCCTGTTCTGAACAATTTGAACCATCAGCTTACCAAGATGGAAAATGAAATTA
>CAUJIB010000065.1 GCA_963205245.1 Pseudomonadota bacterium
CACCAGATTGCTGGTGTGCAAACAGAGTTCCTGTACGCCCCATTCCACACTGCACCTCATCTATAAACAACAGCAAGCCATTTTCGTCCGCAAGCTTACGCGCTCCCTGCAGAAATTCACCATTGGCCTCATTAAGTCCACCCTCGCCTTGTATAGGCTCAACTAATATGGCCGCTGTTTCACTGGTAATAGCATTTGCCACAGCTTCCAGATTATTGAATTCCACACGGTCAAACCCATCCAAAAGCGGCGCATAACCAGCACGGGCAACCTCATTGCCACCAGCAGAAATACAGGCAAAACTACGACCATGAAAACCTCCTTCCATGGTTATCACTCGGTAACGACGGGGATTTCCAGCATAATCATGATATTTACGCAGGATCTTAAGTCCGCACTCTACTGCTTCGCCGCCAGAGTTGGTAAAAAACACCTTATCAGCAAAACAGGCTGCCGTGAGACGCTCAGCAAACCCGCTAAGACCTTCCATTTGGTACATATTAGAGCAATGCCATAAAATATCAGTTTGTTTTTTAAGGGCTGCTACTACATGCGGATGGCAATGCCCCAGAGCATTTACCGCAATCCCAGCCGCGAAATCCAGATAACGCATACCATCGGGTGCGAACAAATACACCCCATCCCCCCTTGAAATGGTAATATTAGAACGGCGATATACCGGCAAAACCGCAGACATCTGCTAAACCTAAACCCTATCTATCCAAAAACGTAAATATCTACCTTTTGCAATTGATGGTCAATGAGAAAATTAAACTATTTCAAGTCTTAAGCCTATAGCCTTTGCTGAATAAGATAGTTGTGACAACCCATAATACAATGTTGGTTACAGTCATCACCACCACGCCCATTGCCACTGTGCCATCGGTATAACCAACCGTTGCATAACGAAAACCGTCTATCATATAGAAAAACGGGTTAAAATGGCATATATAATACCAAAATTCCGGCAATTGCTTAATTGAATAAAATGTTCCGGACAGAAAGGAAAGCGGTGTGATTATATAATTGGTAATGGCAGAAAGCTGGTCAAAAGACTGCGACCAGATGCCTGTTAGTATACCCAACAATGCCAGCATCACGCTGGCAGAAATCACATAAAAAAACCCTATCCACGGATGCAGCAAAGAAAATGGGATAAACATATATACAGCTGCCATTACCACAATACCAACTAAAGTACCACGTACCACACCGCCAATCACCATGCAAAATACCGTTTCGCTGCCGGTAAGCGGCGGCATCAGGATATCAATAATCACCCCTTGAATTTTAGCCAGCATTAGTGATGAAGATGTGTTAGCAAAAGCATTCTGCACAATCGCCATCATGATAAGCCCTGGGGCAATAAATTGCCCATACGGCACATGGTCAATCATCCGCTCGCTGCTGCCCATAGCCAGCATTAGCACCGCTAGGAATAACAATGTAGTGATGACGGGCGCAACGAGGGTTTGATTCCAAACCTTCATAAACCGCCATATTTCCCTCTTACATAAGGTGGCAACGCCGATAGTATTTATATATTTCATATTTTTCCAATAAAAAAGGGATGATATCCTCTACCATCCCTTTTTTTTATAATCAATTATTTACAAAATTATCTTCTATCACCCATAAAACGTAGTAAATGTAAGAAAATATTGAGGAAATCCATATATAAATTCAAAGCAGCCATGATTGATGTTTTTGCCATAGCTTCCGAATTTCCCGCCACATAATAGTACATATTTTTCAGTTTTTGAGTATCATAAGCGGTAAGGCCTACAAAAATAAGTACACCAACCACTGAAGTAGCAAAACCAAGTGCTGAGCTTTGCAAGAAAATATTCACGATTGAAGCAATAATAAGACCGATCAAACCCATCATAAGAAATGAGCCAAAACCGGTAAGATCACGCTTAGTGGTATAACCGTAGATGCTCATAGCCCCAAAAGTTCCAGCGGTTACAAAGAATGTACGGGCGATACTCTCACCAGTATATACTAAGAATATAGATGTTAGAGAAAGACCGATAAGCACTGAATAAGCCCAGAAAATACCTTGCGCGGCGGAAGAACTTAAACGGCTAATCCCAAAGCCGAGCCACATAACCAAACCGATTGGGGCAAAAGTAACTAACCAGCCAAATCCTGACATACCAACAACTTGACCATTTTGTACATTATAAAGGGCATTTATAAATGCATCAGATTGAGAAGCACCAAGTGCAACTATACCGGTAAGAGCCAATGCACTCGCCATATAGTTGTAAATTCTAAGCATATACGCACGCAAACCCAAATCATAAGAGGCGGCCTTTGACTGTGCGCCTGATTGTGCGGTAGCGAACGGATCGCGGTAATTCATAGTTTTCTCCTAGGTTTAAGTTAAAAAAATTAATAACGTACACATTATAGGGGTTATTGACACTTATATCAAGGGAAACAGGAAAAAATTATCACTTGCATCGCCTTATTTTTTAGGATAATAAACCCTTCCTTTTCAGTGATCAGGCGAGGCATTGCCTTTGGTCACGTTATTATAACCTTAACTTTACAGGATACTAAAATGCCAAAATTAAAAACAAAATCAGGCTGCAAGAAGCGTTTTCGCTTCACTGCCACAGGCAAGGTTGTTGCCTCCCAAGCTGGAAAACGCCATGGAATGCGCAAGCGTACCAATCGTTTTATCCGTAATGCACGCGGTACTACTATTTTGGATGATGCTGATACGCATCGCATCGTGCAATATATGCCAAACGGCTCATACTAAGCTTATAAGGAGAACAAACTAATGGCTCATGCTCAAAGCGGTGCAAACCGCGCCCGTCGTAAAAAAATTCTTAAGATGGCAAAAGGCTATCGTGGTCGTGCGAAAAGCTGTATCACCGTTGCCCGTGAAAAAGTAGAAAAAGGTCTGCGTTATGCTTACCGTGACCGTCGTACCAAAAAGCGTAATTTCCGCAGCCTATGGATTCAACGTATCAATGCTGGTGTGCGTGAACATGGAATGGTTTATTCACAATTCATGAACGGCCTTCTAAAAGCAGGCATTGAAGTAGATCGCAAAGTTCTTTCTGATCTTGCTACACGTGAACCGGAAGCATTCAAAACTTTGGTTGAACAAAGCAAGAAAGCTCTTACTGCTTAAAATTAGAGATTCGGGATTAGAGATTCGGGATTAGTATACTTTCTAAAAACCCGAATCCCTATTCTCTAAACCCTGACCCCCAGCACCTAGAATGTCACAAGAATTACTTTTAGAATCACTTGCCACTATTTCCGCCTGCAAAACTTCTCAAAGCTTAGAGGATATCCGCGTCGCTTTGCTAGGCAAAAAAGGAAAAATAACTGAAGAATTAAAAAAACTCGGCGGAGCATCACCGGAAGAACGAAAAACTCTGGGTGCTACCCTCAACCAGCTCAAGCAAGAAATAACCGATGCGCTGGAAGTAAAAAAAATAGCGCTGACAGATAGCGAATTAAACGCCCGCCTAGCCACCGAAAAATTAGATGTAACTTTGCCCGCCCATGTAGAACAACAAGGCAAAATTCACCCCATCACCCAAGTTGCAGAAGAAATCACCGCCATTTTTGCCGATTTAGGTTTTTCAACTGAAGTAGGGCCAGATATTGAAGATGATGAACATAATTTCACTGCCCTGAATATACCAGAATCCCACCCTGCTAGGCAAATGCACGATACTTTTTATCTACATGGCAAAGGTGATAATAAAACCGTTCTGCGCACCCACACCTCGCCTGTGCAAATCCGCACTATGCGCGCCGGCAAACCACCCTTCCGTTTTATCGCTGCGGGCAGCACCTATCGCTGTGACTCAGACCTAACCCACACCCCGATGTTCCACCAAGTGGAAGGTTTGGCAATTGATAAAAATATCAATATGGGGCATTTACGCGGCTGCATCAGCGAATTCCTGCGAGTATTTTTTGAACTTGATAATGTACCTGTACGTTTCCGCCCCAGCTTCTTCCCTTTCACCGAACCATCAGCTGAAATTGATATTGGCTGCGCACGAAGCAAAGACAGCTTAAAAATCGGTGCAGGCAATGACTGGCTGGAAATTGGCGGCTGCGGAATGGTGCATCCCAATGTATTAAAAAATTGCGGCATTAATCCGGATGAGTGGCAAGGATTTGCCTTCGGCATGGGTATAGAACGCCTCGCCATGCTCAAATATGGCATTCCCGACCTGCGTACCTTTTTTGAATCTGATGTGCGCTGGCTTTCGCATTACGGTTTTGATCCGCTGCACATTCCAAGCTTAGTGGGAGGTCTGTAATATGAAATTTACTCTCTCGTGGCTAAAAGACCATTTAGAAACCACCGCCAGCCTTAAAGAAATAACTGACAAACTAACCGCCATCGGCTTGGAACTGGAAAGCGTGGAAGACCGCGCATCTAGCCTTTCATCATTTACTGTTGCCAAAATTACAGAAGCCACCCGCCATCCCGAGGCGGATAAATTACAAATTTGCAAAGTACAAAGTGATATTGGCGAATTGCAAATTGTGTGCGGTGCGGCCAATGCCCGCGCTGGACTTTATGTTGCCTTGGCGAAAGAAGGCACACTTATTCCCAGCAATGGCATGACCATAAAAAAAACTAAAATCCGTGGTGTGGAAAGCAATGGCATGCTTTGCTCTCTGGAAGAATTAGGACTCGCCGAAACCAGCGAAGGAATTATAGAACTGCCGGAAGCAGCAATTGGTGCAAAAGTTGCCGATGTTTTAGGGTTAAACGACCCTGTGATTGACGTAGCAGTAACGCCAAACCGCGCTGATTGCCTTGGCGTACGTGGCATCGCGCGGGACTTGGCAGCAGCAGGAATTGGTACATTAAAGCCATTGCCAGAAATCAATTTCCAACCGGATTTTACTTCTCCAATTTCTGTTTCCATACAAACTTCTGCCTGCCATCAATTCATCGGCTGCTACATTCGCGGAGTAAAAAACGGTACAAGCCCTGAGTGGCTTAAAAAACGCTTGGAAGCAATCGAGCAGAAATCAATCTCGACACTTGTTGATATAACTAATTATTTCACTTTTGACTTAAGTCGCCCTCTTCATGTTTATGACGCAAAAAAAATAAACGGAAATATAGCGGTTAGGCTTCCTTTAGAAAATACAGAAAGAATTAAAATCATTGGTGGAGGAGAAATCAGTACACTCAGTAGGATGTCAATGATTATTAGTGACAATGCTGAGCCTATAGCAATTGCTGGTGTAATTGGCGGAGCTGAATCTGCAGTCAATGAAAATACAATAGACATATTTTTAGAAGTAGCGTTATTTGAACGAGATATTATTGCACGTTCTGGTCGTATTTATGCTGTAGATTCTGACGCACGCTACCGTTTTGAACGCGGGGTTGATGTTGCCTTTGTAGAAGAAGCCGCCAAACGTGCTGTAGCAATGATTTTAGAACTTTGTGGCGGGCAAGCAAGCGAGCTTGTTATAGCTGGCAAAACTCCTGATTGGCAGCGGGAAATAGCTTTTAACCCTGAGCGTGTAAAATCTTTAGGCGGTGTTGATATTCCTGCTGAGAAATCTTTAGAAATTCTCAAAAATCTGGGCTTCACCATCGTCACTAATTCCTCATCCCTTACCCCTCCATCATGGCGCGCTGATATAGAAGGCGAAGCTGATCTGGTGGAAGAAATCCTGCGGATATATGGCTATGAGCATATTCCATCTACCCCGCTTCCTAAACCTGTCAGCATCACCCCTGCCATATTAAGCCCCACCCAGAAACGCGTTCATCTTGCTAAACGTTTGCTGGCAAGTCGTGGTATGTTTGAGGTTAAAACCTGGTCATTTATACCTTCAGCGCAAGCGGCAATGTTCGATAGCAACAACCCAGCCCTTACCTTGCTTAACCCTATCAGTGCTGATCTGGACACTATGCGTCCAAGCCTGCTGCCCAACTTGCTTGATGCCGCAAAGCGTAACGCCGCCCGTGGCTTCAAAGATTTAAGCCTGTTTGAAGTAGGCCTGCAATTCCATGATATAACACCAGACGGGCAAAAAACCATCGCAGCGGGAATCCGTACCGAAACATTTACCATTAAGGATAACTTCATACGCAAAGTAAAAGTTAATGGTGCAGCTTTCAAAGGAGATGCAAGCAACTTTATAACAACTAATATATATCCTCTGCTTCCGTTAGTAGCCAAAGCTGATGTAGTGGCATTACTCCAAACCTTAGGTGTAAATAAACTGGAAATCAGCACCGCTAACCTTCCTCCTTACTATCATCCTAACCGCTCTGGCGCTTTTGTTTTAGGAAAAACCATCCTTGCCTATTTTGGTGAAATTCACCCAAAAATTGCCAAAGAATTTGATATTGAAGAACGTATCTCCGCTTTTGAAGTATTCCTAGATAATATCCCTGTTTCACGCAGCAAAGGCACAGCCAAGCCACAGTTAAAAATTTCTGATTATCAAGCTGTAGAACGTGATTTTGCCTTTATTGTTGATGACAGCGTTACCGCCGCCACTATTGAAAAAGAAGTAGGAAAAGCCGATAAAAACCTTATTACCAATGTTGAAATTTTTGACGTGTATAGCGGCAAAGGCGTAGATGCCGGCAAAAAATCCGTAGCAGTTAAAGTCACTTTGCAATCTTATGAGCGCACCCTTTCCGAAGCTGATATTACCGCTGTAACCAATGCCGTTATAGCTGCCGCCAGCAAAGGATTTGGCGGAATTTTACGGTAATGGGCAGCGCCCCACATTATTGGGATGCAGCAAAAAAGCACCTGATAATCAATGACAGGGTTTTAGGTAAAATCATCAGCAGTTATCATGGTGAAACCCTTACCGTTCGCGGCGATGCTTTTTATACCCTCGCCCGCTCTATTGTCGGACAGCAAATATCGGTAAAAGCTGCCGATAGCGTATGGAAGAAATTTGAAAATAATCTACAAAATGTAACGCCACAAGCCTTGCTTGCTTCCAAAGAAGAAAATTTACGCGAATGCGGCCTTTCTGGACAGAAAATCCGCTATCTGCAAGGAATTTCCAAACATTTTATTACCAATGATACGCATATAAAAAACTGGCATAGCCTGTCTGATGAGGAAATACTGGCAGAACTGACCTCTTTAAGCGGGATTGGACGTTGGACAGCAGAAATGTTCATGATATTCCACCTCTCCCGTCCTGATGTTCTGCCCCTTGCCGATATTGGTCTGCAAAAAGCTATTTTCCGCCACTATAACCAGAACCAGAAGATGACACTTTCCGAAATTTTTGAACTGGCACAAAAATGGAAGCCATACCGTTCCGTCGCCACTTGGTATTTATGGCGCAGCCTTGATCCAGTGCCTGTGGCTTATTAGTTAACGGTTGATAATTAGCAATTAATAATATAAAACCCACCTATCACTAACCATTAAATTATTATTTACAAACATGATCCCTCGTTATTCTCTTCCTGAAATGGTCGCTATCTGGACTGACCAAACAAAATATCAAATCTGGTTTGAAATTGAAGCCCATTCTTGCGATGCACTGGCTGAGCTAGGTGTTATCCCTAAATCAGCCGCTAAAACCATTTGGGAAAAGGCCGGTTTTGACCCTGCCCGCATTGATGAAATTGAACGCACCACTAAACATGACGTTATCGCCTTCCTTACCAATGTGGCTGAATACGTTGGTGAAGATGCCCGTTTTCTGCATCAGGGCATGACCAGCTCTGACGTATTGGATACCTGCCTTTCCGTACAGCTTACCCGCGCTACTGATATATTGCTTAAAGATATAGATGCCCTGCTTGCCGCTATCAAACGCCGCGCCTTTGAAACCAAGGATTTTGTAACAGTTGGGCGTAGCCATGGCATCCACGCCGAACCGCTTACTTTTGGCTTAAAACTCGCTGGTTATTACGCTGAATTTACCCGCTGTAAAGAACGCCTTATTGCCGCCCGCAAGGAAATAGCCACTTGCGCTATCTCTGGCGCAGTAGGAACTTTCGCCAATATAGACCCGTTTGTGGAACAATATGTAGCAGAAAAACTGGGGCTTACAGTTGAACCAGTCTCAACACAGGTAATTCCTCGTGACCGCCATGCAATGTATTTCGCAACCCTTGGCGTTATAGCCAGCTCTATGGAACGCCTTGCTGTGGAAGTCCGCCACCTACAACGCACAGAAGTGCTGGAAGCGGAAGAATATTTCGCTCCCGGACAAAAAGGTAGCTCTGCTATGCCGCATAAACGCAACCCTGTACTGTCAGAAAACGTAACAGGCCTTGCCCGCTTGGTACGCGGTTATGTTACTCCTGCTCTTGAAAATGTGGCTCTCTGGCATGAGCGCGATATTTCCCATTCTTCAGTTGAACGGATGATCGCTCCTGATGCCACGGTAACTATGAATTTTGCCCTTAACCGGCTTACCAACATCATAGATAAACTGGTGATTTATCCAGAACGTATGAAACACAATATGGATAAACTAGGCGGATTGGTGTTTTCACAGCGAATTCTGCTTGCTCTTACACAATCTGGTGTTAGCCGTGAGGATTCCTATCGTTTTGTACAGCGTAATGCAATGAAAGTTTGGGAACAGGGCAAGGATTTCTATACTGAACTCTGCGCCGATAAAGAAGTTATAGACCATTTGCCACAGGATAAGCTGAAAGCCTTGTTTGACCCTGCTTATCACACCAAACACGTGGAAACAATATTCAAACGAGTATTTGACTAAAGCGGATAAATGGTATTCGTGATCTAATCTCGCTTCATCCTTTCCCTAAACCACCTCTTTATTTTTTAAAAAAAATATTGTATAAGAATCTTGCTTAATAGATTTTTATCTTATAAAACAACATTTAAGCTTCATTTATTTAAAATAAAAAAGTCACAAAAATTAACAAATTAGAAATCTTCATTTAACGTAATCTTCAAGGTTTGTGGGTCATAATGATTCTAGACGCCAAAATGTCAGTAGCTAATAATGGGCAACAAGAAATCAGCAATGGGAACTTGTTGTTGGCAGAACCGAAGGTGCAAACCAAACGTCCGCCCTATTTCAAAGTGGTGTTGCTGAATGATGATTATACGCCTATGGATTTTGTAGTTTTTGTCTTAAAAGGCATTTTCCATAGGAGTCATGAGGAAGCCGTCAGCATCATGCTTGAGATACACCAGAAAGGTGCTGGTATTTGTGGGGTCTACACTAGGGACATAGCGGAAACAAAGGCGGAGGAAGTTATCACAATAGCCCGCCGTAAAGAGTATCCCCTACAGTGCCTAGTAGAAAAAGAATAAAAAATGACCAAAACAAATAGTACAAACGGGAGAATATCATGCTGTCAAAGAATCTGGAGATCAGCCTACACCGCGCTCTAGCAATCGCCAAGAAACACCGCCACGAATATGCTACACTTGAGCATTTGCTTTATGCACTGATAGACGATCCGGATGCAATGTCAGTTATGCGCGGATGCGGCATCAATCTTAATGACATCAAAAAAAATCTCCATGATTTCTTAGAAACAGAATTAAACTCTCTAGTAGTTGATGAACTGGATGAAGCACGCCCAACCGCTGGTTTCCAACGCGTAATTCACCGCGCGGCAATTCATGTACAATCTGCTGGCAAAAGTGAAGTTACTGGCGCAAACGTGTTGGTAGCATTATTTTCCGAACGCGATAGCCATGCTGTGTTTTTCCTTCAGGAACAAGAATTATCGCGCCTTGACGTAGTAAATTATATTTCACATGGCGTTGTGAAATATAAAGATAACGATAAAATAGCCCAGTGGCGTAATGCTTTTGATGCTGACGAAGCAGCCGAAGCACTGGAACGCCCGCAAGCATCTAAAGACAAGGATAAAGACAAAGAAAAATCCGAAGCACTGTCTCAGTACACCGTCAATCTAAATAAAAAAGCTGAAGCTGGAAAAACTGATATTCTGGTTGGCCGTGAAGAAGAAGTTGATCGTACAATACAGGTTCTTGCCCGCCGCACCAAAAACAACCCGCTTTATGTTGGTGAAGCAGGCGTTGGTAAAACCGCTATTGCCGAGGGTTTGGCTTTACGTATTGTCCGTGGTGAAGTGCCACAGGTTTTACGCAGCGCTATCATCTTCTCACTGGATATGGGTGCGTTGCTTGCCGGCACACGCTATCGTGGTGATTTTGAAGAGCGCATGAAAGCTGTTATCAAAGAAATTGAGAAAATCCCGAATTCCATCTTATTTATTGATGAAATTCATACAATCATTGGCGCAGGCTCCACCTCTGGCGGCGCACTTGATGCCTGCAACCTGCTTAAACCAGCCCTTGCCCGCGGTGGTTTCCGCTGCATCGGTTCTACCACCTATAAAGAATATAAAAGCAGCATTGAGAAAGACCGTGCGCTTGCCCGCCGTTTCCAGAAAATTGACGTGGTTGAGCCAACTATAGAAAATTCTATAAAAATCCTGCGTGGCCTTAAGCCATATTATGAAGATCATCATAGCGTGCGTTATACCAATGGTGCTATCAAAGCCGCTGTTGAGTTATCAGCACGTTATATCAATGATCGCAAATTGCCGGATAAAGCCATTGACGTGCTGGATGAAGCGGGAGCAGCACAAATGCTCCTTCCGGAAGGAAAACGCAAACGCACTATCACTCACCGCGAGATTGAGGATATTGTAGCAAAAATCGCGCGGATGCCCGCCAAAACTGTTACTATGGATGATGCAGAAGTGCTGCGCAACCTTGATAAAAACCTAAAACTGGTAGTTTTCGGACAAGACAAAGCCATAGACACTCTTGCTTCCGCCATCAAAATGGCTCGCGCTGGTTTGCGTGAGGAAGAAAAACCAATCGGCAATTACCTGTTTACCGGCCCAACCGGCGTAGGCAAAACCGAAGTAGCGCAACAGCTTGCTGTAGCTATGGGCATGGAACTGCTGCGCTTTGATATGTCTGAATATATGGAAAAACACGCAGTTTCCCGCCTCATCGGCTCCCCTCCGGGATATGTAGGGTTTGATCAAGGTGGACTGCTTACCGACGCGGTTGACAAATCGCCATATAGCGTGATTTTGCTGGATGAAATAGAAAAAGCACATCCGGATGTATATAATATCCTGCTGCAGGTTATGGATTATGGCCGCTTAACCGATAATAACGGCAAAATGATCAATTTCCGCAATACTATCATCATCATGACCAGTAACGCTGGCGCAGCTGATGTTGCCCGCGCTCCTGTAGGCTTCATGAAAACCGACAGGGCTGGTGAGGATAAAGAGGCGGTAATCCGTGCTTTCACCCCAGAATTCCGCAACCGTCTGGATGCTATTATTCCTTTCG
>CAUJIB010000066.1 GCA_963205245.1 Pseudomonadota bacterium
ATGAATTTTATGAATGATGGCGATGATAAGGATTTATTCGGACTTACCACCCCGCTTCTTACCACCAGCTCTGGTGCAAAAATGGGCAAAACCGCAAATGGGGCAGTATGGCTTAGCAAAGATATGCTTAGCGCATATGATTACTGGCAATATTGGCGTAATGTTGAGGATGCAGATGTTGGTCGCTTCTTACGCTTGTTTACAGAGTTGCCAATCAAAGAAATAGAAAGGCTGGAAACTATAAAAGGAGCGGAAATAAACGAAGTAAAGAAAATATTGGCTAATGAGGCAACAAAAATCTGCCATGGTGATCGCGCAGCAAAACAGGCCGCTGAAACCGCCAAAAAAACTTTTGAACAAGGTGGCATAGGAAAAGACATTCCGACATATAATATATCCTCTAAAGAATTAGGCAAAGGAATCGCTGCTTATGAACTTCTACGCCAGTCTGGCCTAGCTGATTCTGGCGGAGAGGCAAAACGCCTGATACGCGGCGGTGGCGCACGTATTAATGATCAGAAAATAGAAGATGAAAATATGCCAGTTACCATTAATAGCTTTGATAAAGACAGCACATTAAAATTATCATCCGGCAAGAAAAAACACATGCTGGTGAAATTAGTTAAATAAAGCCTATTATATCAAATAAGCCTAAACAGTTTGATAGGATACAATCCTGTACAAAATAGCATATCATTATATTTTGCGTTGCTCTTGTTTTGCAGCGAAAAACCGTACTCTAATCTGTATTAAAAATTTATAGATTAGAGTATAGTTTCCTATGATAATTACCTAAAGTTACCAAGCGGTATAGAATAGGTAACAAGTGCGGTTTCCGAACCAGGATTATGCCTGTATATACTTGCATTAGAAATATGGTTGAAAGCTATACCCAAGCGATGAGAGTTAGGGAATTGGTAAGCAAGTTCAATACCGGAACGGAATTCTATAACACCACCCAGCTCTTTACCATCCCCCCTTTTGTATAAACCAGCAGCAAAGTTTGGTATCAAATAAAGCTGGTCGGTTATTAATTCAGCATCCCAGTTAAGACCAACATAACCATAGATAGATTCGTCATTAGTCACATTCAGACCAATCATAGGACGAATAGAATATTGCAACGGACGTGCACGATATTCTATACCGAATTGTGCAGATTCATAATCATTACGAATAACGTCAAAATAGCCAACATAACCAGTGATATAATCCGTGCCATCAGCATGCGCCACAGATGATACAGACAAAGCTAACAAAGAAATCACCGAATATTTTATTTTTTGCGTAAAATTCATAAAGTTAAACTCCATTTAGCGTTAATTAATAACATCATCTATTTGATTATCTTATTTATAATCTTCCGTAAACTAAAAAGTTAGTTTGGTCTTTTTATTTGCTCTGGACTATCTAGAGAGAAAGGAGGAATTTCTACTAAAAAATGCTTGAAAGATTCATTTTCCATTTCATAAGTTCCCATCATAATCCCTGATGGCGTACGCAGTGCTGCTCCGCTGGTATATTGATAACTATCACCAACACCCAAAACCGGCTGCTCACCCACCACACCAGACCCACGCACTTCCTGCACCACACCAGTTGCATCGGTTATATGCCAATACCTGCTTAAAAGCTGCACTCTCTCTCCGCCTGTATTTTCTAAATTAACAGTATACGCCCACACATAATGGTGCTCCAGCGGATCGGATTGTTCTTCCAAATAAAAAGGCGTAACTGTGACTTTGATATTATTAGTAGTTTTGCTATACATCACAAGACCTGTTTAACTTTTTAACAAGCTGAAAAATTCCTGTCGTGTACGCGGATCACTACGGAATAAGCCAAGTAATTTACTGGTCTGCATCACTGTCCCATGCTTACGTACACCACGCATAGTCATACACATATGGGTTGCTTCCACCACTACAGCGACACCACGAGGCTGCAAAATATCATTAAGAGCACCTGCAATCTGTGCAGTTAGTTTTTCTTGAATCTGCAAACGCTTAGTATAAATATCAACAAGCCTTGCCAATTTACTGATGCCTACCACTTTACAACTCGGTATATAAGCAACGTGCACCTTACCGGTAAAAGGCACCATGTGATGCTCACAATGCGAATCAAAATTTATATCCCTGAGCACCACCATTTCATCATATCCCTCTACTTCCTTAAAGGTACGGCTTAATATCTCACGCGGATCATCCTCATAACCTTTGAAAAATTCCTGATATGATTTTACTACACGTTTTGGTGTATCAAGCAAGCCTTCACGAGCCGGATCGTCACCCGCCCAACGCAAAAGCACCCTAACAGCTTCTTCTGCCTCGGATCTAGTTGGTTTTGTAGATGGAATAATATTCTCAGACATTGATAATCCTTGTTAGATGTTATGGTAGAATTTCCACAAATTAGAATATTAATTTTCTTTTTGAAAGAAGATATTGTAGATTTTATTCATACAATCATTTAGTAATCTAACAACTCTATCATCTGACAGTTTTTCTTATGATCAAAATTAACATCCCCCTTATAGATCTCCGCGGTAAAACACCGATTGATTTATTGCGCGCCTACCCTGATAGCGCAAAAACTTTAGTAGTGTCAGCACGCAAAAGCTATGGAGCACTATCCAATATAACAAGCAGCGCGATATTGCCATTTATTGATAAAAAATCCCATAACTGGCTTATCAAAACCCGTAATCCATTCCTGCACGAGATTGAAACTTTTGACAGCATACTTGGTATACGCGGGGTATTCTCATTAAATCTTGCTTATGAATGGGGATGTACCAGCGGAGCATATAATAATGGCAATTCTGTAACAATGATGCGTGTTTTAGACTGGCCATTTCCTAAGCTCGGGAAGAATGTTATGGTTGTATTACAAAGCGGAAAAGCTGGTGATTTCTACAATATTACATGGCCTGGTATTTCCGGAATATTTAACGCCTTAGCACCATCCCGTTTTTGCGCTGCCATAAACCTAGCACCAATGCGTAGGCACAGCAAATTTTTGCCTTTTGACTGGTTTAGAAACCGCCAGATAATGCACCGCCAAAATGCCATTCCACCAGCGCATTTACTAAGACAAGTATTTGAGCAAGCACAGGATTACAATACTGCAAAAGAAATGCTTGCCAAAACCCCGCTTGCCGTACCTGCTATCTTTACTTTAACCGGACTTCAGGCGGGCGAAGGCTGCATCATAGAGCGGCTAGAAAACACCGCTGAAGTACGCGAACTCGCAGCAGAACAACAAGTAGTTGCCAGCAACCAGTTTCAAACCTCTCTTGCCAAAGGCACAAAAGCACGTCCGTTTTTTAATAGTAATGGACGCTGGCAGCAGGGCTGCTCATTACAAGGTTATGAAATAACGCAGGATAATTTTTCATGGCTGCGCCCACCTATCCTTAATCCCTTCACCCGTTTATGTATTGTAGCTGATGCAGAAACAGGAAGATTAAGCGTACAAGGTTTTGAAGGTGTTACCACTGTAACAGAAATATTCAACCTTATAAAAAACGGTGATAAATTATATGGTTCTTATTAAATAAGCCGCAATAATTACATTGCTCGCAAATAATTCATATAAAACAATATATTACTTATTGGGAAATTTTATAGTTATCATTCAATTTTTTATGATAAAAATAATAAACTGACATAAAATTGACATATTTCTATGTTAGAATCTTTTGAATAAAACAATGTTCACCATTTATTAAGCAAACCATTGTAAATTTAGGAAATTCATTAGGAGAGTTTTATTATGTCAGGTTCTGGTCGTCTTCAGTCTGATCCTCTGTTTCAAGGTCTTACCCGCCCCAACATGATTATGGGCGTAAGTTTTATGTATTTCGTTATTAATGCTGGCGTTAACATGATTGCGTTCATTAACACACAGAATTTTCTATTTACTTTGATATTAGCACCAACTGCTCATGGCATAGGCTACTGGTTATGCCTTAAGGAACCAAGAACTGTTGAAATGCTTGCATTAAAAATGAGCAAAGGATTCAGATGTATCAATAAAACTTTTCATGGACATAGCAATTCCTACGACCCTTTTTAGAAACTAATATAAACTCGCCTTACCATTAATAATATATGAAATTCAGAATATTAAAACGCAGAGCAGAAAAAGCCGGATACGCATCACTGGAAGTGTCAGAAGCGGATTTTATCCCTTACAAATACCACTGGGATAAAGAAACTATCTGTACCAAAAAACAAGAATTATTACAAATAATAAAACTTGATGGCTTTTCGTTTGAGACAGCAGACGATGAAGACATAGACATGAAAAAAATGGTCAGGAATTCTTTATTCAAAAGTATGGCGGAAGGAACTTTTTCTGTATGGTTTCATACTATACGTCTGCGCCATAGCAGCTACCCCGGCGGCAAACAGCCGCCCGGTTTTGCCACTCAGGTAGATAAACAATGGTATGGAAAACACCACAATAAAGATTCATACATAAACGAATTATATATTACAGTGGTACGACGGATTGATCACCAGAAGGTAAAGAAATTAAAAAAAATATTCCGGAAATCTGAAGAAGAAACTAAAATAGCAGAAGCAAAAACGATGCGTGAAGCCCAAAAAGAGCTTTCCGAAGCAGCATCACGAATAGTATCAACCTTCAAAGATTATGGTGCTAGACTGCTTACCACATACGAAAATGAGCATGGTGTTTTTTCTGAACCCATGGAATTCCTAAGCAAAATAATAAATGGCGGCAGGAAAATGCCTATACGCTGTAATCCAACGGACTTATCTCACTATTTACCACTAAACAGGTTGTATTTTGGTGATAGTACTATTGAGATTTCCGGCGGCGAGCGTAAAAGATTTGCTGGTATAATTTCATTAAAAGAATATTCCCCAGCAACCGCCGCAGGCCTGTTAGACGGTTTTTTACAACTTCCTTTTGAATTAGTTGTATCGCAATCATATCAGTTTTTTAACCGTACCCAAAAAATTGAATCCATGCAACGCCGTCAAAACCGGATGATAAACTTCCAAGATAAAGCTATTTCGCAAATTGCGGAAATCAGCGATGCTCTTGATATGGCAACCAGCGGTCACGTTGCTTTTGGCTCACACCAACTCTCTGTTATGTGTTTTGAAGAAACACTCCCAGCCCTTGAGCGCTCACTGTCACTTGCCCTTGCAGAATTGGTGAATGTTGGCGCTAATCCTGTGCGGGAAAAATTTATCATGGAGCAATCATTCTGGGCTCAACTCCCCGGAAATTTTGATTTCATTGCCCGCGGATCAGATATAAGCACGATGAATTTATCTGGTTTTGCTTCATTACATAACTACCCGACCGGTAAGATTGACGGTAACCACTGGGGTAATGCCGTTACCATATTTGAAACAACATCCGGCACACCATATTTCTTTAATTTTCATGCCCGTGACGTAGGCCATACAACCATCATAGGTCCGACCGGTGCGGGTAAAACAGTACTTCTTAATTTCCTATGCACACAAGCACAAAAATTCAACTGCCGTATTTTCTTTTTTGATAAAGACAGGGGAGCTGAATTATTTGTTAGAGCGATAGGCGGGAAATACAGTATAATTGAACCAAGCAATAATTGCGGGTTCAACCCTTTACAGTTACCTGACACACCTGAAAACCGTACCTTTATTACAGAATGGCTGC
>CAUJIB010000067.1 GCA_963205245.1 Pseudomonadota bacterium
AAATCCGGCAATATGGAAATAACTGCCACAGGACAAGCCCTTTCTGACGGTGCAAAAGGCGATGTAATAGAAATACGTAATGTCACCAGCAAAAAAACCACCCGTGCAGTAGTAGTGGACAGCAATATAGCAGATGTAATAGCACAAGGCAGCATACAAACCAGTCAAGCTGCCCCTGTAACAACGCAGCCTATAAATTATTAAATAGGAAAAGGCAAATTTTATGAAAAATCACAAGCTATATTCCCTCCTGCTTCTTTCTTCATTTTTAGCAGGTTGTAGCTCCACATTAGATAAAATAGAAGATATCGGCAAGCAACCCAAAATGACCGAAGTTACAAATCCGACTGAACAGGCAACATATAAACCTGTCACATGGCCGATGCCTGAAAACGCTCCACCACCGAAACAATATGCTAATTCATTGTGGCAACCAGGGGCGCGGGCTTTCTTTCGCGACCAGCGGGCAGCAAGGGTTGGTGATATTTTGCGGGTCAATGTAAAAATAGAAGACAAAGCTGAAGTGGATAACGCAACCGAGCGCAAACGTGACACTAATGATGCCCTTTCTGCACCAACAGTATTCGGGGTAGAAAATAAATTCGTTGGCTTCCTGCCGGGTAAAGCCAATCCCTCCAAACTTATGGATGTAAACGGTTCAACCAGCAGTAAAGGAAACGGCACAGTTAAGCGCAAGGAAACCATAGAAACACAGGTAGCCGCTCTAATTACACAGGTTCTTCCTAATGGTAATTTTGTAATTGACGGTAGCCAGGAAGTACGAATTAATTTTGAAGTGCGGGAAGTATCGGTAAAAGGTGTAGTGCGTCCTGAAGATATTAAATCTGATAATACCGTTGATTCAAGCCAAATCGCTGAATCCCGTATAACATATGGCGGACGAGGACAGCTCACCGATATGCAGCAGCCACGTTGGGGTAACCAGTTGGTAGAAACACTGGCACCGTTTTAATTGCAAAGCGTTTATAAAGAAAACAAATACGACTTAAAAGATAAAGATAGGCTAAGCTATACCGCCACGCCCTTGCCCAAGACCCGCATGCATATTAGGAGTACTCATAGGGGAAACATATGTACCATCACTAACATGTTCATATGCCATTTTTGTACCATTTGATGACCCCATATTTTTTACTTGTTCCTGAACGCGCTCTGGCACCATAGATTTTGCCACTTGCTGCGATTCAACCTTTGGTGATTCTGGGCTTTTTGAAGCATTAAGAGGAGGCAGACCACCAGCACTAGCTAACCCACCACCACTACCTATAAACTTAACCGCTTCGGTTTCTTTTAAGGCATTAATTGCACCACCAATTTTATCACCAGCTGCATATATCCACTCGTTAATAAAATCCAGACCCTGATCAAGTTTTTGTCTAAAGTTATTAGTAGGTGGAGCAACAACTGGCATGTTTGCAAATACATCTTGATTAGTAGTCATAAAAACACCATCTTTTTTATTTATATACGCTTACATAGTAACCTAAAGAGAAAAACTACACAAAAGAAAACATATATAGTTTTATGAAACTTTTGTGACAATATTAGATATTCATAATTGAAATATATAGATTTTCTTTATTAATACCCAGAAACTCGGCATTTTTATAACCCAAGGCACCGATAGCCAAGTACTGGGTACAACTATGCAATGACAAAGGAGCAATTTGATTTTATATTAATAATACCTTATTAAAAATGATAAAATACCATGCCGACAAGAAAACCTAAATCACGTACACTAAAAGATTTTGCACCGCATATAGGCTCTGACAGTACCATAATCTGTCAAGCAGAAGGATGTAAACAGGTGGGAGAATATAAAGCTCCAAAGTCCCGCGAGCAGTTAGAAGATTATATCTGGTTCTGCCTAGATCATATCCGCGAGCGCAATAAACAATGGGACTATTTTTCTGGCATGAAAGGCGAAGAGATAGAAGCCTTCATCCATGACTCTGTAACTGGTCACCGCCCAACTTGGAGCAGAGAAAGCCGCCTGCGCGATAATTACTTTACCTTGCAGGATAAAATTTATGAATTTTTGCACAATTCAAAACCATCAGCACCTCCTAAACCGCATCTTCCAGCCAAAACCCGCAATGCCCTCGCCATTATGGATTTAAGCCATCCCTATACGCTTAAACAGCTTAAAACTAATTATCGCGCACTGGTAAAAAAATACCACCCTGACATCAATAAAAATGATAAAGAATCAGAAGAAAAATTTAAGAAAATCACCACCGCCTATAAATATTTAATGGAACAGATAACTGATGGTATATGACAATATTTGTCACTAGATTATCTTTTCTGCAATACCGCCACAGTTTCACCATGCAGGTATGACGCAAGCTGTTTACGGTTACCAAATTGCGATAAAGTAACAGGCGGAAGCAGGGTAAGTTTAGCGTCAATCCGCCCTAGCTGCAACAATTTCCATAAATGCGGAATAAGTACCATATCACCATACCACGCTATCAACGGCCACTGAGTACTGTCAATCGGCAACGCCCCTATAGAAGTGTAACTTATGATGGCTGGCTGAATAAATAACTCACGTCCATTTATTTTTTCTTCCGCTATACTGAATAAACTGGATTTGAACGGCAAAACATGACGACCATTACCCGTAGTACCCTCTGGGAAAAGAGAAATAACCTCACCAGCTACTAATGCTTCATGGATTTTTACCTGTACTTCCCTTATTTTATTATTGCTACGCTCAATAAAAATTGAATTTAGCAACTTACAAATACTAGAGATAACAGGCCATTCCCCCATATCACTTTTCGGTGTAAATAACGCAGAGGTTTTTGCCCCCAGTACCATTATATCAAGATAAGAAATGTGATTAGAAGCCAGCAGCAAAGGTCGGATACTTATGATTTCTCCTTCTACCTTCACCCGCAAACCAATAATTACGCAAATAACCGTAAAGGAAAACTTGGTAAAATTTTCAGCATACTTTTTCTTACCGGATTTTTTAATAAGCCATAAAATCATCATAGCTAATAAAATCCAGAGAACTAAAAAAATGATTCTAAATACGGCTTTTATCATAGAGCCTAATCAATTATTTCTTTACCGCTACCATATCGTGTAGCATATTTTTCTGTGACCAGATTGGTTTTTACTACAATGCTAACATCTGTAGTATTGTAATCATAATCTATCACAGCACCATCACCAATATACCCACTCAAACGTAGATAGCCTTTAATAAGTGGAGGAAGTATAGGAAATACAGACTTAGCATCCACCTCTTCTTTAGGCATTAAATTCATTTCTATATAACGGCTTTCCAAAGCCCGCGGGCAAATTTCCTTTGGCGCAAGATGATAATGATAAAGATAAGAAAGAGCCATAGCATGATCCTTGGGATCAGTGCCGTGAAAACTGGCACAACCAAACATCAGGCCAATATTAAATTTAGAAACATATGCACCAATACCACGCCACAAAAGCTGCATAACTGACCTATTGCGAAAATTAGGATGCACACATGAACGTCCCACTTCCAGAATATTACCACGATATTGCTTTATAAGGCTTATATCAAATTCACTGTCTGTATAGAACCTTCCGATTTTCTGCATAGCTTCACGACGCAGCAAACGATAAGTTCCGACCACATTATAACCACCGCCATCTTGATGTTCTACCACAAGCAAATGATCACACAGTTCTTCAAACTCATCAACATCAAGCTTGCTCTCTAAAGTGTCCAACCCTGCTTTTGCTCCCATCTCTTCAAAAAATACCTGATAACGCAAGGACTGTGCTGCTTTTATCTTATCACTGCCTGAAACAACAAAAACCTCCAAGTTGCCAGCTCTAATCTCAGCTATCCCGTAAAGAGATTCTATTTTATCAGGGGTTTTATATAAGGACATAATCATATCTGGTACTGGGTTATAAAAGTACTGCTATATTATTTTGACAAATTACTATCGAGAGGAACTGCATAAAGCTCCAATCTGTGATCAACAAGCTTATAACCCAATTTTTTAGCGATCTCACGTTGTAATTTTTCTATTTCTTCACTAGTAAATTCTATAACCTTACCGGTTTTCAGATCTATCAAATGGTCATGATGCTCATCACTAACAGGTTCATAACGCGCCCTCCCGTCACCAAAATCATGACGCTGGGTGATTCCGGCCTCTTCAAATAATTTAACTGTACGATAAACCGTAGCAATACTTATATTAGGATCTATAGACACTGCCCGCTGATAAAGCATCTCCACATCAGGGTGGTCATCAGAATCAGAAACAACCTTAGCGATAACACGGCGTTGCCCTGTCATTTTAAGACCTTTTTCCGTGCATTTTTCTTCAATATTTGATATATTATTTGGCAAACACATACCTATTGCTGTTTTTTAAGATATGATGAACTTACACATAAATAATATGCAAAGCAACACTTGCAGCTACAACAAAATAATTTATTATAGATTTTTATCTATATAAGGAGATACTATTTTGAAAAATCAGGGTTTTACTTTAATTGAACTATCAGTAGTATTAGTGATAATAGCATTTTTGATTAGCGGAGTATTTTTGGGTCAGTCTATGATACGGACTGCCGGTTTGCGCGAAATAATAGGAGAATATGACCGCTACACTAAATCTATAAAAGAATTTCAGGACAAATATCAAGCTTTGCCCGGCGATATGAGCAACGCTGAGAATATTTGGGGTGTAGATGGGGTTTCCGGCTCATGCTCTACCAATGCAGCAAGCACTACTATTAAAATAGTAACATGCAATGGAGATGGTAATGGACGTATCGGAAGCAGTACTTCAGGTGGAGCTTTAAGTGCTCAGTACGAATGGTTCAGAGCTTGGCAGCAGCTTTCTAACGCCGGTCTAATTGAAGGAAAATTTACAGGAGTAAAACGCTCTGCGACTAATGGTGATGCTGGAATTGGATTAAATGTTCCACGATCTAAATTCCCGCTAGAATCAGGTTGGACATTGTATTATTTTATAAATTCATCAACCAATGCCACCTATTGGGGTGATATATATGGTCATATGCTGACATTCGGAGATAAAACAAATTTCTCTGGCGGCGATCCTACCACCGGTATGACATCCGGCGCGGCACTGACTGTATCTGATGCATTATCCGTAGATCAAAAAATTGATGACGGCCTTCCTGGAACAGGAACGGTACGTTCAACAAAACGATCATCTTTGCAACCAAATTGTACCACCAATGATTCAGCGCAAACTGCAGCTACATATTTCAGTGCCAACACTGCGACTAATGCTTGTTCTTTATCATTTATTTTAGGTTTTTAGAAAGATTTTTTTAATGCAAAAAAATGGGTTCTCTTTAGTAGAAATGTCAATAATTGTAGTAATTATCGGACTTATAATAGGTGGGATTATTACCGGTCAGTCACTCTTACGCAACTATAGAGTAAATAGTGTAATTGCAGAATCGGCTGGTTATGTACAGGCCATAAATAATTTTCGTGATAAGTATCAAGCTTTACCCGGTGATATTACCAATGCCCAAACATTATGGGGAGCAGATACGGGTTGCCCAACCACGGTAAAAACCACAGCTAGAATTGAAACATGCAATGGTGATGGAGATGGATTCATCACTGTTAATATCTCCGGCACACGACTTGATGAACAATTCCGTGCTTGGCAGCACTTAGCTAATGCAGAAATGATAAAAGGTCGTTTTACAGGAACAACCAGTTCTCTAGGAAACCGTGACCGCATAGTAGACACGAACATCCCTAAATCACAACTAAACAAAGCGGGTTGGGGAATTATAAGCATAACCTTAACTGATATTGCCAGTGGATATAATATTATACCTTATACAGCACCTGATATAGCACCTAACCATGTTTTATGGCTAGGGGCACGCTCAATAAATGCAACTGATGATTACCAAACTCCGGTTTTATCCCCACCGGAAGCCCTATCAATTGATCAAAAAACAGATGATGGGTTACCAGGTAGTGGAAAAGTTATCGCTCAGGCAAATGGAACTAACGGCACTTGTTCAAATAGTGCCACAGCATATAATATAAGCTCATCAAATATTTTATGTTCTATAGTATTCAAAACTGGTTTCTAAGAAAAAACTATATCTGCTCCAATATCAACTGCAGATGCTGAATGGGTAATTTTACCGACAGAAATATAATCCACTCCTGTTTCAGCTATTCCGTAAACTGTTTCAAGAGATACGCCCCCCGATGCTTCCAGCGGAATTTTACCACCTACCAGACTAACAGCTTTTTTAAGCATATCATTATCCATATTATCCAGTAAGATTCTATCTGGACGTGATATGATAGCTTCTTCCACCTGTGCCATAGTATCACATTCTAAAATTATTGGTAGATTAGTGCCATATCTGGCTTTCTCTACAGCCTTATTAATACCGCCGCACAAAGTAATATGGTTATCTTTTATCATAACCATATCATCAAGACGAATACGGTGGTTTTCCCCTCCCCCCACAGTTACTGAGTATTTATCTAAAATCCTGATATTTACCATAGTTTTACGAGTATCAAGAATTACTGCTTTAGTATCTTTTACCGCATCCACATATTCCCTCGTCAAACTTGCCACACCGCACATACGCTGCATAATATTGAGTGCTACTCTTTCTCCAGCCAACAATGCACGTGCATTACCTGTAGCAACCGCAATAATTGCACCTTTAGTTATAACATCCCCATCTTTAACACCTAAAGTTACGCACACATCACTATCAATCTGAGCATATACCATCTCAGGAATAAAAGTCCCGCAGACAACCATTTCCTGCCTTGCAACAAATGCCATTTCTGCTCCCTGATTTTCTGGAATAAGCAGATTAGAAGTTATATCTCCCCTTCCAATGTCCTCTTTAAGGGCATTTTTTATAATATCAATAATTTCAAGATTTTTTTCCATTTATAGCACCTTTTATTATCACCATGCACTTGTTTCGGGGGCTTAGAATGCGGTCTGGCTATTTACTACTTAAAGACTACAGTTTTTTTACCATTCAGCAGCACCCTATTTTCAATATGATATTTCAGGGCTCTGGCGAGTGCAACACACTCAGTATCATGCCCAATCGCCGCCAAATCATCAGGCTGGTAAGTATGATCTACACGCGCTACTTCCTGCTCAATAATAGGTCCCTCATCAAGATCCGTAGTCACATAATGAGCTGTCGCACCTATAAGTTTTACACCACGGTCAAAAGCTTGGGTATATGGTTTTGCTCCCTTAAAACTCGGCAAAAATGAGTGATGAATATTAATTACCCTACCCTCCAATTTTGTGCATAATTCCGGCGACAAAATTTGCATGTAACGCGCTAATACCATAACATCAATATTATGCCGTTCTATAACTTCTAAAATTTTTTTTTCCTGCTCAATTTTATTATTTGCTTCAACCGGCAAATGGTAAAATGGGATTTCATGCCACTGCGCCACATGCTGCCAATCAGTATGGTTAGAAATAATAGCTGGAATCTCAATAGCCAACTGGTCTGTTTTATAACGATATAATAAATCATTCAGACAATGTCCGAATTTTGAAACCATAATAAGTACGCGGCTTTTTCGTTCTTTTGGCGCAATTTGCCAGTTCATGGCAAAACGTTCTGCCACCTTATCATGAAATAATTCCTTTAAGCTATCATAGCTTATCCCGTTTTCTTCAATAGAAAACTCAACCCTTAGAAAAAATTGTCCCGTAGACCCATCACCGAATTGAGCTGATTCAATAATAAAACCAAAATTATCAGCAAGAAAGCCACTAACAGCAGCCACAATGCCACGAACATCTGGACAGGAAAGAGTAAGTATATAACGATTAATGGCCATATTACATCCTAAGTTTTTCTATTTATATACTGATTATTAGTTCATATATTTTATTGGCAATACCTAAATATATCTTATACAGATAAATTATGGCTTTATATAGATTTAAGTAATTTATAACAATTGTTAATTATATTATTGAAGAAATCAATAAAGTAAAGGCAGCAGAGGAAGCGATACATACAGAGAAACCACCGGCACAAAATCCAGTACGAAAGAACCATAATATACATGCTCCAACTAACGAAGGTACCATATCAGTAGTAAAAGAGGCAAGCTCCTTAGCTGCTGAGAAAAATAAAAAACCAAACAATAATATCAAAGCGTTTTTTGCTTTTCCTGCAGGTTTTAAGGTTGGGTTTTCACGCTACAGAAGCACTAGAAGCACACACCTTTTTGCTCAATAAATAGCGATTTTTATCCATTTCATACCCTAAATTTCAATGCTCACATGAGCATAATATTAATTATTTTAATATATCAAGAAATTTTCTTAGTATTACCTATAGGTTTTAATGATTGATTGTCTCGCATTAGATAACACTCAAAACGCGCACCTTTTTGTGGTTCAGAAATAAGCTCTACCCTTCCACCATGCAATTCAATAAAGCTTTTTACTATGGAAAGGCCAAGCCCTGTCCCTGAACGACCGCCAGATTTTCCTTTTACAGGTTCTTTACTGCGCACTTTATAAAATTTATTAAACACCGCTTCCTGTTCTTCAAGCGGGATACCCTGCCCCTCATCTTCTACCCACAACATAATTTCACCACCATCTATCTCTTTAGCACCAAAGCCAATTTGGCTTCCTGCTTGTGAATATTTCAAAGCATTGGATAAAAGATTAAATAAAATCTGTTTAATACGGGTTTCATCACCAGTAATTTTACCGATTTTAGATAAACATTCAAATTTAATGGTAATAGAATTTTCCTTGCTTCTTTCCTGAATAAGAGAAAGAACCGATTTCATCATAGCGTAAATATCAAAGCGGGAAACATTAAGACGCATATAACCAGCTTCAATTCCCGCCAGATCCAGAATGTCATTAATCAAATGCATCAGATGCTGGGAAGATTGGTGAATTCCCTCAACATATTCGCGCTGCTTCTCAGAAAGAGTACCGAAATATTCCTGCTTCAGCATCTCTGAAAAACCACTTATAGAAGTAAGGGGTGAACGTAATTCATAAGATACATTGGCAAGGAATTCTGTTTTTAGTTTATCCGCTTCCTGCAAAGCTTCATTACGCTCACGCAGAGACCTTTCTACTAAAGTAGAGTCCGTAATATCCAGATAAGTTACCAATGTTGCACCATCAGGCAGGGGAACTTTCCGCCAGTCTATAACCTTGCCGTCAGAACGTTCAATCCGCCGCGATATAAAATCCCTCGTTTGCAATTGTTCAATATTACGGTTTTTAAAATTTTCCCATTCTTCTGATGCAAATAAATGTTTACATTTTTCTACTATCTCACATATGTGAGGCTCAGAACTAGCAAATTCACTCTCTAAATTCCACATCATCAAATAACCGGGATTGCTTAGTTTAAGCCTGCCATCTTCACCAAATACAGCTACACCTTCATGCAGATTATCAAGAGTCTCACGCTGTACTGCTATTAAAGTATTGTAAGAACGTTCAAGAGCCAATCTGTCAGTTACATCCTCATAAGCAAACAAAATACCACCAAGGGCATGCGGAATCGCAATAACACGCAAAGCCTTTCCATCAGGCAGATAGAAAAATTCCTCACGCGGCTCTAGCAAAGTAGTAAATAATTTTATCTGCTGTTGCTTAAAGAATTGAAAATTAGCCTGCTCCGGCAAACGACGTTTTTCATGCAAAATCTCTAAAATTTCACTATAAGTCGGTTGTGCATCAAGCCACACTTCATCAAATTTCCACAAAGCCACAAAAGCATTGTTAAAACTTTTAAGACGCATATCTGCACCATAAATAGCCATTGCACTTGCAGAACTTTCTAACAGATCATCCTGAGCCGAAATATGCCTTGTTATATCCTCTTTAAGCTTATCTATTTCGCTATAATCAATAGCAAAACCTGCCATAATTCTTTCTTCAGATACCGGAAATTCTGTAACTTCATACAGTTTACGTTCACCAGCAACTACTATATGCCTTCTATCAGTGATGGATTTCCCGCTGACGCTTGCCTGCTGAGCCATAGAACGCACGCGTTTATCAAGTTCAGGCACTGCTCCTATTTCCACGTCATCCATAAGGTCTTCTACTGCTTCACCATAAGCAATATTGAAAAACTTTATATTCAAATCCTCCCCACGCTGCCAAATCGGATATGGCGACATATTAAGCAACATGGAATATATCCTAAGATCAGCTTTCAGCTTCTCGTTTTCTGCTTTAAGTTTTATCTCGTTTTCGCTAGGTAATTTTTCCGTAGGCAAAACATCCTGCGCCTTTTTCGCACCATCATTTGCAAATACAGATTTTATTACGGATGCGAATTTATTCACAGATTTCCCTCAATGGATAACGGATGACAAATGACAGATAAAAAGAATAGTTTTTTTTTTTATATTTGTCACCTGTCATCACAATCTGTTTTCTAATAACGGTATCCTTCCGGCTTGAATGGGCCTTCTTGTGAAATGCTTAGATATTCAGCCTGTTTTTTGCTTAGTTTGGTAAGCTTCACACCAAGCTTTTCAAGATGGAGTGCTGCTACTTTTTCATCTAGCTGCTTTGGCAGAACATAAACTTTATTTTCGTATTTGGAATGGTTTTTCCATAGCTCAATCTGAGCCAACACCTGGTTTGAGAAAGAGGTACTCATCACAAAGCTAGGATGACCAGTCGCACAACCTAGATTCACCAAGCGGCCTTTCGCCAACACGATAACACGCTTACCATCAGGGAACACCACTTCATCAACTTGTGGTTTTACTTCTTTCCACACCATATTTTTCAGTGCTGCAATTTGGATTTCGCTGTCAAAATGACCGATATTGCACACAATCGCGCGGTCTTTCATCGCCCGCATATGATCAAGGGTAATCACATCCACATTGCCTGTGGCAGTTACGAAAATATCCCCTCGCACTGCCGCATCATCCATGGTTGCCACTTCATACCCCTCCATTGCCGCCTGTAGCGCGCAGATAGGATCAATCTCGGTTACAATTACACGTGCACCCTGCCCTTTAAGCGCATGGGCGCAGCCTTTGCCCACATCACCATAACCGGCAACCACCGCTATTTTACCGGCGATCATCACATCAGTTGCCCGTTTCAAACCATCAGGCAGTGATTCGCGGCAACCATAAAGATTATCAAATTTTGATTTCGTAACCGAATTATTTACATCAATCGCAGGAACTTTAAGTTCACCGGCTTTCACCATCTCATATAAGCGATGAACACCAGTGGTAGTTTCCTCAGAAATACCTTTTACTTCTTTTAGAAGTTCAGGAAATTTATCATGCATCATAATCGTTAAATCACCACCATCATCCAGAATCATGTTTGGCGTCCAACCATCAGCAGATTTAATTGTTTGCTCAATGCACCATTCAGCTTCTTCTTCCGTTTCACCTTTCCATGCAAACACAGGTATACCAGCCGCTGCTATTGCCGCTGCCGCTTGGTCTTGTGTTGAGAAAATATTGCAGCTGCTCCAGCGCACAGTTGCGCCAAGCGAAGTCAATGTTTCAATCAACACTGCTGTTTGAATGGTCATGTGTAGGCAACCGGCAATGCGCGCGCCTTTAAGCGGCTGTTCGCCAGCATATTCAGCGCGGATAGCCATAAGCCCAGGCATTTCAGTTTCAGCTAGTGAAATTTCATTACGCCCCCAAGCAGCAAGACTAATGTCAGCTATTTTGTAATCCGTAAAATTTGATTTGATTGCGGTTGCATTATTGCTCATCTTTATTTCTCCCTAATTATGATTAACGAGGAAAATTAACGCCCGCACGTCTAAACTGCAAGCATAAAAACAATTATTCTGCTCTTATTTCAATTTGCACTTGCTTTGATAAAAATGGCAATATTTCGAGTAAATCGTTTTTTGCAAGAGCTACGCAACCCTCTGTGCCAGAATAATCCGGCTTGGCTATATGCAGAAAAATCGCACTGCCTTTGCCTTTTATGATAGAGGAATCATTGTAACCAAGTGGAATAATCAGGTCATAAACATCATCTTCCCGCCATAATTTTTCATGTGAAAAATTATAAGGTAAAATAATATGCTTATTATAATCAGGTGAATTTATATCATCACACCAGCCATCGTTTTGTGTAATTATTCTTACGGGTAATTGTGTATCTGGCTGCTTAATCTTATCCGCCCGGCACCATAATTCGCGCAACGGAAATATACCAAACGGGGTTTTGCCATCACCTTCTTTTTTATCATCAGAAAAACCTTTTTTACCAACAGAGCAACTATAAGTTTTTCCAGCGAATGTAAAATTATTTCCCTGAATTTTAATCATGGATGATATTCGCCAAAACCCTCTCCACAATCTGCGCAGCATTAAGCCCTGCTTCATCATACATAGCTTGCGGTGTATTTTGCTCAATAAATATATCAGGCAGGAAAAGCGTCATAATTTTATTCTTATTACCTAACAATCCATTGTTTACCGCAAAATTCAGCACGTGCGAGCCAAATCCGCCAATTGCTCCCTCCTCCACCGTTACTACCAGCTCATGCTCCGCCAGCAATTTACTTATCAATTCTTCATCAAGCGGCTTAGCAAAACGTGCATCGGCAACGGTGGTTTTGATTCCCTTTTCTGCTAAAATACCGGCTGCCTTTAGACATTCGTCAAGTCGTGTACCAAGAGAAAGCAAAGCAACTTTTGCCTCTTTTTCCTGCTTTACAATCCTTCCCTTACCTATTTCTAAAGGCTTGCCTTCAACTGGCAACTCAACTCCGCTTCCTTCACCACGCGGATAGCGCAATGCGCTTGGCGCATCATTAATCGTAACCTGAGTTGCCACCATATGCTTAAGCTCAGCTTCGTCCGCGGCCGCCATCACAATAAAATTAGGAAGGTTTGCCAGATACGTTATATCAAAACTACCAGCATGTGTTGAGCCATCTGCTCCAACCAGCCCTGCACGGTCTATGGCAAAACGCACCGGCAAATTCTGGATGGCAACATCATGCACCACCTGATCATAGCCACGTTGTAAAAAGGTCGAATATATCGCGCAGAATGGCTTATATCCTTGAGTGGCAAGCCCAGCCGCAAATGTTACCGCATGCTGCTCGGCAATACCCACATCAAACATTCTCTCAGGAAAATCTTTAGAAAATAAATCCAGCCCAGTGCCAGAAGGCATAGCCGCAGTAATTGCCACAATTTTTTTATCTTTCTTTGCTTCGGCAATCAAACTTTCTGCAAAAATTTTAGTATAGCTCGGCGCTCCTGCCACTGATTTTTTCTGAGCTCCTGTTTCAACATCAAAGCTAACCACACCATGATATTTATCATCCGAAAGTTCTGCGGGCTGGTAACCATGCCCTTTTTTCGTTACAACATGAAGGAGGATCGGCCCACTATCTTTTTCATTCTTAATATTGCGCAACACAGGCAATAAATGCGTAAGATTATGCCCATCCACAGGTCCTACATAGTAAAAACCAAGCTGCTCAAATAATGTTCCGCCCACTGCAATATCCCGCGCCAGATGCTCTGCC
>CAUJIB010000068.1 GCA_963205245.1 Pseudomonadota bacterium
GTGACCAGGGCAATCTACGTGCGCATAGTGGCGGTTCTCGGTTTCATACTCAACGTGCGCGGTATTAATCGTAATACCACGAGCTTTCTCTTCCGGTGCAGCGTCAATCTTGTCATATGCTGTATATTTAGCACGACCAGCCTCCGCAAGAATCTTGGTAATCGCAGCAGTCAACGAAGTCTTACCATGATCAACGTGACCTATAGTCCCAATATTACAATGCGGTTTCGTTCTCTCAAATTTCTCTTTAGCCATTTTTAGTTATCCTTATTTTGGTTAAATTTGTTCTTACATATAATAATTACAATAATCTCTAGCATAAGCTTGGAGCGGGTGAAGGGAATCGAACCCTCGTGTTCAGCTTGGAAGGCTGACGTTCTACCATTGAACTACACCCGCAAACTTAACCAGAAACAACAAAGCATAATGCCAAATATAGTAGCGGGTTCTAATCTAGCCTGTTGTAAAAATCAACTAGAGAATAACATGGACAATAATTAATAATAAAAATAATGAAAAATTATAGCATATGAGCTATATAAATACTCGCTTTTTTAGCTGTAAATTAAGTTTATTAATATTTTTAACAAATAATCAGGAGATGGTCATGAAACATGTATTTACCTTTGGGTTTATTTTTACAACTATTGCGACCGCTGCGATGTTGGCACAGGCCGCTCCAGCAGCTGTTCAAAATCCGTTAGCTCAAGTTCCAAACGAGGAAATGCCGAAAGTCAGCACTGAAGTGCCGGATGCCGCTATGGGTGGAAAAATGGGAGATAGAATGCACCACCGTATGGATGAACGGAAGGAATCTATGTGGAAAGAGTTGGATACTAATGGTGACGGTGTGATCACCAAAGAGGAATCAAATGAATTTTCCAATAAAAAATTTGAAGAAAAAGATGCTAATAAAGATGGTAAAGTAACCAAAGAAGAATGGGATGCAGCCTATGCCGCAAAAATGGAAAAATTTAAGGAAATGCGTAAAAAAATGAAAGATAATAAAATGCCTATGGATGGCAAAGAGCCTGTAAAAAAATAATTT
The DNA here is from genome assembly GCA_963205245.1 of Pseudomonadota bacterium. GTDB lineage: Bacteria > Pseudomonadota > Alphaproteobacteria > Rickettsiales > SXRF01 > SXRF01. The sequence continues at coordinate 1,049 of CAUJIB010000068.1, forward strand.
TGTTAAAACAGTAATATAATTAGGAAAAATGGCTCGTTTTTTATTTAAGGGAAACGAGCCATTTTATTGCGTCTGAGGCGACCTCTACATGTAGCCCTTCAGGCCGTATGGGGCGGTTGATTAAAATAACTGGGATTTTCAGTTCACGGGCTGCGGTGAGTTTGGCTTCTGTCGCTGTGCCACCGGAATTTTTTGTAATTAAAAAATCAATTTTATATTTTTGCATTATCTTGCGCTCATTTTCTATGCTAAATGGCGGGCGGGCGGTTATATATTGAGCGTTTTCTATTGGTTTGGCAGAAAGTGCGTCAATACTGCGGATTAGGTAAGAATATTGCGGGGTATTTACATATTCTGCCAGTTCCAGCCTGCCGACGGTTAGGAAAATGTTTAGGATTATGGCTTGCGTCTTAAGGCTTAAGTGATTTATGGCATCTTTATGGCTATCCACTTCTATCCAATTATCACTAGCTTGAGGCAGCCATGGTTTACGGAGCAGGTGGATAATCGGAACGCCTGCAATTTTTGCCGCTTCTTGGGCATTAAACGGCATTCTGCGGGCGAAAGGATGGGTGGCACACACAATGGCAGTAATTTTTTGATCTTGGATATAACTAACCAGTCCTGCCACTCCGCCGAAACCGCCTATACGATGGTTTATTTGTGGTAGAACTGGAGACTTCGTGCGTCCCGCCAGTGATAGAGTCGCTTTTATATCAGGATATTGAGGCAAAAGTTCTACAAGTTCACTTGCTTCGCTGGTTCCGCCGAGTATAAGTATGTTCATGGAAAATGATATAACATGGTTATCTATAATTGGCATCAACGAAAATGGGGTTGATGGTTTAAGCGTGCAGGCTCGTGAGCTTATAGCTTCTGCTGCTTTGATAGTAGGCGGAACTCGGCATTTGGAGCTGGCTAATGATTTGATAAAGGGAAAAAGTGAGATATGGGAATCACCCCTTGAAAAATCAATTGAAAAAATCTTGTCTTATCTAGGTCTTAAAAAAATAGTGGTTCTGGCTTCCGGTGATCCGTTTTGTTATGGCATTGGGGCAACTCTTGCGCGCTATATACCGATAGAGGAAATGTTGGTAATACCTGCGCCGTCATGTTTTTCGCTGGCAGCGGCAAGATTAGGTTGGGCGCTTCAGGATACAGTAACAATTGGCCTGAATGGCAGGGCAATTGAAAAAATAATCCCGCATTTGCAGCCCAAGGCAAAAATATTAGCCTTGTCCACGGATGAAACAACGCCTGCTCTGCTTACCGATCTATTAGAAAAGCGGGGTTTTGCTAAAGCCAAATTCTGGGTGCTGGAGCATTTAGGCGGGAAGAAGGAAAAGATAAGGCTTCAGGCTGAAGGCTTAAGGCTTCAGGATATTGCAAGGCTTAATATGGTGGCGATAGAGATTCCAGACGATGCAGAAATGAAAGTATGCGCTTTGCCGATTACTTCCGGTCTTGTTGATGATTTATTTGAAAATGACGGGCAGTTAACCAAACGTGAAGTGCGGGCGATCACTGTTTCTTCCCTTGCCCCACGCAGGGGTGAGTTACTCTGGGATATAGGTCTGGGGGCGGGTTCGATTGCAATTGAGTGGCTGCTTTGTGATGCCTCCAACCGTGCTGTCGGTTTTGAAAAAAATCCGGTACGGGCGCAGCGGGCAAAGCGTAATGCAATTTCACTGGGAGTGCCTGATTTAAAGATTATTGAGGGCAGCGTCCCTGAAATTTTAGAAGGGATGGAAGCGCCGGATGCAGTGTTTATTGGCGGTGGGGCGGGTAATCCGCAGGTAATAGATGTGGCATGGAATGCTTTGAAAAAAGGCGGCAGGCTAGTGGTAAATTCGGTAACTTTGGAAACAGAAGCTGTGATTATTGCCGCATGCAAAAAATATGGCGGTGAAATTATCCGCATTGGCATAGAGCGGGCAGAGGCAGTGGGGTCAATGACTGGTTTGCGACCGGCTATGAGCGTATTACAGTGGAGCATCAGCAAATGAGGGTTGCTATCGGGGTTGGCTGCCGCAAACAATGTTCCGCTGAAGAAATAATAGAGCTGGTGCATAAGGCATTAGAAAAAAGCGATGTTACGATAAGCGATATAAATCTTATGGCTACAGCTTGGGTTAAAGAAGGTGCAGAACCTATTATACATGCGGCTGAGGCACTGGATTTACCGTTAGTGGTTATTCCGCAAACCAGATGTGATGAGGTGGCTAACCTTGCGCAGACAGTTTCACAAAAAGTGGTGGAATTATTTTCTGTACCATCGGTGGCAGAGGTATCGGCATTGGCAGCGGTGGGGAAAAATCCTAAGCTGATTTGTACACGGATTAGTTCTGCGGCGGCTAGTTGTGCTATTGCGGCCGGTGAAAAATAGGAGAGGTGATGACAATACATTTCATTGGGGCAGGGCCGGGGGCAGCGGATATGATTACTCTTAGGGGGCGTAATATAATAGCGTCCTGTCCGGTTTGTTTATATGCGGGATCACTTGTGCCGGAAGAGATGCTGAGCTGGTGTCCTGATGGCGCAAAAATTATCAATACTGCGCCGCTTGATTTAGACAAAATAGAAGCAGAATTTATTGACGCGCATGAAAAAGGACTGGATGTAGCGCGGTTACACTCCGGTGATTTATCTATATGGTCGGCAATGGGTGAGCAAATCCGCCGTTTAAGGAGGTTAGGTGTTCCTTATACTGTTACAGCAGGTGTGCCGTCTTTTGCGGCATCTGCCGCGGCTCTCGCGCAGGAATTTACTTTGCCGGAAGTTGCGCAATCATTAGTGCTTACCAGAACCAGCGGTCGGGCTTCCGCCATGCCGGAAGGAGAATCGCTTGCTGCATTCGCCCGTACTGGAGCAACTATGGCGGTGCACTTGTCCATCCATGCTTTGGATAGGGTGGTGGCAGAGCTTGCACCGATTCTAGGTGATGATTGCCCTGTGGCGGTAGTATACCGCGCTTCATGGCCGGATGAAAAAATTATTCGTGCAACACTTGGTACTATTGAAGATATGGTGGATAATAAAGAAATAGAACGCACAGCCCTTATAGTAATTGGTCGCGTACTTGCTGAAAATGATTTTCGTGAATCGGCACTTTATGATGCGGAGTATCACAGGCGTTACCGTTCTTAGGTAAATAAATTTTTAAGAGGACAATATGGCTGGAGAAGAAAAAATAACCGCGCATATAGTGGAAAATGGCAAAAGCGCATATGCGGTTGATATCAATGTTTCTGGATATGATTTACAGGGGGATGAACCGCAACCTATGGGGGATGACCTTGCCCCAGCGCCCTATGATTTTTTGCTGGCTGCTCTTGGGGAATGTACGGCGATGACAGTGCGTTGGTATGCCAGAAAGCAAAATTGGCCGCTTGACAGGGTGGAGATAAATATATCGCACCAGAAAGTAAATGCTTCTGATTTAGCTGAGGCGGAAGAAAATAGTGGTAAAATAGATTTTTTTGAAAAAGAAGTGATTGTATATGGTGATGATCTGACGTCAGAACAGCGGAAGAAATTAGTGGATATTGCAGCTAAATGCCCAGTGCAACGCACTTTGCAATCAAAAGTAGTTATTCGCACTTTAGAAAAATAACGTTATTGTATTAATTTTTAATCCTTCTATAATCGCTCTCCTGATTAATAATTTCATATTTAAGGAATAAGTAAATTGTTAGAATCTGCTGCTGAGAATTTCCGTAAAAAACTAGGATCTGTTGTTATCTCCGGAAAGGAAGTTTATCCTATTATTGAAGGAGGTAAAGGTATTGGCGCAAGTGCGGGCGCGAGTTCCGGTGCGTTTGCGGCAGCGGGTGCGGTTGGTACTTTTTCTGGTGTAAATGCACAGTATTATGACGAGAATGGAAAGATAATTCCTTATCATTATGAAGCAAAAACCCGTAGGGAACGGCATGAAGAGCTGGTTGTGCAAAGTATTAGGGGCGGGATAGACCAAGCGAAAATCGCGCATGAGATTTCTGGTGGCAATGGCCGCATCCACGTGAACGTGCTGTGGGAAATGGGTGGCGCGGAACGCGTTCTTACCGGTATATTAGAAGGCGCGAAAGGGATGGTGCATGGTGTTACCTGCGGTGCCGGTATGCCTTACCGATTAGGCGATTTAGCGGCTGGTTACGGTGTGTATTATCATCCGATTATTTCTTCAGCGCGGGCATTCAATGCATTATGGAAGCGTTCTTATAATAAGACTGCACAGTGGTTGGGCAGCGTGGTATATGAAGATCCATGGCTTGCTGGCGGACATAACGGGCTTTCTAATGCGGAAGATCCTAATGTTCCGCAAGATCCTTATCCACGGGTGGCAGAACTACGTAAATCTATGAATAGTTTTGGTTTGCAGAATGTGCCGATTATTATGGCGGGTGGGGCATGGCATCTTAAAGATTGGGAAAACTGGCTGGATAATCCGGAAATCGGGAAAATTGCTTTCCAATTTGGTACGCGGCCGCTTCTCACCAAAGAAAGCCCTGTTTCTGATGATTGGAAAACGAAGCTTATGACTTTGGATGAGGGGGATGTATTCCTTAACCAGTTCAGCCCGACTGGGTTTTATTCATCGGCGGTGAATAATGATTTTATCAAAGAACTTCGCGGACGTTCTGACAGGCAAATAGAGTATCGCATGGAACAGGAAGGGTTGTTTTCCGAGCCGCTGCCGGTTGGAGCGCGCGGCCGCCCTGTATTTGTGCAGCCGGACGATAAGGCTCGTGTTGATACATGGAAAGAACAGGGGTTTATAGAGGCGTTGAAAACTCCGGATTCCAGTCTTATTTTTGTGACACCGGAAAAAGCGCAGGAAATTCATGTTGATCAGGTTGACTGCATGGGCTGCCTCAGCCATTGCCGTTTCTCCAACTGGAAAGACCATGATGATTTTACCACTGGAAAACGTGCTGATCCACGTAGTTTTTGTATCCAGAAAACTTTGCAGGATATTATCCTCGGTAATCCGGTTGATTCGCAGCTTATGTTCTCTGGGCATAATGCTTATAAATTCAAAAATGATCCGTTTTATGCGGATGGCTTTGTGCCAACTATCAAAGAATTAGTGGATAGGATTTTGACCGGATATTAAGCTTGTTTTTCTGCTGTAATGAATAACAGTTCCCAGCCCATATGGTATAAGTCGTCTTTCTTTCTTATTCCAAGGTAGCTTGCGATTGCCTGTTCAATTTTTGCTGGGCTGGCTTTAGTGATGCCAAACATCAAGCGGCAATATTTTGTCATTTCCGCCAGAGATGAAAACGTCTAGGAATAAGAATGGGCTGCATGAATCTTACTTTATAACCGTATCTTTCCAGTTCTTTTTTCGTGCCGTTATGAAGGAAGATTCCTTCATGCCCTGCATCGCTATTTTCATGGACAAATTCGTTAAGGAATCCTGCGGTGCCAGAGCCTTCGCTGACATCGGCAAGGGCGAATTTGCCGCCTACCTTAAGGCAGCGGTGTATTTCAGAAAATACTACAGCTTTATCATCAACGTGATGGATGCCTGCCAGTGAGACAAAGCGGTCGCAACTATTATCTGGCAAAGGAATTTTATAATTTTTTACCAGTAAGCGTTTGGCTTTGGAATTTTCCGGCACGCACTGCAGAAATACCTGTGAATTTTCCAGTAAAATCAAATCAAGGTTTGGTTTGATATAGTTTTCTAAATAACCGCCGCCAAAGGGAAAATCGCATAATTTGGCCATCCTGTAAGTCAGCATATTTTATAATATTATAAAATTCTGCATCGCGGGCATGGGGAAAGCTAAGCATTGCTTCATGGTAATCTCGGCCACGCGCGTCAAAAATTTTTGCATAGTCTTTAAGCGTTGCCTGTGGATATGAACTACTCTTCGTTGTCTGCCACTTCATAAAAAAATCCTTGTTATATATCAAAAAATGTTCGTTTTGTTTGCCGCCAGATTCTTTTAACCGGCTCATCAATATTGAGTGCTTTTAAAATGGTTTTTAATATCCTTTTGACTAAATCGCCATTTTGCCGACTTAATTTTTTAGCTGGTTCTATCCCGTACAATCTTTGCTCAAGTAATAATACCCACGGATCATCTATTTTATTTTTGCGGGCGTATTTTACGATCCTGCCTAATTCCTTGATCTGACCATCGGTATTTATTTTTATTTTCCTTACCTGATGCAAATCAAACTCGTCAGAATACATATGTAAACATGCAGCTATTTCCAGACCGTGGGAATCTTCCCAATTTTGGATTTTTAATTCACGGCTATTGGTTCGTATTGTTCGCAGCTCAAGATTTAAATCATCCAGAATAGGCTGCATCCGCTGAGTAAGTTTTGTGAAATCATTGTTATTATACATATCCACGTCAAAGCCATGCACCATAAGTATGCTTTGCAGCGGGTAATGCGTATTCTCGGTAAGTATTCTTGTATTGCGCAGTGCTGTGAAAATTGAATCAACACCGCCAGAGAATGCAGAAATGGCTTTTTCTTTGCTGGGAGTTTTACGGCTATTTTCAATTCTATCTGGGAGGATTTCTATTTTTTTATAGATTTCTGGTTGCCACATACACCAGATTGACAGTAATTCTTCCATATTGCGAACTGTGGTATGAGAAAGAGCGCCATGCACTTTAAGCGGCTTGCCAAGCGCAGATGCATAAAGCAATACGGCAAACATATGCCCATCTAGTAATGTGTTATCCGACCACGGCAATACGCTATCAAACTCGTAGAATATTTCTACAGGCTTTTGATTCCTATCCTCATATAAGGAGGTAACTCTTTTGCTTTTTCCATCATAAATGGAATTGCTAACCTCTAAATGCAGGTATTGCATACCCATTCCCAATTAGAGCTAAAACTAAAATAGATTAAAATATATATAAATAATTTTATTAAAATCAAGTAATCTATTATTGGCTATAAGGCTAATGATGTATCAATAAATATAGATTATTTGCTGCAATGATTACCATAGAGCCAACCGCTTGCGGCGCCAAGCACTATCCAGAAAATCACCATGACAGTAAGCGAGGCAGAAGCGAACTGGGCGTTCAGTTCAGTTGGTACTATTCCGCCAACCGGGCCGTGCGGTGCGCCGATAATATGCGGCAAGGCGAGTATAGCAATACCTAAAATTTTTATTATATTCTGGCGTGGGAAAATAGCCATATATAGTCCTGTGGCCGTTGCTATTGCAGTTCCCAGCCACCATATTTGCCGTAAATTCAAATCAGCAGCAAGAGTGGTCGGCAGTTCGGGAGGAAGGCCAAAAGTTGGGGCAAGGGAGAATGTTGCAAAGCCGGCAAGTCCCCATAATATGCCGCGCTTGGTATCTATTTTTTCTCCGCGCAAGGTGAATGCACCTACTAATATTAACGCAAAGCCAATGCCCATTCCTATATCGGCAAGCAGACGGTAGGCGTTGCGTTCAAAACCATTGGCCGGTTCCCATGTTTCTTCGTTATGCTCATGTTCATGAGTTTCATGCATGGCGGTTTCTGTTGCTTCCTGTTTTGCTGATTCTGCTTCTTCATAAACTTCTGCTTGTAAAATCAGCGGAGTTAGTTTTGCGGTTTGGATTGCAAAGGTGGAAAGACCAGCGACAATGCCTGCGGCAAGCGCAGTTAATAGAATTTTTTGCATGTTATTACTCCTTAGTGGCAAGGGAAAGCGGCGGAATGGCGAGTATCATGCGCGGCATTATGCACGACTTCAATATGCGAAAATCCGATGATAAAAATAAAGGCAGCGCCAAGCAATATAGAAGCTAGGGCAGCAATTTTTTCCTTAGTAACACTTGTGGAGACATTAGTAGATTTAGTAATAGTAGTATTCATAAAAAACCTCGATGCGTAATAATTATACACATCACTGCAAACAAAGATTTTCTTCAAATTAGAAGAAATTCCCCATCGGTCACCCAGCCCGAAGCGTTTGCGCGTGACAATTTGTAATGGCATGTCTCCTGACTTACGGTTAGAATATTTCTATATTCTGGCATGTTACCTTCCCAGTTGCCCAGTGGTTAAACATACCGTATCGCCGTTTACAGTTGCTGGTGCAGTTGTAGAATCGGGTATTAACCCTCACCACATTCCATTTTCATTTCTGCATATTTTTTATATGTAGAAAAACCATTGCAGGAATGCTAGCATAGATTAGCCTGTGGTCAATCTGTTTTTCCATTACTTATTTAAATCAAGCTTTTGAACGCGAATATATAGGAGGTCTGCGTATGAAAAATATCGTTTCTTATGCGCATTTTTATTGCCTTTCTCCGCTATCTCACCAGTTTTTGCACATGCGCATGTGGAATCATCAGTACCTGCCAAGAATGCTGTTATTAAATCGTAGCCTCCTGAAGTAAAAATAACTTTCTCTGAGCCGCTGCGTATAGATGAAAGCTACATAAAAGTTTTTAGCGGCAAAAAATTGTTAAGCGAAAAAGCTATAAATCTTGCCCCTGACCAGATAACGGTTAGCGAGGAATTGCCTGAACTTGCGCCGGGAAAATATACTGTAAAATGGAAAGCGGTATGCCTGTGCAACGACCATCACGCAACCAGTGGCAGCTATGATTTTACATTAAAATAGGTGTTAAGCTGCTAGTTCTTTGAGGATTGCATCGCCCATTTCAGAGGTTGAAAGTTTTTTCTTGCCTTCCTGCATGATATCAGCGGTGCGTAGCCCTTTAGAGAGAACGGTTTTTATAGCGGCTTCCAGCTTGTCAGCCTCTTTTTTCATATCAAAGGAATAGCGCAGCATCATGGCAAAGGAAAGAATAGTTGCGATTGGGTTGGCAATGCCTTTCCCAGCAATATCCGGAGCAGAACCATGCACAGGTTCATAAAGGGCAGGGGTTCCAGCCACACCTAGTGAGGCGGAAGGGAGCATACCCAGTGAGCCGGTGAGCATAGAGGCCACATCCGATAAAATGTCACCAAACATGTTGGTAGTAACCATCACATCAAACTGTTTAGGGTTGCGCACCAGCTGCATAGCGGCATTATCCACATACATGTGCGAAAGCTGGATATTCGGATATTCAGCCTCACCAACTTTAATAACTTCTTCACGCCACATTTCTGTGCATTCCAGCACGTTGGCTTTATCCACCGAGCAGAGCTTGCCGCCGCGCTTAGCCGCCAGCTCAAACGCTACTCGGGCAATACGGCTGACTTCCGGTGAGGTATAGACTTCGGTATTAATGCCCCTGCGCGTACCGTCCGGCAGGGTTTCCACGCCACGCGGCTGGCCAAAATAAATACCACCGGTTAGTTCGCGCACAATCATAATATCCAGTCCCGCAACCACCTCATGTTTTAGGGTGGAAGCATCCGCTAGCGCATCAAAACACACAGCGGGGCGTAAATTAGCAAATAAACCAAGGGCTTTGCGGATGCCAAGCAAGCCTTTTTCTGGGCGGGAAGCAATCGGTAGCGATTCCCATTTCGGGCCGCCTACTGCGCCCAGCAGTACTGCATCAGATTTTTTTGCGGCAGTTATGGTTTCTTCAGGGAAAGGAGTACCAACAGCGTCATAGGCTGCGCCACCGAGTAAAGCTTCGCTGGTTTCAAATTTTATATTGCCATTTGTGCTGAACCAATTAATGATTTTTTTGGTTTCGGTAATTACTTCAGGGCCAATGCCATCACCAGGGAGTAAGAGAATATGTTTTGCTGTCATTTATATTATCCTTTTATCAAATCTTTGAATGTATCGCCGAGTTTAGCGGGTATTATTGTTATATTTTCCCAGACCTTACCTATAACATAAGGCTCAGAGTTTAACCATGCATCTAATTCTTTGCGGGAAGGGTAGTTTACTATGATATTAGAGCCAATCATTTTTCCGGTTTCATCAAGTAAAGCAGCGCCGCAAATCATATTGCCGCTTTTACGTGCTTCTACCATTGCTTGTGTGTGGGCAGTGCGGGCGGCCATGCGCCTTGCCATTGCACCTTCATCTTTTGCATCGTAAGCTAGTATTACAAATTGCTGCATTACTCTGTGTCTTTCAATAATTGGCTTCGTTACCCTTCGGACTCGCAGTACTCACGTAATAAGCATACGCTCCGTGCTGCTCGCCTCGGTTGCCTAGCCAATTACTGAAATACTTTGAGTAATTTGTTCACTAGGCTTTTACACGAAATTACTAGCTTCTCAACTCACTTTTTGCATGGTGGATGATTTTTATCGCAGCACTGCCTTCCAGCCAAGCTATGCCTAGAGCTACTGCCAAATCAGGATAGAGGCTGCCGGTGATATATACTAGGTAAGCTGCGCATAAAATCAGTATATTGGCAAAGGCATCATTACGGCTACAGAGCCAGACGGAGCGCATGTTGCTGTCGCGCCCGCGGGAGCTATATAACAGTAGTGCGCTTGTGATATTTACGATAAGTGCCAATGTTCCAACCCAGCCCATTGTGGAATAAATAGGCGTAGTTTGTTCAATCAGATTGAATGCGCCTTGGGTAAGTGCAACGCCTGCCAGAACAAGCATCAAAGCGGCCTTTACCAGCGCAGCTTTAGCGCGGATATGGATATGTTTCTGGATAACATAAAGTGTAATGATATAGCTTAATGAATCGCTGAAAAAATCCATGGAATCAGCAAGTAAGGCACTGGAATCAGCTTTTACACCTTGCCATAGTTCAAGAAAAAACATGAAAGCATTAAGTATAAGCACAATCCACAGCATCCTGCGGTCGTGAATTATATGGCAGTGCGGATCCTCATGATTATGATGATCGTGCCCACCCATTTACGCTGCTAACCACGGGGTATTTTGTTTTTGCTTAGTTTCGTAAGCCCCTATTGCATCCAGCTTTTCAAGGGTCAGGCCAATATCATCCAGTCCGTTCATAAGGCAATGTTTGCGGAATGGCTCGACTTCAAAAGAAAATGCCGGTGTATTTTGTCCTTCGGCCTGTACGGTTTGCTTTTCTAAATCAATGCTGATTTTTTTACCGCTTTCCGCTGCCTGCATGAGCAATGCCACTTGTTCTTTCGGCAAAACAACTGGCAAAATACCGTTTTTGAAGCAGTTATTGAAGAAAATATCCGCGTAAGATGGTGCAATCACACAGCGAATGCCGAAATCAAGCAACGCCCAAGGCGCATGTTCGCGTGATGAGCCGCAGCCGAAATTTGAACCGGAAATCAGAATTTCTGCGTGGGTGTATGGTTTGTTATGCAGCACGAAATCATTAACACGAGAACCATCTACCCGAAAACGCATTTCATAAAACAAGCCCTCTTTCAAGCCGGTGCGGGCAATGGTTTTTAAGAATTGCTTAGGGATGATCATGTCGGTATCAACATTATCAATGGGAAGCGGGGCAGCGATGGCGGATAGTGAGTTAAATGGTTTCATATCAAGTTTTCCACGGGTCTATATCAATTGGTGTTAGGTTTTTTGGTTGGGCGGGTTTGCCGTAATCAAGTTCGTCCCATGCTACTTTTTCTTCTTTCTTTTTCTTTTTACCGAGAGAGGAAAACCAGTTTGAGATTGATTTGAAAAACGCCATTATTTGAATTCCCTGATGTCAGCTAATTTCCCTGTAACCGCTGCGGCAACTGCCATAGCAGGGGAGAGAAGGTGGGTGCGCCCGCCGCGGCCTTGGCGGCCTTCAAAATTGCGGTTGGAAGTTGAGGCACAACGTTCGCCATCTTCCAACTTGTCTGCATTCATGGCAAGGCACATCGAGCAACCCGGTTCGCGCCATTCAAAGCCTGCTTCTAGGAAGATTTTATCCAAGCCTTCTTTTTCCGCTTGTTCTTTTACCAGTCCTGAACCCGGCACAACCATAGCCAGTTTTACGCTGCCTGCCACTTTGTGGCCTTTAGCAAATTTTGCTGCTTCACGTAAGTCTTCAATGCGGCCATTGGTGCAAGAGCCGATAAATACTTTATCTATGGCTATATCAGTTAGTTTTTGCCCGGCTTTAAGCCCCATATATTCCAGTGCGCGGGTTTTAGTAGGGGTGTCGCCAGCAGGAACAGTGGCCGTGATAGGCAACACATCTTCCGGCGATGTTCCCCATGTAACCTGTGGGGCAATGTCGGCAGCATTCAGTACTATTTCTGCGTCATATTTCGCGCCTGTATCAGACGGCAGAGTTTTCCAGTAAGCAACCGCTTTGTCCCAATCTGCGCCTTGCGGTGCTTTAGGGCGGCCTTTGAGGTACTCAAAAGTTTTTTCGTCAGGGGCGATTAGTCCTGCACGAGCACCTGCTTCGATAGACATGTTACACACAGTCATGCGCCCTTCCATGGAAAGCTCGCGAATGGCTTCACCAGCATATTCAATTACATAGCCAGTGCCGCCAGCAGTGCCGATTTTACCGATTACAGCAAGGGTAATATCTTTGGCGGTAACGCCGGCCGGAAGTTTGCCGTCAACACGCACCAGCATATTTTTAGCACGGCGCTGGATAAGGGTTTGGGTGGCAAGGACATGCTCAACTTCGGAAGTGCCGATACCAAAAGCCAGTGCGCCAAATGCGCCATGGGTGCTGGTGTGGGAATCGCCGCAAACTATGGTCATCCCCGGCTGGGTGAAGCCTTGCTCAGGCCCTACGATATGAACGATGCCCTGACGTTTATCATCCATCGCGTAATGGGTAATGCCAAATTCCTGTGCATTATTGGCAAGGGTTTGCACTTGGATGCGGGAAGTTTCGTCTTTGATAATGCCTTGTTTGCGCTCTGGGGTGGTGGGTACGTTATGGTCAGGCACAGCAAGAGTGGCATCAGGACGGCGAACTTTGCGCCCGCTTACGCGTAGCCCTTCAAAAGCTTGCGGGCTGGTGACTTCATGCACCAAATGGCGGTCAATATAAATCAGGCAAGTGCCGTCATCCTGAGATGATACAAGGTGTGATTCAAAAATTTTATCAAATAACGTTTTAGGCATGTTAAATTACCAGATTATTGGATGATTGCTAAAATAATTAGATTACTAAATCAATTATCTTGTCATCCAGTAATCTAGTTATCTAAAAAATTAAGCCTCAGCTTTTTTTGTATCACGTTTTTCAGTAATACGGGCAGCTTTACCAGTAAGGCCACGAAGATAATATAGCTTAGCGCGGCGAACTTCACCTTTACGCACTAATTCAACGCTTTCAACGCGTGGAGAATAGATTGGGAATACGCGTTCAACGCCTTCGCCATGGCTAAGTTTGCGTACGGTGAAAGATGAGCGCACGCCAGCATTTTTCTTGCCGATGCAAACGCCTTCAAAAATCTGGGTACGTTCGGTATTGCCTTCAATAATGCGCACACCAACTTTAATAGTGTCCCCTTGCGAAAAAGAATCAAGACGTTTACCAGCGGCTAATTTTTCCATGTTTTCTTTTTCAATTTTTTGTAACAAATTCATTTTACTATTCCTTCTTTTTATTTATCAAGTCCGGACGGCGAGCCTGCGTTATAAGCTTCGCTTGCTCAAGCCGCCATCGTTCAATCTCTGAGTGATTACCAGAAAGTAGCACATCAGGCACTGATTTTCCATTCCAAAATGAGGGGCGAGTATAATGCGGATATTCCAGTAGTCTAGTAAATTCTTGCGTGGGGGCAAAACTTTCTTGCGAAAGCGCGTCTTTATTGCCGATTACCCCATCAAGCAGGCGCACGCAGGCGTCAATTATCGTCATGGCCACTATTTCACCGCCAGAAAGTATGAAATCTCCGAGGCTTACCTCTAGCATCTGGTGATGGTCAATAACCCGCTGGTCGATTCCTTCAAAGCGTCCGCATAAAATTATAAGCTGTTCATTTTTTAATTTTTCTATCAGTGGTTGTGTAATGGGAATGCCGCGTGGCGAGGGATAGATTATAGTAGGGCTTGGGGCTTGAGGCTTAAGGCTTAAGGGGAGTAAAGTTTTTGCATGATTGATGGCAGCGTCTATTACGTCCGGTTTCATCACCATGCCTGTGCCGCCGCCAAAAGGCTTGTCATCAACGGTTTTATGTTTATCCGTAGCAAAATCTCGGATTTGCAGGGTTTTAAGCGACCAGATATTTTTTTCTAAAGCCTTGCCCGCCAGAGAATGACCAAGTGGGCCGGGAAACATCTCAGGAAAAAGCGTAAGCACCACAGCGGAAAATAAAGGATAATTGTTATCTGGGTATTCTGACATTGTGATTTACCGCTATTTAACCACATCACCGATAATAACTATTACTGCGTCTGGCAATTGTGCTTTTTCCATAAGTTTTGCAATAGTTGCTATGGTTCCTTTGATTTCCTGTTGTGAGGGTAGGGTTGCGCTCATTACAGCTAGGGCAGTGGTATCTGCCGGAAGCCCATATTCCAGTAATTTTGTGCTTAATGCAGCGATGGTTTTTTTCGGCATGTAAACTACAGTGGTAGAATTTTTATCAGCGAGAGCCTGCCAATTCATTCCTTCGGGAAGCCCACCTTTATGGTCATGCCCTGTGACAAATTGCAGGCGGCGGGCGCTTTCGCGGTGGGTAAGCGGAAAACCAAGCGCGGCGGCGGTTGCCTGTGCGGTGCTAATACCGGAAATTATCTCTACCGGAATCCCAGCGGCATGAGCGGCTTCTATTTCCTCTGCTGCGCGACTGAAAATCAGCGGATCACCACCTTTAAGGCGCAATATGGTTTTGCCTTCATTCGCGTAATTTACCATTATTTTATTAATATCCGGCTGGCGGCAGGATTCGCCATGCCCTTTTTTGCCAACCGATATTTTCTGTGCCTGCTTGTTTGCCATAGCCAGAACTTCGGCAGATACCAGTGCATCATATAAAATCACATCAGCATTCTGCAAAGCTTTTGCTGCTTTAAGCGTCAGCAGTTCGGGATCGCCGCACCCTGCGCCAACCAAAATTATTTTTCCTGTTTTGTCATTACTCATCAAAATTATTATCCATTTGCTACTTTGTGAAAAAATGTGCCTGTTACATTTCCAGAAACCATTCCCGCTGAACCTAGTGAGTTTCCATTTGCATCAGTAACCTCTCCCAAAGATTCTGCCTCACCTTGCCCAATTATGCTAGCATAGTGGAATTCATGCCCGCGCACGAGAGAATTTTTTGCTCCAATCGGGCAATCCACTGCAAGGCGCAATGCCCGATAGCCAAGATGTAGCTTGCGGGCGGCAAAAGAAGTCACAAGCGGCAGCAAACCTGCCATTTGCCATTTTATTCCGTTTGCATCAATTATTGCTTCTCCCAGCACCATATAGCCACCGCATTCGCCGTGCACAGGTTTGTTTCGTGCAAATTCACGAAGCCCCTCCAGAAAATTATGATTCTGTGAAAGTTTCTCGAGATGCAGTTCAGGATACCCACCTGAGAGCCAACATAAATCGGCTGACATATCCGGTGCTTCATTGGCTAGTGGTGAAAATGGGAGTATTTCAATTCCTTGTTCACACCACTGAGCCAAGGTATGTTCATACATAAAGGAAAATGCGATGTCTTGGGAGAGAGTTATTTTTTTTACAGAAGGCTTGAGGCTTAGGGCTTGAGGATTAGGGGTAGTAGTATATTTTGAAACTGCTAAAATAGCATCTATATCCAGATGTTTTTCCATTGATTTGGCAAGGGCATCTATCATCTCGGAAATTTTAGGTATTTCCCCAGCCTGTACTAACCCTAAATGCCTTTCAGGGATAGAAGGAACGCTGTTTCGTGGTAGTGCTCCAAAAACTGGTATTCCGGCCTTTTCTACACCACGTTTTGCCAGATTGTAGTGTCGCTCGCTGGCTATATTTCCTAAAATCACCCCAGCAATTTTTATATCGGGGTGGAAGCTGTTAAAGCCAAGCGCCGTCGCCCCTGCTGATTGCGATTGCCCGCTTGTATCAACCACCAGTATTACAGGAAGGCCAAAGTGTGCGGCAATATCCGCGCTTGAGCCATCGCCGTTTGCGCCTGTAGTGGCGACACCGTCAAATAGCCCCATTGAACCTTCGGCTATTATTATTTCCGCATCTTTTGTACCTTGCGCAAAATTAGCGTCCAGTATTTCACCAGACATAGTCCAGCTATCCAGATTATAACTGTTTCTTCCGGTGGCAATTTTATGGAAGGCAGGGTCTATATAATCAGGGCCGCACTTAAAAGATGATACTTTAAGACCGCGCTGCGCTAAGGCTCGCAGCAGTCCAAGTGCTACAGTGGTTTTGCCCGAGCCGGAACGTGGGGCGGCTATCATAAAACCTGAAATCATAGATTGGTTGCTAGTTGTTAGTTGATAGTTACTTAGACAATCGTATAACAATATACAAATTATTAGTTTGCTAGTTATTATTATAATGAACGACAATTCACAACTCCGCAAAGGATGGACAACCGGAACGTGTGCGACTGCTGCTGCTAAAGCTGCGTTTGCTGCGCTTGTGACTGGCGAGTTTCCAGACCCAATAGATGTTTTGTTGCCGCGCGGGCAGCGGCCATTTTTTAGTCTTGCTCAAACTGAGCTTAAAAACGGATATGCTTTTGCAAGCGTGGTAAAAGATGCCGGTGATGATCCGGATGTGACCCATGAGGCTGTTATTGGGGTTTATGTTCGCCCCGCAGTTTCCGGTTCAGGTATAATTTTTAAGGCGGGGCAGGGGGTAGGGACTGTAACCAAAGCTGGGCTGCCGCTTGCTGTAGGAGAGCCGGCAATAAATGCTGTTCCACGGGAAATGATAAGGGTTGCAATTGCTGAAATTGCTGAAAAATACCAAGTGGCTTCTGATCTGGAAATTGAAATATTGGTGCGTGATGGTGAAAAAATAGCTCAGAAAACTATGAATCCGCGCCTCGGGATTTTAGGCGGAATATCAATTTTAGGTACGACTGGAATTGTAATTCCTTTTTCCTGCTCGGCGTGGATTCATTCTATCTATCGCGGAATTGATGTTGCCAAAGCAGAAGGGCTTACGCACATCGCAGGGGCAACCGGCAGGACTTCGGAACTTGCTATTCAGAAACTATATAATCTATCGGAATCAGCTTTGATTGATATGGGTGATTTCGTAGGCGGAATGTTAAAATATATCCGAAAACATCCGGTCGCCAAAGTTACTATAGCAGGCGGGTTTGGTAAAATGTGCAAATTAGCACAAGGGCTGCTGGATTTGCATTCGCGGGCAGGCAGTGTGGATTTAGAATTTCTGGCAAATATTTCAGGAATAGAAGAAATCAAACAGGCCAATACGGCAAAACATGCGTTGGAAATAGCGGTTAAGCATAATTTTAATCTGGCGGATATAGTGGCTAAACAAGCATGGCAAACTGCTGTTAAATCATTGGATAATAGCGATGTGGATTTGGAAATAATTATCTTTGACCGCGAAGGCAAACTGCTGGCGCAAGAAGGTTAGGTTATTCAAAAACAAACCTAGGGGAATCCATATTCTGGCGTTCCTGCAGAACTTTTTCACGCCAATCACCTTTTTCACTGGCTGATTTAATCAAACTATCCAAAGATCCCTGCTTGGGCTTTATTCCTAAAGTTTCTGCAAATTTTTCTGCTTTATCTTCTGATTTTTCAGTTGCTCCGCTGGCTATTTCTATTTCTTTTTTATGGCTTGGCGGAGGAGTTTCCTGAATTTTTCCCTGTCTGGTAACCTCAATACCATCTTTTACCCACTCAGCACGCTCTTTGGATATGATTCCTGCGGCAACGTATTTATTTACGCGATCAGTTAATTTTTGCCAGTATGCTTCTTGTTTGGTATTGATTTTATCTTTCTGTCCGATATTGCCGATTTTCCCAATTACGCCATTTGCTTCATCAAATCTAATGGTGGCAGGGTTTAATCCCATATCAATAAGTAGCACCTCAAGACCAGCACCGGTAAATACCTCTTTCATGGTGCTTAGGGCTTCTGCGCGTTTTTCCCTAGGGATGCCACCTTCACGCCAGTAGTTATCGCGTACTTTGTGTACGGCGGCAGTAAATTGTTTGATATGGTCGGCGGTAATTTTGTCTTTGAACAAAGGCCCCAGCAAAGTATAGGCAAGGAATTCAATTTGTGCCGGTTCTTTGGCTGGGTTTCCTACTGCGTAATGAGCTAAATAGTGGACACCTTCTTTAAGGCGAAGATAAGAAGATGTAGTGGCACCGGAGGTAAATTCATTTAATCCGGCAACCATAGTATTACGATCCTGCATACTGGTGATACGACCGATCATGCCGGTAGCATAGTTAATGCCGGGGAGTGGAACAGCAAAAGTACCGGATGCTGATCCCCAGATGCCAGATGCAGCAGAAAGCCAGCTCCATGTATCCCCTTGGGTGTGCGATACGTTGGTAAGATATTCTTCCAGATAATGAGGGTTTTTATTTTTTTCTTTAGTATCCTTATAGGCAATATCAGTACCGAGTTTGATACCAAGTAATCCGCCGAAAGAATATACTGCCATGCTTGCTGTTTTTATCCAGAAATTGCGGCTACCGACCCCTTTGGGATCATAATTACCGACTTTGTTGTGCATCCACCGTAATATAGTAGGTACTGATTCTTTTTTTATTACTGAACCATCCAGTAATTTATGACCAGTTACTGTATTAGTGATATTTCCGGCGATTACTAAGCCGCCGGTAAGACCGACTGCGCTGTATAAACGGTTTTTTGGCAATACCTGCAAGGAGGCATCGCCAATCCATTTAAGTGCGGTTGGAGGAGCATAGCCTTTATCTTTATTTTGGTCGGTATGATACTTCATCGCTTCGTAAGTATATTCAGCGGCGGTTTTATCCTCAGTGCTGATATTATGCCTGCTTGCATCAATATTAGATAAAGATTGTGTTGGGGTGTTTGGTTGTTGTTTAACAGTATTTTCCATATGTTACACCCCTCCCATAACTGGAGCGCCTATAGCGGCGGAGGTGGCGGCATTTTTTCTATGATTGGTTACCCTTTCGGCGAAACTCTCGGCACTGGCACTTTTATCCCTAATTCCAACTTTGACTAAAAATTCGTTGAAAGCACGTATGGTAGGGTTGGCATTGCCAAGTTTAGCATTTTCAACTTTTAGACCTAATTTTTCCAATGAAACTTCAAAGCCTTGTTTGTTGTTGCCGAATATTTTTTTCATATCCGAAGATACGGCGTCTATGAACGCCTCATGTATTTGTTTTTCGCTTAATCTTAACTGGCTTACGTCCGTTACTTTCTTTTCCTCCATAAGCTTTTTGATTTTAGGCAGTTCTTCTGGGTTTAAGCCTTTATATTTATCAAAAGTATCCTTAAATATTTTTTGTAATTTATGTCGTACTTCTACTTGTGCCTCATGTGTTTTGAGGTCTTTACCAAATAAAGGAGTGAGGACTTTTTCTACAAAACCTTTTGCCCACGCATCATTTATTTTGCCATTATGGTCAACCGCATCTTTTATGAAAGTAGGCAAAGTGCCTAATTTTGCGTCAAGGGCTTTAGCAGGACCTGCAGCTCCGTTTGCAAAATTTCCGGAAAATATACGTGCACCATTAGCGCTTGCAAAAGAAAGGTTAAGGAATGCACCATAAACAAGCGGCATCATGGAAGCTGCGCTAAAACCGCCGGTAAAAGCTGTAAGCATTCGCAGCGGTTTAGCTTGCGCATATTGTGACAGCCATTCTGCATCCATAAAAGATAAGGATTTAAGATGCTTAGAATCAGCGAATTTTTGTGCGCGCCCGTTCATTTCAAAAGCACCCATGCTGCCGGCCATAGTGCCAAAACCTGCGCCTATAGCCGGAAGCATCTGGTGTGCTAGTTTTTTCCATTGCTCGTTAGGGTCGTCAGAATGTGGGTTCCAGTCAATGGTTTTATGTAAAAAACGCAAAGGTAGGGGAACATCCTCTTTTTTTACTTCCTCAAATTCACCTTCGCTGATCTGGTTCATGCCGAATACAATATCGCGGATTTTATCTAAAGCCCACCAGCCGACAAACATACCGCTCGCGGCTAGAAGCCGATGCTGAGAAGGGATGGCCTGCTGGGCATGGGAATTATCTATGAGATATTGCCCCGCATTCCTTCCTGCTTTAGATATGGTTTCCCGCCATGTCATTGGTTTTGCTGTATTCCGTTTTTATATTAAACACACTACCGGTAATTGTAACAACTTTACCACTTATGGCATGCCTGCTCAATGGTATATAAGTTTAGAAATGCAACTTTAACATAACTGTAACAAAAGTAGGTTTTTTGCTGCTTTGCGGTAGGAAAATCTTACTTTAGGACAATTATTCTGGGTTATTAATAATTACGCCATTGTAATAAAAAATTCACAAAGGATATATGGTTATTTATTACTTGTTATGACAGAATGAAAAAAAGATGGATGGATAGGCATATGAAATATGGATAAGCCATTATTTAATAGAGATAAAAATGATACTGGGAAAGATTCTGAGGTTTCCACCTCATCACCGGTAAATGGCGGTTCTATCCAGAATTCTAATAATTATAAAATAGCTACTGATAGCTATAATACTGAATTATCATATAAAAATTGGGAAGATAGCTGTAAAAACCTGCGCTGGGACTCAACACCGCAGGGGCGGGCAGTAATACGTTTATTCTCACGGGGTGGTCTAGGGGCTGCCGCTTTTGCGTTTGGTAGCTGGTATGCAGGACGTGGTGTTGGTATGAAAGGCTATGATTCCGCACTTAAATTTTCAGAAATATCCCCTACCAAGCCGTTGCAATTTATAGCTAAATCAATAGATGTAGTGCTTGGTAAGCCGATTAAGGCGACCGGTAAATTATTAGGATTGAGTGAAGAGAAAATAGAGAGGTTGGTGCGTTTCCGTCCAACGGCAAATATTGCTAAAGGTGTTAATGGGCGTTCTCTTGGTCATGAAGCGGTAAGTATTACTTTTGACTTTTTTTGCTCCAGCGTGGGAGATGCTATCGGACGGGATATAGCTAATATCTTGGATTCTAATGTTTACCATAGCTGGAAAGATGATAAAGGGCATATCAAATATCCTGAGGCGGCAAAAACTTTTGGAAAATCCCTATGGCGTTATGTTAGTTACAATGGGGGTGAGGATTGGGCGGTGGCTGTCCCTTACGCCTATTTTATGCGTGGTCAGAGGAAAATTATTAATAATTTTAGTAATGGATTTAATATTGATGGTGAGCGTGGTCTTAATGGCGGGAGTTTTAAGGTAGATAAAACAGGCAAGATAACAGGTAATTATAATTTGGAAGGGATGCTTGATCTGCAAGGGCGTTTTACAGTCTATAATATCGGCACATTAATGTATCGTGAGGTTTATAACCATGTCGCCAATAAAATAGATGGCAAACAGTCAACACTTTATGGTTCTTTGGAACATGCGAATAAAAAACAGGGTTTTTTGGACGATGTTGGCGATTTATTCAAATGGGGTATACGTTCAACGGTAAAAGGTGGTTTGTATATGACTCCCGCTGTGCCGTTTTTTTCAATATTCCGTACTCCGCAAAGTAAATATAAGGGATTGTTTATTGATCCGGAGTCAGACACAGTTCTTGCTTATAAAGATTCAAAAGGGGAATATGATGCCTTGCATGCAAATGAAATGAGAAGATCGCATAGCAAATTTTCTATAGATGGGAATTTACAGGATATTGAACGTAGGAGATTAAGATTATCAACTGGTGAATATCAAACAATTGGTGGCCCAGTAGATAATCATCCTTTAATTAATAGAAGTTTTGATTCATATAAACAAAAAGAAGGAAACTGGCTGCTTAATAAAATCGGGCAGGGTCAGAATTTTGTGCGTAGTAAAGTAAATGATATTCCGCAGACTGTTGGTTTATCACATCCGAGTAAGCGTAATATGGATAATTATATAAATGCTGCTTTTGCGTATACACCTTATATGTATGCTAAAGGGGAGGCGGCAAGGCTTTGGGATACGGGTAGGATGGATACTGCGGCAGAAAGGATGATAGATGGTGCGGCATCCTTTAATTATAAAGAATTCAAGTCTGGTGCTTCAGAAGTATGGCGTACAGTTTTACGTAAGCCGTTTTTAGATCCGCAGCGTGAATTAGAAGCTAAAAAACGTATTCTTGAAGACGCATCGCCGGCTGACAACCTGACTAGGGAGCAAGCACAATTAGATAAATTAAGGGATATCTATGAGCGTCCGCTCTCATGGCAGGAACGTATTGTTCATGGTAACTCACAAAATAATCCGGAAGAAAAATCCAAAATAGAAAAAAGTCCAAGTTATTTAGAACAGGAAGAAATGCGTAAGATCCTGAAAGAATTACAGCCACCCACCAATTCTATCCATTAGCAAAATCCGTTGCGGATTTGTACAATATTGCAATGGTTACTAATTTTATTCCATATTGATGAACTTATATAACCCCCCACGTATCATAAGACAAGAATGATAAATTCTGGTGTGGTCTTTGGCAGCAAATTCTATCCATAGCTTGCGCCAGACCACATAATAAATATGGTCTGGCGCAAGCTACTGTATAAAAAACATTCATAGTTAGTAACCAAGGTGTGGTCAGAAAGAAAATCTATGTTC
>CAUJIB010000069.1 GCA_963205245.1 Pseudomonadota bacterium
TATGGATTTCATAACCTGTGGTAGATACATTACGAACTGTTTTTTCAGTAGTAAGGACAGTATCAACATCTAAAAAACCAAGCCCTGCTACAGTTTCAGGCGCGCCCTCCACTCCATGCGGGTCAGAAATGGTTTTGCCAAGCATTTGATACCCTCCACAAATACCTATAATCCTTCCCCCGCGCCTCCTATGAGCCTGTAAATCAATATCCCAACCCTGCGCCTTGATAAATTTCAAATCAGATATAGTTGATTTACTACCAGCAAGTATCACAATATCCACGTCAGCAGGAATCACCTCTCCTGCCTTGATCCACGTTAAATTTACAACCGGATCATTAGCCAGCGGGTCAATATCATCAAAATTAGCTATATGCGGAGTTTGCAAAGCCGAGATATGTATTTTTCCACTACTGCCTACCGCCCGTTGCCTACTGCCTAATGCCAGTGAGTCTTCCTGCGGCAGCTTAGCCAGTTCCGCAAAATACGGGACAAGCCCTAAATTGCGCCAGCCTGTCCGTTTCTCTATTTCTTTTGCCCCAGATGCAAACAAGTTGGCATCACCGCGGAATTTATTGACTATAAAGCCGCGTATCATTTCCCTATCGGCAGAATCCAAAACCTCATTGGTACCAACAAGGCTTGCAATTACCCCACCCCGCTCAATATCGCCAATTAAAACTACCGGACAATTAGCAGCACGGGCAAAGCCCATATTAGCAATATCACCATCACGCAAATTTATTTCCGCAGGGCTGCCCGCCCCTTCCACCAATATAATATCTGCCTTTTTTTTTAATAATTCAAAGCTTTCCAAAACTTGCGACAAAAGTGATTTTCTATATTGCTGATATTCCTTGGCAGTTATCGTCGCTGCGACCTTACCACGCAATATAACTTGGCTGGTTCTGTCTGATTGTGGCTTTAGAAGTACCGGATTCATATGAACGGATGGCTCAACACCGGCAGCCAAAGCCTGCAACCATTGCGCCCTGCCAATTTCACCGCCATCATCAGCAACTGCTGCATTATTTGACATATTCTGCGCCTTAAACGGCATAACCCGCAAGCCCTGCCGTATAAGCAACCGGCATAATCCAGCCACCAGCAAGGATTTCCCAACATCTGAACCAGCACCTTGGAACATCAGGAAACGGGCAGCCATTAAAATTCTATTCCTTCTTGTGCTTTGACTCCCTGCTCACGGAAAGGATGTTTTACCAGTTTCATTTCTGTTACTAAATCCGCTATCACTATCAACTCCGGCTTAGCATTACGCCCTGTCACTATCACATGGTTCTGGCGTTTACCAAGTGCAGCAAGAACCTCTTCAAGCGGCAAATAATCATAGCGCAGCACAATATTAAGTTCATCCAGCAATATAAGATGATAAGAATCATCTGTCAGCATTTCCAACGCAAAATTCCACGCTTCCTGTGCTTTTTTTATATCACGCTCACGATCTTGCGTATTCCATGTAAATCCCTCCCCCGCCACTTCATAACGGATTAAATTATCAAATCTGTTCAGTGCCGCCAGCTCACCGGTCTGCCACGCCCCTTTAATAAATTGCACCACTCCCACCTTATAACCATGCCCAAGTGAGCGCAAAATAGTACCGAACCCAGCCGTTGATTTACCTTTTCCTGTTCCAGTGTAAACCATCAGAAGTTTTTTGGTTTTATCCGCAGCCTGCACCTGTTTATCCTGAAACTCCTTACGCTTTTGCATTTTTTGCTTATGGATGTGCTTTACATCTTCTTCATTCATAATTAACCCTTTATTTTTACAGGAATTCCTACTGTTACCAATACCACCTCATCAGCTATCTCTGCTACCTTTTGATGTAAAATACCGGCTTCATCACAAAATTTCCTCGCCAATTCATTATCAGGTATAATCCCTTGTCCTACTTCATTAGAAACCAATATAATATTACTAGAAGAAGTTTTTAATATTTCTAATAATTCATTGGTCTTTTCTTCTAAATTAAGGCCATAATGTAATAAATTAGAAAGCCACAAAGTCAGACAATCCACTAAAATATTTACTGGCTGGTTATTAATGTATTGTTTTCCTATTATTTTAGTAATTTCCACCGGCTCTTCTATTGTCTGCCAGTCAATTCCACGTCTTTTTTTATGTATTTCAATACGATGATCAATCTCACAATCTATATTTTGCGCTGTAGCAAGATAAATTTTCTGTCCTCCATAACCGTTAATAATTTTCTCGGCATAAACGCTTTTACCCGACCTCACACCTCCTAGAACAAACGTGATCCTAGCCATTTTGTAATAAATTCCATTCCGTCCTTAAAAAAGGAACATTAAGTTTAATAATTTATTAAATAAATCCAAATAGAATTGCTTTGTTTTCTTAATTTTGTTGACATAACAACCACATCAAGTCAATCTATATAGCTATGAGTAAAGAACCTACCGACAAAAAAGAATCACGTAATTGGTACAAAGATCGCTATCAGGCGATTTTGCTGCAACGTCGTTTATTAATGTTTATTGCCTTTCTTTCTATGGCAACCACTATGGTGGTAATGATTATACTTTCCCAAATGACGCCGCTTAAAGGCGTTGAACCATTTCTTATTCAGGTTGATCCGAAAAGCGGTATAACCCAACTGGTGAATCCAATGTCAGTTAAGGAAATTACTGCGCTGGAATCAGTAAATAATTTCTTTGTGGTGCAATATATTAGAGCAAGAGAGAGCTATGACGTACGAAGCATAAAACTGAATTATGCAACTGTACGCATCATGTCCGAAGATAAAAAAATCTATCCACAATTCAAACGTGAAGCCAACCCTAATAATCCTAATAGTGTTGCCGCACGCATGGGAAGCACCGGAACGCGCTCTGTAAAATTCAAATCCATTTCATACATAAAACAAAATCAGGCACAAGCACGCTTGCTTGTTGAAGAAACTACTGCTAATGGTTTAACATTACAATCGCATAAAATCGCAACTATATTATTTGAATACACAAAAATGGCTCTTACTGACGAAGAACGTTATATTAACCCATTAGGTTTCCGAGTATTGGATTACCGCTTAGATGAGGATGCTTTACCAAAATGATAACACGTGACACCATAAAAAAACTTGTACCAAGCACCATATACATGGTTGCGATTCTGTTTTCCACGTCCCTGTCATCTCCAGTGCTGGCAGATGGAAAAGATGCTATTCCTGCTGAAAATTCCGGCAGTACCCGCATAAAGATACTGAACTATAGTGAATCAGAAGTTTATGCCATCCGTACAAAATATGGCTATCAAACCAATATTATTTTTGACCAGAAAGAAGAAATAAAAACTATTTCTGTTGGCGACCGCAGTTTATGGCAGATTATTCCTTCTGGTAATCGTTTGTTTATACGTCCGATGACAGATAATATCTCTACTAATATGACGCTCATTACCAATAAGCGTTCTTATGAATTTGACCTTAAATCTGTTAGTGATAATAGCCAGAATAATATTTACGTTGCCCGATTTGTTTATCCTGACCTTATTAAGGAAGCAGCTGCTTTTGAAGCGGCAACTGCAGCCCACACAATATTCAATAGTCCGGCCATAGAAAGTGCTAATCTTCCAAAACAGCCGCCTATTGTAGAGCAAAAAGAGAATTTCTTGAAGCTGCCTCAGGATGCGGCACCTAAAAAAACAGAAAAAGTAAGCAAAGTTTCTAAAAATAATTATAATTATACTTACACAGGCCCTGATGATATTGCACCGTTACAGGTTTATGATAACGGGAATTCTACTTTTATAAAATACCAATCAATATCCAAACCTGCACCATCTGTTTTTGTTGTAGATAGGCAAGGGAAAGAATCTGCCGTACCGTCCACTGTAAAAGGCAACTCATTAATAATTGAAAATGTCGCCGGTGAGATGATACTGCGTAGTAATTCTGGTGAAATAAAAATTTATAACGAAGCAATGAATTAACGGTAAGTTATGGACAATAATATCCCCCCATCAGATGACCAGAACAACATTGAACAACCTCAGAATTATTCTGGACAGGATTCTGGTGATGAGCTTTATAAAAACAAGCCTTCCGTAGGTAATAACCGAAAAAAATTAATCGTAGTGGGAACGGTCTTATTAGGTTTTGCCGGATATATGCTTTATAATATTTTTGCCCCAGCACCGAAAGAAAAAGCTATAGATATAACAGCTGGTCAGGGAGCACCGAAAGGCACCTCATCCAAAGGAGATAACGATTCTCTGCAAGCTAGTATCAACAAAGATTTACCTCAACCACCGGTAGTGACTTTACAGCCACCGCCACCGCCAATAGAAGCATCTCCTATATTTACCCCTCCCCCTATAGTTTCACCACCTACTATTTCTCCGCAAACACTTCCTAGCACTATAGAGAATGCGGTTCCACCTCCTCCACCACCTCCTCCGGCAACGCCTCCGGCAACTATCTCAAAAATAGGTGGCAGCAAAGCAACAGATAAGAACGAACAAAAAAGAATCCGTTCTAATATGCTCATTATTGACGGAGGGAAAGCGGATAAAGATGGTTCAGCCGCTGTAAAAACCGTAAGCAATGATCCTAATAGCAACTTTGCTAATAGCATTATACGTGAGACAACCGCGGAAAAAGCAACTGCAACTGGCCTTAGTAATCTTAATATGACTATAGCGCAGGGTAAAGTTATAGATGCTGTACTTGAAACCGCCATTAATACTGATTTACCGGGTTCAATCCGCGCTATTGTAAGCCGTGATACGTTTGCTGAAGCTGGACGTGATGTGTTAATACCAAAAGGTTCACGTCTGATAGGAACATATAATACTGGTGTATTACATGGGCAGAACAGAGTAATGATCGTATGGATTCGTGTAATCCGTCCTGACGGAATTGATATTATGATAGGTTCACCTGCAATTAACAATCTCGGACAAGCTGGTATTGAAGGTTTTGTTGATAATAAGTTCATGGAAATCTTTACCGGTGCTGTTTTAAGCAGTGTACTTACCATTGGTGCTGCAGTTGGTGTAGAAGCAGTACTTCCTACTAAAGGAACAACCACTACCACTCCTGAAGGCAACTCTACCTCTAACACTTCTCCCACTCAGCAGGCAGCTGCGCAGGCAGTTACAGATTTAGGTTCCACAGCAAAAGATGTCGTAGATAAATTTGTTAATACCAGACCAACAGTCAAAGTTGATCAAGGTACTCGTATTGGCGTATTCGTAAATCGTGACCTTACATTCCCTAGCACCTTCGAAGGGAATGTTTTCATACCATAATATGAGACTTTTTACATGAGTACATCCCTTACCGCTCTTGATACTTATCTTTCTCCGTTAAAATCATTTTTTGATCAGCCTAACGTAAGCGAGATTTCCATTAACAAGCCTGGTGAGATCTGGGTAGAAATTGGCGGAGACATGGAACGTCATGAAATTCCGGAGCTTGACCACGAACATCTTAAATCATTGGGCAGGCTGGTTGCCCAATACACAGAACAGCATATAAGTGAAGAAACCCCCGTACTATCAGCAACCCTACCGCAAGGATTTCGTATTCAGGTGGTATTTCCTCCTGCTGTCGAACCATCTTTAATTGCTATTTCTATCCGCAAAGCAACTATAGTAAACTTAGACCTTGACCAATATGAAGCGTTGGGCGCTTTCCAATCTACAATAGTTCGCCATGAAGCAAATTCTGTAGATATAGAACTGCGAAAATTACTAGATGCCGGTAGTATCAAAGAATTTATAAAAAAAGCAATACTGGCTAAAAAGAATATTATTATCAGTGGGGGGACATCAACTGGTAAAACCACTTTCCTAAATGCCGCACTTAAAGTGATACCATCTACTGAACGCATAATCACCTGCGAAGATGCCCGCGAGATTATGATTCCACATATTCCCAACCGTGTACATTTACTAGCTTCCAAAGGCGGACAGGGACGCGCCAAAATTACCATGCAAGACTTGATTGAAGCGTGCCTGCGCCTACGTCCGGATCGCCTGATGCTCGGGGAGTTACGGGGAAGAGAAGCATTTTCTTTCATGCGGGCAGTAAATACCGGTCACCCCGGCTCTATCTCTACCCTGCACGCTGATACACCAGATCTTGCAATTGAACAGCTAATACTCATGATTATGCAAGCTGACCTCGGAATTACCAGAGAACAAATAAAAAGCTATGTTGAAAACGTAATTAATATTATAGTACAACTAAAGCGTGGTGCACGCGGGATGCGTTATGTCTCAGAAGTTTATTTCAAGGAAGGAACTTAATTTGCCAATCTAAAAGAATTGTTTTTACAGTTAGAACAATTTTTGACTGGTAATTAATACTATGGCAGATGATTATAAATCCATAAACGCCCAGCGCACCATGGGAAATGACATAATTGTCTATGTCATTATTACCGTTGTCGTATTAGTTCCTTTAAGTTTAGGTATAATAATCAGCCTATTTTTATTCTACGGCAAAGATTATGTAAATAATGGAATTAATAGACCTGATCTATTAGTTCAGCAATATTTGACCTTGCTGGAATATTGGTGGCAGAACAGCACCAACCCACGTTTTCCTAAAGAATATATGCTTAAAATAGTTGCCCCTACCGGTACTGCGGCAATATTCAGCTTATTAATGCTCTATTGGATGCGTGCTCCACTTACTGATTTTCGTCCTTTTAAGTTAAAAGAAAGTGTGCATGGTGATGCACACTGGGCAACTGAAACTGAAATCCAAAAAGCAAAGCTTCGTGCTAAACGCGGTATGTTACTGGGACGTACCGGCGGTAATAATTATCTGATCGCCGACGATTTTCAGCACGTGTTATTATTTGCCCCTACCGGATCTGGTAAGGGTGTGGGCTTTGTTATCCCTAACCTATTATTCTGGGATCAGTCAGTTGTCTGCCACGATATTAAAATGGAAAACCACCAGCTTACCAGCGGCTACCGCAAGCGCATCGGACAAGACGTGTTCTTGTGGAACCCCGCCGACCCTGACGGTATTTCCCATTGCTACAATCCGCTGGACTGGATTTCAGAAAAACCAGGGCAGATGGTGGATGACGTACAAAAAATCTGTAACCTGATTTTGCCTGAACAGGAATTCTGGCAAAACGAAGCTCGTTCCTTACTACTTGGCGTAATTTTATATCTGGTTGCTGTTCCTGAGAAAGTAAATAGCTTTGGCGAAGTAGTGCGCACCATGCGCTCGGATGACGTGGTTTATAACCTCGCCGTGGTACTTGATACTATAGGCAAACGCATCCACCCTGTGGCTTACATGAATATCGCCGCTTTCTTACAAAAAGCCGATAAGGAACGCTCCGGCGTAATTTCTACCCTCAACTCTGGGCTGGAGCTATGGGCAAACCCCTTGATTGATGCCACCACTGCCCGCTCTGATTTTGACATGCAGCTACTTAAAAAACGCAAAATGAGTGTATTCTGCGGGGTGACACCAGACAACTTGAAACGCCTAGAACCTTTGCTTAAAGTATTCTACCAGCAGGCCACCGACTTTATGACCCGCAATATGCCGCGTAAAGACGAGCCATATGGTGTAATGTTCATGATGGACGAATTTCCATCCCTTGGTGAAATGCCGCAATTCCAAGTCGGTATCGCTTATTTCCGTGGATACCGTGTGAAACTGTTCCTGATTGTACAAGATACCCAGCAGCTCAAAGGTATATATGAGGAAGCAGGAATGAACTCATTCCTCTCTAACTGCTACTACCGTATCACCTTTGCTGCCAACAACGTGGAAACTGCTAACCTCATCTCTCAGCTTATCGGGAATAAAACCGTACAGCAAACTTCATATAACAAACCTAAATTCATGGATATGAACCCAGCTGCCCGCACCACCAATACTTCGGAAGTGCAACGCGCTTTATTATTGCCTCAGGAAGTAGTAACTTTACCGCGTGATGAACAAATTATTTTGATTGAGTCTTTTGCACCGATCCGTACCAAGAAAATCTTTTATTATCAGGATAAATTCTTCACCCGCCGCTTGTTTGACCAAGTGCCAATTCCACAGCAGGAGCCTTATGACCCGCGCAAGAAAAAAGCTGCGGAAACTCCGGAAACCCCAGAAAAATCCGAAGAAGCTGCTAGTTAGCTAGTATACCAGATACGGAAAAAATGATACCAAGCTGAGAATAGTAAACATTTGTCATTGCAAGCAGAATGTCTATAGATCCTATGTCGTATAGTTCAGTTAGCTTGCTCTGTGCTTAGTATAGCTTGCAATCCCTCGCGATAAGTTGGATATAACAGATTTATTCCCAATTCTTTTTTTATCTTTTCATTATCAACTCGTCTGTTAGCACTGTAAAATTCCCTGCCCATAGGTGAAAGTTCTGCTTGTTCAAAAGGAATCAGCGGCGGCACTTCCTTACCTAATAAATTACAAGCAAACTCTACTACTTCATGTGCTGGTGCCGGCTCATTATCGCATAAATTATATATTGTTTTTGGATTGGGGTTTTCCATGGATGCCAACACCACCTGCGCTATATCATCTACATGAATACGTGAAAACACCTGTCCTTCTTTATCAATCCTTTGTACTTTACCAGATCTTATATCGTTAAGTACACTGCGCCCTGTACCATAAATTCCTGCTAGGCGGAATATATGCGCACCTTTATCCCGCCATTTTTTTGCGGCCTCTATTCTTCTATGCAATCTTTCATTGTTAGGGCGCAGTTCGCTATTTTCATCAACCCATTCCCCCGCATGATCACCATATACACCGGTAGTGGAAAGGTACCCTAGCCACGCATTATTGTTCGGTAGTTTAGGAAGAATTACATCACCATTTTCTTGTGGCGGAACACTGGATAATATATGGGTAAAACCTGCTATCAATTCCGGTGCTATTTCATCAAATAAAAATGCCTCTATGCCTTTTTCTTTAAGCAGATTTTTTTTATCTTCAGTGCGGCAAGTTCCAGCTACTGAAAACCCGTATCGTATCGCTTCTTTAGCTATAGCTTGAGACGTATAGCCCAGACCAAAAATAAACAATGATTTTTTTTCCATTACTTATGCTCCTACTTATGCTCCAAACCGAATTCCAACTTTTCCTAGTTGAATTTTTTTATTAGGAATACCATCTAACCAAGTAATAAGCCGTTCTAATTCAACCGCTATAATTTGTGAATTTTGCATGGATTTTGCCATAATAATAGAACCTTGAATTCCTGCCATCACTGAAATTGCATATTTTTTTGCATCTTCTTCATGACCTAACTGTTCAAATTGTATTTTTGCCCAATTTACAAAATCTACGAATATAGATGAAGCCAGTTTTGCCAATGCATCTTTTTCTGAATCCGTATCGCTTATAATTTTACCAATAGGACAACCATAACGGGCATATTCAGCACAAACTGTATTATAATAATTTACCGCCTCAACAAGCCTAGCCCGAGGATCGGCGATATTTTCTGAAAGCAGAATATAAGAAGCGGCAAACTGTTCTTTACGTCTTTGCGTCGCAGCTATTGCTAAATCATCTTTCGTCTTGAAATAATAATAAACATTACCGATAGGAATGTCCGCATGTCTAGCAATATCAGCAAGAGAAGTAGCCATCAACCCATTACGGTGAAACAAAGTCGCAGCAGAATCTATAAGTCGTTCTTTTTTATTTTGTGGATTAGGTAAGTTCATAATATCTTAGAAAATATCTTAGTTTTTTATTATAATGGTTAATTAGAATAATTTAACAATTTTTAATCAGCTTGCAAGTATTTAGTATTAATTCATAAAAAATTTCTTCGTTTGCCTTCGGTAAAACAATAAACTATTGTGACACACATCAACCTCATAATATTTTTGCCATATGAATAAAATAAAACCTATTAAATTAACCGCTATCACCTTTGTTTTACTTGCTTGCGCCTGCTCCCCGAAAATAGAAAACAGGGGTTACGTAAAACCTGCAAACTGGAAAGATTCTATAATAGTAGGTCAAACTTCTAAACAAGAAATATTGGATAAATTCGGCTCACCATCTTCCCAATCAAGCTTTGGCGAAGAAACTTGGTATTATGTCTACAGCCGTAAGGAAGCATTTGGCTTCATGAAACCATCAGTAGTTGAACAGGAAGCAGCAAGCATCAGCTTTAATAATGCCGGCACAGTAAGTTCTATAAATATCCATAATGAGAATGATGCCAAATATATAGAACTGGTAAAACGCACCACCCCAACCGAAGGTCATACCCTTAATTTCTTAGATCAGACTATCGGCAATTTAGGTCGCTTTAATAAACCGACAGGGGATGGTAATTCTGCTGCCCCCGGCCGCCGTCCACCTAGCCGCGGCGGGTTTTAGTTTTTATTATCAACCATATCCAGACAATGAGCAATCCACTGCGCAGTTAATTTTTCCTGAAGAGTGTTTTGTTTTAGACGATCATTTAGATGCTGCCATGATACACTATCAAGAAACTGGTCTTGGTTAAAGCAGCTATAAACATAGCTTTCTTCACCAGTTACAGGATCAACATGCTTTTGCAAACACTGCGCGCAAATTTCCTTCATCATACATTGCATAGGTGAGTTGATGCTGCCGATAGCTATATGTTTTGGGTTTAAGTGCGGATGTAACACCCCATGCCGCGCCGCTGCCACCGCCGCCATCATCCGGTCAGAACCAATAGCAATAATGTGAGTGATAGCAGCAAGAGGCAGTTGGTTACTTCCTAATTTTCCAGCACCGTAAGCAACAATTGCTTCCACAATATTGCCATGAAATACCGCATCTTGCGGACGGTTAGGCATAAATGGCGCAGCTTCATCACAACACCAGATAACCGTATCCGCTGCTGCTTCAATCTCCGCCACCTTATACCTGTCCACTGCTTTTTTATAACCGGCAAAATATAACACTTTGCAGCCATTATCACGCATGGCTTTGCCGATAGAAAACAGCACCGCATTACCCAAACCGCCGCCAACCAGCATCACATTTTCATTATGCGGAATTTCACTTGGCGTACCCGTCGGCCCCATCAGGACTACCGGCTCGCCTTTTTTCAGATGGGCACATAAATTAGATGAACCGCCCATCTCCAGCACAATAGTCGCCAGCAGACCTTTTTCCTTATCCACCCACGCCCCAGTGAGTGCAAGACCTTCCATAGCTAGAGTGGTCATGACCAGTGATTCATGACTAATTTTTAGAGCATTCGCCTCATAATTCTGCAACCGGTAAAACTGCCCCGGCTGGAACTGACGGGCAGCAAGTGGAGCTTTCACCACCACCTCAATAATATTCGGTGTCAGACGGTTAACCTCATGGACAGTGGCTCGCAGCTCATTATTTATTTTTCCTATAAACTCAGCACTTAGCACTCGGCACTCAGCACTACGCTTCTTAAGTACACTACTCACCACCGGATAGCCCTGCTTGGCGCTACCCATAGCTTTTACCACGTTACCAGCAAATGATGGATGCAGATCGCCAAAAAAACTCACTGCCCTCCCCTTATCATCCACTGAAAGCAACACCCGCACATCTTTGGGTTTAGAAATACGCTCTGGCCTTACCGGATTCCCATCTTCATCCACTGCGCGGAAATATTTACCGTCCAGCTCAAAATGCTCAGGATCTTCACGCTGAAGAACCGTGTTGGGATTAGTTCCCGCCGCTACCAAAATTGTACGAGCAGGGATAGTGATAACTTCCCCAGCAGAGGGTTTCAGTGATATATTTTTGGCGGCACCAAATTCATCAACTTCAATGTTAGTTGGTTCATATTGTTCAGCAAAAAAAATCCCTTCTTCAAAAGCCTTTTCCACCTCCTCATGGTTAAGGCGGTAACTTGGCGCGTCAATCAGGCGTTTGCGATAAATAAGCTTCACCCCACCCCAACTATCAAGCAGTCCCCATACATCCGGTTTATCTTTTTTGCGTTCAGTACGAATAGCGCGGGCATGGATTAGGAATTCATCAGCAATTATGGTTTCCTCTGCACTCCAGTTTTTGCGCACCTCTGCTTCACCTTTTTTGGCAGAAAGCACCTCATAACGGGCGAGAAATTTCTCTACCTGCAAAGGATAATAAGCCAGAGATTCTGTTGCCGTGTCAATTGCGGTCAAGCCACCGCCAATTACCACAATCGGCAGGCGTACCTGCAAATTAGCAATAGAATCTTTCTTTCCAGCTCCTGTAAGCTGTAAAGCCATCAGGAAATCCGATGCTGTGCGTACACCCCGCGCCAGAGCATTCGGTATATCCAAAATAGTAGGTTTACCCGCTCCCATACATAAGGCAATATGGTCAAAACCAAGCTCAAAAGCGTTATCATAAGTCAGTGATGAACCAAACCGTACTCCGCCGAACATAGCGAATTGTTCCCTGCGCTCTAAAAGCAGGCGGATAACTTTTAGGTAATTTTTATCCCAGCGTACGGTAATCCCATATTCTGCTACTCCACCAAAACCGGCCAGAGTACGCTCATCAAGATTTTCATAAATGGTTTTTACATTTTTTATTGGTGCAAATTCACTGCGTGTACCATCCGGTTTTACACCCGAAATATTTTCTGCCACCGGCTCAATTTTAAGACCGTCTATACCAACCACAATATGCCCGTCATTCATAAGATGATGGGCAAGGGTATAACCAGAAGGCCCAAGCCCTGCCACCAAAATTTTATATCCGCTTTCCGGTTTAGGCAGCGGGCGGATAAGGTTCAGCGGGTTCCAACGCGTAAGCAATGAATAAATCTCAAACCCATAAGGTAAGTTCAACACATCACGCAGCGTAAATGTTTCCACATGCGGAATATTTACCGGCTCCTGTTTTTGATAGATGCAGGATTTCATGCAGTCGTTGCAAATGCGGTGACCAGTTCCCGCACACATCGGGTTATCCAGCGTTATCATAGCCAGCGCGCCCACAGGAACACCTTCGGATTTTAGCATATTCATTTCCGAAATTTTTTCTTCCAGCGGGCAACCAGCCTGCACAATATCCAGAGAATTTTTCTTCACCTCGCCAGTTTTTTCACGCAAGCCCTTAGAGCAGGAATCTTTGCCCTGATTATGGCAGAAAATACAATAATTGGCATTATCAAGAGCCTGAATACGCGTCCCGCCCTCATCAGTTAAGGAAAAACCATTACGCGAGCGTAGGTGTGAGTGCGCAAAACGTAAAACCTGCACACCATCACGTAGTTCAGTTTCCACCGCCACTAAATTATTAAAATCAAGCTTAAGCGGCTGCTTGAATAACACTCCGGCCTTATGCCTTTTCTTTCCTTCCTCACTATATAATGCCCACGCCGCATAGCGAGCCGCAAGCTCTATCAGCGATTTATTTTCTTCCTCTTTTTCCAGCCAACCCATCACGGTTTTGGCAAATGCCAGCTCAAAAAATTCGCCCTGCGCCTCAGGAAGCGGCAACATTCCAAGCAGTGCATCGCCGCTTACCCGCTGGGCTTCCTCCACCGATAAAGCCTTTGCTGCCCGACGCTGCACAAACAAGCGCTTACAGGCATAAAGCGGCGCAAGCACATGGTGCGCCTCCGCAAGCTCGGATATTTCTTTTTTGATGCCAAATAATTCTCCAATAAAATCTTCCACATGCGGCGCAAGGTCGAGCAATAATTGCGAATGGTCTTTATCAGCAATCGCAGATTTATCAGCACGTCCTGCCATCAGGCGGTTAAAAAGCGTAACATCAGTATTTTTCAATTGCTCTACAAACGCATTATCAATCTTCACCAGCCCATCACGCTGGTAAAGCTCTTCAAATTTTATATTATATCCAAAATTATTCACTATTTACCCTATCTATTTCTAGTATTTACATGTTCATTTTTTCTTAAAAGATGTTTTTCTTGCTCCGTAAAATTTGCTATAGAAAATTCCTTAATGTCAGTTTTAAATAAATCATCTATATCAATTTTGGTTTTTGCCTCGTCAACAATCAATTTTTTTAGCCTGTAGTATAGTTCTTCCGCTCTCTTTACGTGCATTGCAATTTCTTCTTCACTAACAAAAGTATTAACCGAAATAACTTTATCAAATTCCTTAGTTATATATTTCAATTTTACTCTTAAATGTTCTGATATCTCTGTTTCTTGACGATATGTATTGTATGAATCAAATAAATTACTTACTGCATCATTCTTATGGTAGTGAATATTCTGATCATCATTATTATTTTTTTGTCTACGAGAATATTCTGCATCTCTCAGCTGTGCATCTGTTGATTTAACCGCAGCCTTAAATACTAATTCTCTACAAGGATTTTCATTTATATGTTGCAAATCTTTATGCTGAGAATTATTCAAGTTATCAAAAACTTGCGTATATATATCGGTTAATATTTCAGCTTTTATTCCAATTAGCCTATCAACCAATCCAGAATTTTCTAATTTCTTATATCCATCTACTGTATCTAAATTATTATCATTTACAATCTTGGGTAGCCCAGATGCTCTTATATGGAACATGTCATGCCCATGTGCAGAATTATTCCTTATCTTAACACCGGTATTTTTAGCTAAATCAAAACCATCGCTCTCATAATAACGATGTTCATAACTTTTTACGACATCACCAATTGTAACCATACTTATATCCCTCCAGAATAATTCTCGGCTACACTGGTTAAATTGCGTACCGGCTCTACCAACTGCTCATTAACATATTTTATAAGTAATTCTACGCAAGCCTCAACACTAAGATTTTCGGTATCGAGTATTAAATCCGGATTGTTAGGTTCTTCAAAGGGTGAAGATATCCCTGTAAATTCAGGAATTTCACCAGCACGGGCTTTTTTATAAAGCCCTTTTACATCCCGCGATTCGCAAACATCCAGTGAGGCCTTTATATGGATATTATGAAAATAATTAGGAGCGATAGAGCGTGCCACCCTCCTATTTTCCCGCGTTGGCGAAATAAATGCACTAATAACAATTATCCCCGCCTTGGCAAACAAAGCAGCAACCTCACCCACACGGCGAAGGTTTTCGGTTCTATCATTCGCAGAAAATCCAAGATCACTATTAAGCCCTTTACGGATATTATCGCCATCCAGCACAAACACCTGATAGCCTTTGTCAAACAGGCGTTTTTGCAACAGTTTGGCGATAGTAGATTTGCCTGAGCCGGAAAGACCTGAGAACCATAAAATTCCACCCGCATGCCCATTTAATAAAGAACGCTGTTCCGGTGTTACGCCAAAATCCACATCAAAAATATTATGTGATTTTACAGTTTTCGGCGCAGCTACCCGCTGGTCAAAAAAACCATCCATATTGATGATACCGCCACCGGCAACATCATAATCCGAAAGGACAACAAATCTGCCCATGCGCTGGTTGTTATTAAAATCATCAACGCTCACCAGACCTTTAACCCTCCAGATAACTTCCGCCACATTGCCGCGCTCCACACGATCCACCGAAATTTGCGCCAGCGTGTCAGAATCTATTACATGTTCAATGGTTTTAAGCTCCGCCATTATCTCCGAAGTACCCAGCTTAATTTTATAACGCTTACCAAGCTCCAATGGCTTATGCCCCAGCCAGAACATCCGTGCCCTGAATAAATTGGTAAGCATAGGCGCATTTTCCCTGTGGCTCGCTATATAACCACGCTCCACAAATATCTGGTCAGTCAGGGTAATTCCCACCGACTGCCCAGCCGATGCCGCCGATGGTAGATTTTTTACCTCCGGCCACACCTCAATAGTTGCGATTTTTGCCAGTGTATTTGATGGTGAGAATAATAATTCATCGCCAACTTTAAGAGAACCGCTTTCAATCCGCCCAACTAAAATCCTGCGTTCGTCAAACTTATAAATATCCTGAATCGGGAAACGCAGCGGCTGGCTCTCATCTGCCATCGCTACATTAAATTTATCCAGCATTTCGGTAACGCTGTCACCTTTATACCAAGGCATGTTCCCTGAACTGGATTTTATTAAATCACCGTCTCTTGCCGAGACCGGTATAAAACAAGTAGGCGTAACACCAAGCCCGCCTAGATATTCGCGGTAATCTTTCTCAATCTGGCAGAACACTTCTTCACTATAGCCCACCATATCCATTTTATTCACCAGCACAGCAATCTGGCACACACCCAGCAAATGCAGTAGGTAGCCATGGCGTTTGCTTTGCTCGCGGATGCCTTCCTTAGCGTCAATCAGCACCAGCGCTGCATTGGCTTGCGCCGCGCCCGTTATCATGTTTTTAAGGAATTCCTTATGTCCCGGCGCATCAATAATCACTATATCACGGCTCATAGTTTTAAGCCAAATCTGGGTGGTATCAACAGTAATGCCTTGGTCGCGCTCAATTTGCAGCGCATCCATAAGGAATGACCATTCAAACGGCATCCCCCGCTTTTTGCAGCTTGCCTGTATTGCTTCAAACTTACCATCAGGCAGGGAGCCAGTATCATACAGCAACCTTCCCACCAAAGTTGATTTTCCATGGTCAACATGGCCGACGATTACGATTTTGAGTTGGCTGCGGACTTGAGTAGTTTGTAATTTGTAATTTGTAACTTGTGATTTGTTATCAATTTCCAATTTATTCTTCATTTTTATAACCAGTCTCATTTTCAGTTTATTTTTAATCAATTCTTACAATCTACAAACTACTAAATACAAATTACTTACCGTCACATATACCCATCCGCCCTGAGCCTTTCAAAACTGCTTTCATCCTCATCCGCCCCCATTGGCCGCCCTGAACGCTCGGAAGTTTTGGTAATCCTAAGCTCTGCTATTATTTGCTCTATAGTTTCCGCGCTGCTTTCCACTGGCCAAGTTATGCCCTTTTCACCAAGGCTTCTAAAGCGCATCATTTTGCCGCCAAAATCACGCCCTTCAAATTGCTCATATTTCCTTGCAAAATAAAGCGGCACAATCGGGATATTTTCCCTCTGGATATAAAGCCAGATATCAAGCTCCGTCCAATGCAACAGCGGGTGAATACGTATGCTGGTTCCCGGTGCAAATTCCGTTTTATATTGATCCCAAAATTCTGGTGGCTGCTCTTTTACATCCCATCCACCTTCCACGCCACGTGGGCTGAATACCCGCTCTTTTGCACGGGTTGCTTCCTCATCACGGCGAATCCCTGCAATAATTCCCACTAATCCATGCTCTTCAATTACAGATTTCAAGCCTAAAGTTTTGCGTGATGCAACCCGCGCTGCATGCGGCAAAGTAATATCTGTCGATTCAATCGGCGGGCAGATTGGCGAAAGCAAATTTACTCCCCATTCTTTAGTGTATTGATCACGGAAAGCATAGACTTCTGGCATCTCCAATTCAGTATCACAATGAATAAGCGGAAACGGCACACGCCCGAAAAACGCTTTGCGGGCAAGGTGAATCATAACGTTGGAATCCTTGCCAAACGACCACAGCATCGCCAGTTTATCAATAGCGTGAAAGGCTTCACGGAAAATGTAAATACTTTGAGCTTCAAGTTGGTCTAGATGATTCATGGTTTTATATCCGTAGTTGGTAAATGTAATCCGCATTCTGTTTTTTGTTCGCCTTCTTTCGCCGTATGCCGCCATCTGCCTGCACGTTCATCTTCTCCTGCTTTTACAATAGAAGTACAAGGAGCGCAGCCGATGGAGAGATATCCTTTTTCTAACAAAGGATGTTCGGGTAAATTACGGGCAGCAAATTCTTGTTTTTGTCGCGTCTTATCCCAATTTGCCAGTGGGTTAATGCGGAAGATATTTTTATCATCCAATTCTATGGTTTCCAATTTCGCTCGCTCGCTATTTTGATAGCGTTTGCGCCCTGTGATGAGGGCTTCAATACCCAGCTCTTTTACTGCCCTATCCAGTGGCTCAACTTTACGCAGCCAGCAGCAACGGTCAGGGTTTGAATTCCACAGATCGCCTTTCGCATCTATGCGCTTAAGCAGCTCAGGGTCAGGCGTTAAAAAATGCAGATTCTGCAAATTTAGTTTGTTTTTTAGCGTTTCTACATATTGCAAAGTTTCAGGAAAATGCTTGCCAGTTTCCAGAAATAAAATCGGGGTTTTGTTATCAACTTCTGCAACAAGTGCAAGCAACAAAGCCGCATCCGCCCCGAAGGAAGAAATCAAAGCGATTTTGCCTTTGAATACATCGCTAATCATCACACGCAGCAAATCACTCGCGTCCAGTTTGCCATATTTTTTCTGGTGGTCAGCTAATTGTTGTTCGCTCATTTACACCTCCACCTTATCATCCTGTGAGCAACATAGTTGCTGTACAGGATCTAAGGCAAATTGAGCGAGATCCTGTGCCACGGCTTCGCCGTCCACAGGATGACACAGCCACCCTTTTTCTTTAAGAAAAATATCACTAGCTTCAAGAACCTGTGGAATAGTTTTGCCTTGTTCTTTTAGATTGGTTCTAAACTCGGCGATTTCTTTAGTGCGCTGCGTCCATTCTGCACCGAATATTCCTGCGATATAGTCACGAATCTTGCGTGATAAAGTTGGTGATGCGCCAGATGTAGAAACAGCGATTAATAAATCACCACGATTAACATTAGCGGTGAAATAAAAATCACAAAGATCGTTCATATCCTCAACATTGACTAGTTTTCCTGCCAAGCGGGCAGAATCAGAAATTATTTTTGCCTTCTCATAAGGAAGCCCTGCAATCATCACCATCCGTGCATCATGAGCAGCAACCTGCGAGCCACTCACATCATCACCAAACAAAGAAATATGCTCAACTCCGTATTCCATAAGCTGGTTATATCTACGCCTAAAGACCTCTCCCTTGCCAATCAAGAGTATATTTATTTTGCTGAGATCAAGAGCGATGGGGAACATAGCTAATCCTTTGCCTTATTTCGTAACTTTACTCCTAAATATCCAAAGATATTAAAAATACCGCCAAATACCGCTGATATAAAAGATATACCTATTAATAACACCACCAAATCCAATGCAGCAAAACCAAC
>CAUJIB010000070.1 GCA_963205245.1 Pseudomonadota bacterium
TCACGCTGTTTGGCAATCACCAGTGCGATAACGAAAAAAACCAGAATAATAGAGATAAGTTTTACATTATTATACATACATGCGCTGAGGATTTTATGTTTATAGGTGGCAAAATAAAAAACCATTGGCAAAAACACACAAAATGCAAGGGTACGGAATAATGGCAAAGGAGATGGAGCAATGTCCGCATCACTGAGTATCCATTCACATTGCAGAGGGATCAGAAAAGGCGCAAGTATAGTACTTAAAATCACTATCGCAAAAGCAGGCGGCACCCGCCCGCCAAACATATT
Source organism: Pseudomonadota bacterium (assembly GCA_963205245.1). Lineage (GTDB taxonomy): Bacteria > Pseudomonadota > Alphaproteobacteria > Rickettsiales > SXRF01 > SXRF01. Next base: position 294 of record CAUJIB010000070.1, read on the forward strand.
GGCAAAAGCTGGGCTGGAAACAGCGGTAGGAAGCAATGCCAATAAAAATATCCCAGCCGCATATGCCGGAAAAAATTCTTTAGCGATAACCAGTAAAATAATGGGAAGCAACACATAGCGAACCAAATAAAACAACAAAATATTATTCCAGCGAATTTCTCTAAAACCACCATCCCGCAGCTTGAAACATGAAGCATAGGTGAGCATGGCAAGGGCTACTGAAGCTGATACATCGGGCACGGCAGCCAGCATCGGCACCGCCAACCCCACTACACAGGAAATAAGCAGAACAATCCCGAAATGGGTTTCTATAAAATGTCTTATCACTGTTTATCCCCATGGTTTTGTGGTTTCCAGCCAGTGAGGGTTATTAGCTCAAAACTGGCATTTATGCCACCATCTTCATTAGCAAAATCCTGCAGATAATTATCAACTGCCCCCATAAGCAAAGAACAAGGGGTAAAATTTTTCGCACTATCATGCAGCGCACCTGTCTCACCCATACCACGTAATTCCCTCATTAATTTAAGTGGATGGGAATATTCTACATTCAATATTTCGCTATCTACTACCGGCAAGGAAAATTTAGCGCGCTGCAATAGCTGCCCACCTGCCTGTACATCAATAAATGGTGAGATGCGCGGGGATACCCCACCTTTATTTTGTATTTCTGCCTTCTCAAAAGAAGTACGTAATTCATGCAAGGTCTGTCCACCGAACAACACTGCCAAAAACAGCCCGTCAGGTTTCAATATACGCTGAATCTGGATGAGGCTGCCTGCCAGATCATTCACCCAATGCAATGCCCCTGCACTAATGACCAGATCAAAACTATTTTCAGCAAAAGGCAATAATTCTTCACTGCCAATAAGCTTTATCCCTTTCGCCTTAGCAAGCAGTGGCTCTGATCTCTCCATCTGCACCAGAGTTTCTATCCCTCCCCGTCCCTGCAATATTTCTGCAATAATCCCTATTTTTGCTCCTAAATCCAATGCAACAGGAAACTTACGTTTGATATATGCAAGCCTTTCACACAGGCTTTCTGCCATTTCCCTGAATAAAAAATCATACTGGGAGAAATTGCCAGCTGCGCGGGCACGATGGGCACTAACACGGTTATAATCAAAAAGAATTGGTGGTTGTGACATAAAATATACTGAATATTACTATAAAAACTATAGTATCTATCCCATGCTAGGACAAATTCTCAATCTTTTATTTCCACCCCAATGCTTAAATTGCGATGTGCGTGTACCTACACATGGTACTTTATGTCTTTCATGTTGGCAGAAAATCCAATTCATCAGCGATCCAATGTGTGATTGCTGTGGCCTGCCTTTTGATTATGATATAGGCAATAAAGCCTTATGCGCTCAATGTATGCAGAAATTACCGCCTTATGCGCACATCCGCTCCGTATTCCGTTATGATGAAAATAGCCGTAAATTAATCACCCGCTTTAAGTATTCTGACCATACCCAATTTGCTAATATTTATGGAGCATGGTTAGCTAAAGCAGGCGAAAATTTACTTGCTGATACTGATATTATCATTCCTGTGCCTCTGCATTATTTCCGTTTTGTACAAAGGCACTTCAACCAATCAGCATTACTAGCAGGATTCTTAAGTAAAAAAAGCGGCATAAAAGCTATCCCTGATGCCTTAAAGCGTAACCGCCATACTACACCGCAAACCGGACTTAACCGCAGTCAACGGGAGAAAAATGTTAAAGGTGCATTTGTAATTAACTTGCGCTATAAAGCCACTATAAAAGGCAAAAATATATTGCTGATAGATGATGTTATGACCACCGGTTCAACTATCGAGCAATGCACAAAAACCTTATTAAAAGCCGGAGCTATGAAAGTCAACATATTGACTTTGGCGCGTACTACCAAATAACTTAAACTACTAAATTCAATATAGTACCGCGATCCCAGAATGTGCCTTGGCGTAAAGCAGATACCGCACTGCGAATCATTGTTTGCAGGGTTTCCTGTGAGGGGATAGTATTGACATCCGCCTTCGCCGGTATGACAATCCGCTTATCATCACCAACTGATTCACGACGTTCATAATTTTGCTTACCAATACTTCCTGATTGAACATTAATACGGTTAGGATTAATATTTATGACCATGTTCACACCTATTCTCTTTTGTTGGGAAAAACATTATGCCTTTGGTTATTTTTGCTTTCCAGCATTTTTTTAATTAAATTTATTTTTTACGGAGTACGCTATGAAAAGCCTAATAAAATGGATTTCTATAATAGTTATTATTTTGATAGCCATCGCAATAACTGCACCATTCTTTATTCCGCTTGATAGTGTAAAACAAATAGTCAGTGAAAAAGTAAAACAGGCAACAGGGCGTGACCTTGTAATAAACGGCGAGATAAAAGCAAGCATCTGGCCAAATGTAGGGGTTAGCCTCAACAAAGTAAGCCTATCAAATCCTGAGGGTTATGATACGAAAAACTTTGCGGAAATTGACAATCTTACTGTAGAGGTAGCCTTGATACCGCTGTTACATAAAGAAATAAAAATAACTCAGTTTATCATTAAAAAACCAATTATAAATCTGGAAACAGATAAAAACGGTGTAGCAAACTGGCAGTTTTCGTCTACAAAACCATCCGAAAAAACCGATACTGAGACACCAGCTAACTCCTCACCCAAAACAGATAAAAAAGTTTTCTCTATACTACCTATAATTGGCAATATTAAAATTGAAGATGGCAATTTTTCTTTGAAAGGCCAGAAGAAACAGAGCTATTACAATATAAGCAATGTAAATCTGGAAACAAAAATGCGATCGCCTGATGATGCGCTTAATATCGCGGCGGATTTAATTTGGGAAAAGGAAAAAATTTCTATTTCCCTTAATGCCGATAAGGCAGAGCAGCTTATGGAGGGTGGAGAAAGCGTAGTAAAAAGCAGTATAAAAATTGGTTCACTTGCTTCCATGGCTTTTGATGGCAAAGCCAATATAGAAAAAATAAATGGTTCTCTTACATTAAACAGCCCGTCACTTATTAATCTCTCTGGATTGACCGGCAAAAAAATGGATTGGAAAGGGAATACAAAACTTGCCCTTGATATGAAAAGCATAATTGAATGCA
>CAUJIB010000071.1 GCA_963205245.1 Pseudomonadota bacterium
ATAACGGCAACTATGAATTTTGGAATATTTGGCAACATTTATCAGCTGCTGGTTTTATTTCTGGCTTGTTCCGCGGCACTCAGCTTGCCAAGCTATGAAGTGGATAACACTGTTTATCCTTGACTATGGGAAACCAGCAAACGATAGCATACAAATCTTCAGTGATTGGCTATGATTGGGGGCTGGTGCCTGTACCAATCCAACAACTGTAGATCCTATCGATTCTCTAGTCCCAAATGCTGAATACAATATAACAGTAAATGGTAAAGTGTGTAATATACTGCTCAACAACCTTGGATTCTGATTTCTATTAAACCCTAAGCCCACCTTCCCATGCAGTTACGTTTACCTTCTGTCCATCAATAATACGCCCAGCCAGTAAGGCACTTGCAAGTTTATCCTGCAATTCTTTTTGGATAATACGTTTTAGCGGACGGGCACCATAAACTGGGTCATAACCAGCCTCTGCCAGCCAATCACGGGCTTTATCATCCAAAATCAACGTTATTTTACGTTCAGCCAATCTTTTCAAAAGGCCTGCGAGTAAAATATCCACAATTCCAGCCATATGTTCTTTTTGCAGGCGGCCAAATAATATAATTTCATCCAAACGGTTGAGGAATTCAGGGCGAAAAGACTGGCGAACCACCTCCATAACCTGTTCTCTAGTTTTGGCAGAAATATCTTTTTCTTTGGAGTGAGCTAAAAATTCCGAACCAAGATTAGAAGTAAGTATAATCATGGTATTACGGAAATCAACAGTCCGCCCTTGACCGTCTGTCAGACGTCCATCATCCAGCACCTGCAAAAGTATATTAAACACATCCGGATGGGCTTTTTCTATTTCATCAAAAAGTATCACCTGATAAGGACGGCGGCGCACAGCTTCGGTGATCACACCACCTTCTTCATAACCAACATAACCTGGGGGGGCACCGATCAACCGCGCCACCGCATGTTTTTCCATGAATTCTGACATATCAATGCGCAACAGCGCCGATTCATCATCAAAAATAAATTCCGCCAGTGCTTTGCTAAGCTCTGTTTTACCCACACCGGTTGGCCCAAGGAATAAGAATGACCCCAAAGGACGGGATGGATCTTGCAGCCCTGAGCGGGCGCGGCGTACCGCATTGGAGACTGCAACCAACGCTTCTTCCTGCCCGATTACCCTCTGGCGCAGTTCATCTTCCATCTTAAGCAGCTTTGCTTTTTCCCCTTCCAGCATTTTTTCTACAGGAACTCCTGTCCAGCGCGACACGATGGCAGCTATATTAGTTTCTGTCACCGCTTCTTTTATGATACCTTCCTGCGCCTCACTTTCTGCTTTTTTGAGCTGTTCGGTTAGTTTAGGAATCACACTATAAACAATCTCCCCGGCTTTTGCGAGATCACCATTGCGCTGTGCAATATCACGCTCATGCTGCGCCTGCTCAATCTGTTCTTTGATCTTCTGCACGCTCACACGCTGGCTTTTTTCCGCCTGCCAGCGCGATGATAAATCCGCACTTTGTTTTTCCAGCCCCTCCAGCTCTTTACCAAGTTTCTGCAAGCGATCTTTAGAAGCTTCATCAGTTTCTTTTTTCAATGCCTCACGTTCTATTTTAAGCTGCATAACACGTCTGTCCAACTCATCCAGCTCCTCCGGCTTGCTGTCAACCTCCATACGCAGACGTGCAGCAGCTTCATCCATCAAATCAATGGCTTTATCAGGTAAAAAACGATCTGTTATATAACGGTCTGAAAGCGTTGCAGCCGCCACAATTGCTGAATCATTAATACGAATTCCATGATGCAGTTCATATTTTTCTTTAAGCCCGCGCAATATAGAAACCGTATCCTCTACTGTTGGCTGTGCCACAAAAACCGACTGGAAACGGCGGGCAAGAGCGGCATCTTTTTCAATATATTTACGGTATTCATCAAGCGTTGTCGCCCCTACACAATGGAGCTCTCCGCGTGCCAAAGCCGGTTTTAGCAGGTTTGAAGCATCCATAGCCCCTTCTGCCCTGCCTGCCCCGACCAAAGTATGCAGTTCATCAATAAACAGCACCACTTCGCCTTCACTGGCAGCAATTTCATTTAATACAGCTTTAAGACGTTCTTCAAACTCACCACGAAATTTTGCTCCAGCTACAAGAGCACCTAAATCCAATGCCAGTAAACGTTTATCACGCAAACTCTCCGGCACATCTCCAGCTATCATACGCTGTGCTAAACCTTCAATAATTGCGGTCTTACCAACGCCTGGTTCACCAATAAGCACCGGATTATTTTTAGTACGGCGGGAAAGTACCTGCATGGTACGGCGGATCTCTTCATCACGCCCGATCACAGGGTCAAGTTTTCCGTCTTTAGCAAGTTGGGTAAAATCCTTTGTATATTTTTTCAGTGATTCAAAATTATCCTCAGCTGTGGCCGAGCTTGCAGTACGCCCTTTACGCATATCGTTAATCGCAGAGTTAAGTTTTTGCGGTGTAACACCTGCATCTTTTAATATCTTTGCACTGGGTGTGCCTTCTGCCAGCGATAAAGACTGGAGTAAACGCTCTACTGTTACGTATTCATCACCAGCTTTTTTAGCCAAATCATCGGCTGATGCAAAAAATTTAGTAATTTCTGTAGTAGCATATAGCCCACCTGAGCCACTACCTTCAACTTTAGGCATAGATTTTATAGCCGCCTCCACTCCATTTGACACATGAGCGGCATCACCACCACAGGCGCGTATCAATTTATCAGACATTTTCTCACGATCTTCCATTAATGCCGCCAGAATATGCTCAGGGGTAAAACGTTGGTGGGAATTTTTTAAGGCAATCGTTTGTGCTGATTGTACTATAGCCTGCGACTTTTCAGTGTATTTTTCAAAGTTCATATATTATTCTCCTAAAAAACAATCTTATGAACATGATATAGGTATGCCACTTATTTTTATCAATATGTTGCTATTATTATTGCTGGCGACAAACTCGCAAGCCGCAGAAACTATTACCCCCCTAAGAGAAAAACTTTATTACGAAGCGGAATTTGCGGGACTTAATTTTGGCAAAATAGGAATCGAGATTGAGCAAACTGAAGATAAAGCAAGCATAATATGTGATATTGCTTCTGCCGGAATTATGGATTTATTTGTCAAGCATTCCAGCCATACTACACTTTCTGCTACCGGAAGTAATTTTACCTATCCCGATAAAATTTATGAAAGCAACTACCAAACCCGTAAGAAAAAACGCCACGTAAAACTGGTATATAAAAATGGAAAAATTATAGAAGAAATCATAGAACCTGTCGAAAGTATTGATAAACGTCCTGCCGTGCCTGTAGCTGATAAAAATGCCGCTTATGATTTAATGAGCTTCCTGCTGCAAATCCGTAAAGAACTGGCAAATGCACAAGCTAATAACAAAAAATCCTTTATTATCAATATATTTGATGGGCGCAGACTCACTCAAACCGATTTTCAAATAATCGGCAAAAAAACAATAAAAATTGCTGGTAAAAAATATGTGACCATAGCAGTTACCTCTAGCCGCAAGCAACTAACCGGCTTTACCAAAGACGAAATCGCCGACCAAGACCCAGATGAGCCAAGCATGGCAACTTATTTTAGCGATGATGAAAAGCTAATACCTATGCGTATGGAAAGACCATTCCTGTTACAAAAAATTAAGGCGGATTTAATAAAAAAATGTGGCGGACAAGAAAATTGCTTATTAAATTTTAATTAATTATTGAAAAATAATTAAAATATCCATATATTACATTAAAACAAATAAAAAGGTAAAACATGTCTCAATCTCAAGAAAATCTAAACACCAAACAACCTTGGGCAAAACGGGTAACTATAGAAGTTGGATATTCAGAGAAGCCTCAATATACCCTAGATACTAAAAAATTTGATGAAACACTATCCAATGCCGATAAAATATTGGAAATATCCAATCAAGTGCTAGACACTTCTAAACCGCAACAGTTAATATCTTCATTCCCGCAATTAAAAACCAATTATTTTTCACCCTACAAAAAAATAAGGCAGAATCATGATATTATTGTTGGGAACAGCTCAAACAAAGGGTTGCAGAAGACCATACTACAAACATACGAAATATCAGCAAATAACAATAAAATGGCTATAATACACGAAGCTGAGTTCGGGGTTATGACACAATCACTGCAGGCTTATTTAGAAAACCTTAACAGCTTAAAAAAACCATTTTTTGCAAGCAGTAAAAAACGTGAAGAATATGAAACAAAACAAAATGAGCAAAGCAAACATGTAAATGATCTAATAGAAGATATTAGTAAATTTCGTGAGCTCAGCCTTCTGAGAATAGGTTCAAACCCTGAAGAAATACTTGAGTCTGCTCATGGTATAAAAGAAATTAATAGAGAAGATGCCCTAGAAAAACTTATGCCAAGAATGTTGGGCAAAGATATGACTGAGATACGAAAACAGTCTATGGACAATGGAAAAACGCTTAATGATTTATTTAATGAAATACAAGAAAATGTCAGCACCGAAAAAGCGGTACAAGATAACCATATAACTATACAAGGTTATAAAAGCCCTGAATTGGATGCCGCGGCTAAAAAGATAATAGAACATCAAGAAAAAGACCTAGAAAATAAAACTTTAGAATTAGAAAAAAAATTGGAAAATAATGAATATAGTAACCCGCAAAAAATATTTAATTCATTTCTAAAATCTGTGGAGTGGGAATTTGAGAATACAAGAAAAACTCTAGATAATAATATAGAATCGGCATCACTTTGTACTGCATTTTTGAATAGTGTCTACGTATCAAAAAGGACTACAGCAGCAGAACCGCAAAATAGCAAAAAATCAAAGAAAGATATAAATCCTCTAGAAACCGGATTTAAGAAAAATCAGATATCAAATTTATTTTCTATTCAGCCAAATAGTAATATAGAGCCTGAATTTGGAGAACCATCTAACGGTAAAGAACAAAATGCTGAGATCAGACTATCCCCAGAAGAAACAAAAATTACGGGAGCTATAATTACTTATCTTAAAGCAACCCTACAAGACATAGAAGATGGAAAAAAATCCCTAATGAAATACAAGCAAACATATGAAAAAATATTATCTAAAGAAGAATATCCACTATTCGCTGAAGGAAAATTTGAATCTACTGAAATAATACATGGTGGTCGTAATAGCTAACAATAAAAAGCCAAATGCCCCAATATTAACCAAGACCACTTACAAACAAACTTCACCTATTCAAACAGGACAATAAGCTATTCTTCTTCCCAATTAGGGACAATTACCGGCTCGCCATCTTTTTTCGGCGGTTCATAATTAGAAGTTAGAAAAGCGGGAAGTGATGTGACATTGGTAGAAATAGTATCATCTCCCTCACCTTCGGCATCAGCAACATCTTCTATAACAGCTTCTTCCACTACTTGCTGCTCTGTTGTTTGAGCACCTCTTTGCGGATTATTAAAACGCTGCGGACGGGAAGCCTGTTCTTCAGCCAGCATCCGGAAACAATGATCGGCATGTTGAAAATAATTTTCTGCTAAAACCCGATCACCTGCTGCCAAAGCATCACGAGCCTGTGCCAGATATTTTTCACGCATCGCGCCATAATTTTTGCGTGGACGATTATTTCCACCGCCACCATGAGAAAAGCGCGGCTTATTAGAGCGTTGCTGATTATTATTGTTGTACCCACCATTTTGTCCCTGTACTTTTTTTCTATTAAAACTCACTTTATACACCTTCTTAAAAATTGATAAAATCTTTACTAAATCTTATATTACAATGTTTTATGCTGTAAAATCATACAGCGGGCTATTCCACCCAAATCATGCCTGACCCCGACTACTTCCAAATTATTTTCCTGTGCCAATTCCTCCATACCATTTTGCTGACCTATACCAAGCTCAAAAGCAGCAAAACCACTATCCGCCATAAATCCAGACAGATTTTCCAGAATCTGGCGATAACAGGAAAACCCATCATTCCCACCATCCAATGCCAACATAGGTTCAAATTTAGAAACTTCCTCGGCAAGAGATGGAATTAGAGAAGTTGGTATATAAGGCGGGTTGGAAATTATTATATCAAACTCCCCTTCTACATTCTCAAACCAGTTAGAACACATAAAGTCAATTCTTGCTGTAAGACCTAATGCCATAGCGTTTTCTTTCGCAACAAGCAAAGCTTTTTCACAACAATCAACCGCTACCGCTGTTGATGCCGGCAACTCTGAAAGTAAGGAAAGCGGCAGGCAGCCAGTTCCTGTTCCTAAATCAAGAATACGTAACGCTCCGCCACGGTTTTTAACACGTTCTAATACATATTCAATCAAAGTTTCGCTATCAGGGCGTGGATCCAAAGTATTTTCACTTACTACAAAATTCATGCCCCAAAACTCACGTTTTCCTATAATTTGCGCTATAGGTTTACGGCACAACCTCTTTTCTACCATTGCTTCAAATATAACGCATTGTTCTGACGTTAATGGTTCATCAAGCAAGAAAAGAAGTCTTTCTCTACTTACTCCCAAAGCATGTTCCAACAATATACGAGTGTCTAATGATGCTGACTCTATCCCTGCCTGTTGTAACCTCAGCACCGCTGAACGCAAAGATTCTTTAGCCAAAGGCAGTTTCGTAATACGAAATGCGGAATTTGATAATATCATGCAATACCCTGATTTTTATTTTACTCTATGCTATTAAGCTAACTAATCTCTATCCATACTCAAATACTATCAACAAATTTACGATATTTCATCGTTAAACTTCTGACCTAGAGACATATACAAATATTCAAATTGGTCAGAAATATAGCAAATCTATATCATCTATGCAAGCTCAGACAATCTTTTTGCCTGATCATCCGCAATAAGTGCTTCAATAAACTCATTTAATTCACCATTAGTCACCTGATCTATGTTATAAGTGGTAAGGTTAATCCGGTGATCTGAAACCCGCCCTTGCGGGAAATTATAGGTGCGGATCCTCTCACTCCTGTCCCCAGAACCTACCTGTTCTTTACGTGAGCTGGCGCGCTCATTGGCCAGTTTTTCCCGCTCCATTTCATAAAGGCGTGAACGCAGTACCTTCATAGCCTTGATTTTATTTTTAATCTGCGATTTTTCATCCTGCTGCTGTACGGTTACCCCTGTTGGGATGTGCACAATGCGCACCGCTGAATCCGTAGTATTAACCGATTGCCCACCCGGCCCACTGGAACGGAAAACGTCAATACGAAGGTCTTTATCCTCAATCTTAATATCTACCTCTTCCGCTTCTGGAAGCACCGCGACAGTTGCAGCTGACGTGTGAATACGCCCTTGAGTTTCTGTAGCAGGGACACGCTGTACACGATGCACACCTGACTCAAACTTCAACCTAGCAAACACGCTTTTTCCACTAATTTCTGCCTGCGCCTCTTTATAACCGCCAATACCGCTTTCAGAAATAGAGATAACCTCAAATTTCCAACCCTGTTTTTGGGCATACCGCTGATACATATTAAATAAATCCGCAGCAAATAAAGCAGCTTCATCACCACCTGTTCCTGCCCGCACTTCTAAAATCGCATTTTTCTCGTCTGCAACATCTTTCGGCAATAAAGATAATTGTACTTTACGGGTAAGGTCAGGCAATTTCTGCTTAAGATCATATATTTCTTCTTCCGCCATTTTTTTCATATCAGTATCACAGGCTGGATCTTTTACCATCTGCTCTAAATCAACTATAGATTTCTTCGCACCGGTATATTCTTTTATCACATCAACAATTGGGGTAAGTTCAGCATATTCCTTGGATATTTTAGAAAATTCATTGCCTGACACATCACCGCGCGCTAGACTATCTCCCAATTCATCATGCCGGCGCACCAGCATCTCCAACTTATCTTCAAAACTCATTTTATTTTTTCCTATTACTTCTTACAGCCCCAAATACTGCAATAAATGTGGTATGACAATCTAAACTATATCAAATATTGCTTTTAATTTTTCCATATCATCAAAATCTGATAATAATATTTTTTGTTCTATACGGGTTTTCATATTTTTTACTATACATTTTTTTTCTTTTGCTTCTTCTGGCGATAAAATAACAACATGGCTTGTAGCATTTTTGGCTGCTTTTTCCAGACGTTTTGATAATTTACCATTCCAGTCAATTTCCATTGCCGTATCAAATTTCTGCCTAGATTTTTGTGCAATTTCATATAACGCAGAACGCAACCTTCCGGCAAAATCCAACACCTCTTCACTAGCCACTTCTTCAAAAGGTAATATAGTTATTTTCCCTGTTTTCGGTCTTATAGATTCCCCTGCTAATAATAATAATCGTTCAACTCCAGCAGCAAAACCAATGGCAGGAGTATAACGACCGCCCATCTGCTCAATAAGACCATCATAACGCCCACCTGCAAGCACAGTATTTTGCGATCCCAACTCCCCACCGCTAGAGACAAATTCAAAAACTATCCCATTATAATAATCAAGCCCGCGAACCAGTTTAGGATCTATTTTCACTTCCGCGACAACCAGAATAGTTTGCAGATAGTTACAAATTCTTTCAAAACGCTCCTTTGATTCTTTATTAAGATAGTCAGTAATCACAGGAGCGGTTTCCAAAATTTTTCTATCACCCACGTCCTTGGAATCTAAAATCCTCAGTGGGTTTTGCACCAATCTTTTTTTGCTATCTTCTGATAAACCAGATATATACCCATTAAGATAGCTAACTAACTTATCACGATAAATTCCTCGGCTATGGGCATCACCCAAACTATTAACATGCAATACACAATTATTTTTTATAGCAGAAATAGACTGCAAAAATCTTCCGGCCAACTCAATAATTTCTGCATCAGCCTGCCAGCTATCATCACCCATCCATTCAAAATTTACCTGATGAAATTGGCGTTGACGACCTTTTTGCGGACGCTCATAACGAAATACCTGCCCTGTAGAAAAAAGCTTAAGCGGCAAATGCTGCTGCATACCGTTAGAGATAAAAGAACGGACTATACCAGCAGTAAATTCCGGACGCAGAGTTACATTTTCGCCACCACGGGTTTCAAAACTGAACATTTCCTTGCTGACCACATCCGAACTTTCACCCATGGAACGGGCAAAAACATCAGTTTGCTCAAAAATCGGGGTAGCCATTTCCTGAAAACCGTAAAGAGTCGCTATATCACGTGCGTTATTTAATATTGCATTAAAACGCTCAAAATCATCAGGCAAAATATCATGAGTGCCACGCACCGGTTGTAAATTATTACTC
>CAUJIB010000072.1 GCA_963205245.1 Pseudomonadota bacterium
GCGGATGATGTTACTTATTCCGGTACAATAGCCGCGGCTATGGAAGGAACTATCCTAAAAGTTCCAAGCATTGCCCTTAGCCTGCATTGCCGTGATGCTGGAAAAATCCATTGGCAAACGGCAGAAAGATATGCGCCGGAAATCATAAATAAACTTATTTCCGTTGGTTGGGGGGAAAATACCCTTATTAATCTCAACTTCCCTAATTGCGCGGCAGAACATGTGCGAGACGTAAAAGTTTGTTCGCAAGGAAAACGTTTAGTAAATATCAAGCTTAGTGAACGCACTGACCCAAAAGGCAGGCCATATTTCTGGCTAGGAGGCGACAGGGATGACACTCCGGAGAAGATGGGAGTGGATATTGATTACCTGCAAAGCGACCATATAACCATAACGCCGATTAACATGGATTTGACTGATTATAAAGCTATGGAAAATATCAGGAATATTTTTTAGATAGTACCTTAATCTAATATTAAGTTTTTTTTGATAACACTTGGTTTTGTGAATAGCATTAAGAGAACACCTAAGGTTTTTCATTCTACGCCATCTATACCGGTTGCGGGTGATGCTGTTTCCGATCGTATCCGCTTACTTATGAAGCTGCGTAATAGCGGTATCCGTGATACGGAGGTTCTAGCGGCTATGGAAGCTATTCCGCGTGAATTGTTTGTTGAAGAGATTTTTCGTGAGCATGCATATGAAGATACCGCCCTGCCTATTTCTTTAGGGCAAACTATAAGTCAGCCGACTATTGTTGCAAGAATGACTATGGCTCTTAATATAGAGCCAAAAATGAAAGTGCTGGAAATTGGTACAGGATCGGGCTATCAGGCGGCAATATTAGCAAAGCTTGCACGCAGGGTGTATACAATTGAGCGGCATCGTGATTTACTCGCTGTTGCTGAGCAGAGGTTTTTACAGCTGCGGCTTACCAACATAGTTGCTAAGCGTGGGGACGGTGCAAAAGGATGGAAAGAGGCTGCTCCTTTTGAGCGTATTATTGTAACTGCCGCGGCAGCTGAAATACCTGCTTTGCTTGTTGAACAACTCGCTATTGGTGGTATAATGGTCATCCCTGTTGGCAATAATATTGCAGAACAAAAATTACTGCGGATCGTAAAAGATGAAAATGGTTCTATTGGAACTGAATCTTTGTTAGATGTACGCTTTGTTCCGCTAGTTGAGGAATAAATATTAGAGGAATTATGATAAAAAATACTATTGGAGCTAGTGCTCTATTATTGTTTGCTACTGCTTGTACACAGCAACCAGCTCGGATTGACCTTAAAGGGCAGCAGACTTACGGTCGTTCTGGTCAAGCGGTTGGCTCTAGTTATAGTTCTGGATATAATTCATCTTATAACGCGTCTGTTTCGGAGGTTACCGAGCAAAAAGCATCTGTGGATTCTATTGGTATAAGTGATTTATCACCACCGCCAAAAACAAATTCCCAACCTGCAACAAAATTAGAAAATAATACAGAACCAAAGAAAGATATTGGTACGCAGGAAAAAACAACTGTGAACCCATGGACAAATAAACCGCGCAGTGAAAATGAACCACAAAAAATAGAAACCAAAGAAAAAGAAGAAATAAAGCTTGCGGCAAGTGAAGAGTTAAAAGAAGCCATAAGGGCAGAAGAAAAACAGGTAGAAAAAAAAACTGAAATATCAAAATCAAAATCTTTCTCCAGCTTAAAATGGCCTTTAGCCAGCAAGAAAATACTTTCTTCCTTTGGTGAAAAAGGTGAGGGTAAGGCTAATGATGGTATATATATTGCCGCGAATGAAGGGGATGAGGTTTGGGCGGTTGCTGATGGTGAAGTGGTTTATGTAAATGAAATGAAGGGCTATGGTAATATGGTGCTGATAAAGCACTCTGGAGGTAAAACCAGCAGCTATGGAAATTTAAGTAAAATTGCTGTGGATAAATATACAAGGGTTAAACAAGGCGATGTTGTTGGTTATGTTGGTGCAACTGAAAGTATAAAAAAACCTCAATTATTCTTTTCTTTGTATAAGGGGAAGCAACCTATTGATCCACAAAAATATTTAAGTAAGGAAGGATAATATTATGCAGAATAACAATAAATTTATCAATGACTTATCTAAAATGGCAAGCGGAGCTGTAGGCAGCTTAATGGATATTAAGCAGGAAATTGAAGAAATGATAAGCTCGCAATTGGAAAAATTGTTACAAAAGATGGATTTAGTAACAAAAGAAGAATTTAATACTACGCAGGTGATGCTTACTAAGTCGCGTATAGAGCAGGAAGATTTGAAAAAACGGATTGATGCTCTGGAATTGAGGATAAATTCAATAACCGGTGGAAAATAAATAAGAAGTCTGGTTAATATCACGGTTAACATAACAAGTAATTGATTTATAATAATAAAATTATTTTTCTTCATTATTTATTAAAGTAATGGATTTTTAGTTCATTCCGTGTCAGGATTAATTCATGTAACCTGCGCTGTGCCTAAATGACAGCGTTATTTTTTTATAAAAATTACAACTAATTTTGACATTATTTTTGAGGAATAAAAAATGAAATCGCTACTGGTAAGAACAGATAAAATTTATAACCCACTGGATATAGCTGAGTTGGTTATCATGGATAGGGATTGGGTATTTGACCGTCCGGATGATGGTGAGCTTGTAGCGGAAGTAACAGGAGCATGGTGCAATTATCGTATGTGGTTTACTTGGCAGAAGGATTCTGTGCGTGAAGATTCAGGCGGCCTTACTTTGTCATGCGCTTTTGATAATAAATTTCCAAAACCGTCTGTGGCAAAAATTCATTCACTCCTTGCGATGGTAAATGAAAAATTATGGCTGGGTCATTTTGGTTTGTCTTCTGAAGATAACTCAATTGTATTTCGTCATTCGTTGCTTCTTCGTGATGGGGCAGGAACTACACCAGAACATTTGCAGGAGCTTCTTGATCTCGCGATTAGTGAGTGTGAACGGTTTTATCCGGCTTTCCAATCAGTGGTGTGGGGTGGTAAAACTCCGGCTGAGGCAATAGAGATAGCTTTGTTTGAAACTATCGCTGAAGCGTAATGCTAGTTACTAGTTGCTAGTTGATGGAAATAATTATACAGACTAGTAACAGGTAACTAACAGCGAAAATTTATGTCATCTCTTCTACTTATCGGTTGTGGAAATATGGGAAGTGCTATGCTTGCTAGCTGGAAAAAAAATCCGGCACATGGCATTACTGATCTTTATGTGATAGATCCTAATTATTCGGCGAGCGAATCGTTTAATGATATTTCTGATTTTCCCAGTGATATTAAACCTGATGTAATTATGTTCGCGGTAAAGCCGCAACAGCTTGCTGATATTTTACCGGAGTATAAAAAGCGTTTTGGTGGGTATCCACTTTATATTTCTATTGCTGCTGGTAAAACTATAGAGTTTTTTGCTGAGTATTTGGGAAGTGATGCAAAAATCATACGAGCTATGCCAAATACACCGGCCTTCGTTGGTAAAGCAACCACTGCCCTTTGTGCAGGTGTCAATATATCAGATGAGCAAAAAATGCTGGCAACAAGGCTTATGGAAGCCTTTGGCAAAGCGATATGGGTTGTTGAAAAAGATATGGATGCGGTCACAGCTATTTCAGGAAGTGGTCCAGCTTATGTATTTTTATTTTTAGATGTTCTTACTAAAGCTGGTGTAAATGCAGGCCTTGATGCCGAGGTGGCAAAAACATTGGCAGCGGGAATGTTGCATGGTTCTGTCCATCTTGCGGAAAAAAGTGAGAAAAATTTTACACAGTTACGCGAAAATGTGACTAGCAAAGGTGGCACTACCGAAGCTGCCATTTCTGTCCTTATGCAAAATGATGCGCTGGAAAATTTAATTGATAACGCTGTGCAGGAAGCAATAAAACGCGCAAAAGAGCTGGCGAGTTAGAAGTAAACCCGCTGTACGCGGTTTCCAATACGGGTGAAGATTTCATAACCGATAGTTTTGCACTGACGGGCGATGTCATCCACAGTTTGGGTTGCGTTAATAAATTCAGCGCGGGATTGCCCACTGATTTTCTGTTCAGGGATGTTTGATATGTCCACTGCTACCATATCCATGGATACACGGCCTATCAGTGGTACTTTATGTTCACTAATATAGACAGAACTCTGATTGCTGAGGCTGCGGAGATAGCCGTCTGCATAACCAAGCCCGATAATAGCAATTTTACTTCCTTTGAGAGCGTTTGCAGTTGCGCCGTAACCTATAGTTTCATTGCGGTCTAGGTTGCGGATTTGTAAAATTGGAGCGGAGAGGGTTGCCACATGCTGTATTGGATTTTTACCATTTGCTGGATTGATACCGTAAAGGGCGCAGCCTGTGCGGGCGATGTCAAAATGAAATTCCTTTGGTAAAAAAACACCGGCAGAATTTGTAAGGCTGGCTTGAGCTTGCGGAAAAAATTTAAGTGCTGTTTGTAAGCGTGATAGTTGTTCTGGATTTTTAGGATTATTTGGTGTGTCAGCACAGGCGAGGTGGGAGATTACAAGTGTATTGTGCTGAGTACTGAATTTAGAAAGTAGTGGGTGTGAAAGGTCAGGTTCACTGAGTCCTAAACGCGTCATACCGGTATCAACATGGATAATCGCGGGAATGGTCGGATTGTTAGTTATGATTTTTAAGAATCGTTCTAGCTGCCCTAAATCATTTAAGATGGGCAACAGACTATGTTTTATATATTCATCTTCTTCAGAAGCAAATACACCTTGGAATATAGCAATATTAGCTTCTGGCAAAGAGGCACGAAGTTCTATTCCCTCTGCCAGTGTTGCCACAAAAAAATCTTTGCAGCCTTCTCGCCATAAGGCTTTGCTAACTTCGCTAATACCTAGCCCATAAGCATTGGCTTTTACTACTGCTGCCACCGAGTTTTTAGCGTGGCGGTTTTTTAGTATATGGTAATTACTTGCAAGAGCGGCAAGGTTAACTGACAGAGTAGCACACTCCATTGATCTAATATCCTTCCGCCAGATTATCAAACTGGGTGAGGCTGGCATCAAAGCGTAGCTTTACATCGCCAATCGCGCCTTGGCGGTGCTTGGCAACGATAACTTCGGCTACATTCATAGCTTTGTCCATATCCGCCATCCATGTGGCATGTTCGGTGGTGCCTTCTTTTGGCTGTTCACGTGATAGATAATATTCCTCGCGGAAAATGAACATTACTACGTCGGCATCCTGCTCAATAGATCCTGATTCACGTAGGTCAGAAAGAAGTGGGCGTTTATTTTCGCGCTGTTCCACTGCCCGTGAAAGCTGGGAGAGGGCGATTACCGGAATATCCAGCTCTTTAGCTATCGCTTTTAGGCCTTGGGTAATTTCGGAGATTTCCTGCACGCGGTTATTTTGTGAAGATGCAGAGCTGCCGCGTACCAACTGCAAATAATCCACTACAAGAACTTTCAGATTATGCATACGGTGCAGGCGGCGGGCTCGGGTGCGCAGGGCAGCGATAGAAAGGGCAGGCGTATCATCAATAAAAAATGGCATTTGCGACATTTCGTTACTAACCCGTACTAAATGGGAGAATTCCTCAGCGGTTATTTTACCATTGAGGATGCCATAAGAATTTAGTTTGCTGGCACTGGAAAGCATCCGCGTGGAAAGCTGCTCGGCGGACATCTCCAGAGAGAAAAATCCGATGCTGCCCGCTTCTTTAGCGGATATACCGTCACTTTTTGCTTTTTTGAACAGGCTTAAACCAGCATTATAAGCCATATTTACGGCCAGAGCGGTTTTACCCATGGAAGGACGGCCAGCAAGAATAAGCAGGTCAGAACGTTTAAGGCCGCCGAGCATTTTGTCTAGATCTTGCAGACCTGTTGTGATGCCAACCAGATGGTTCTGGTGTTTCAGCGCATGGTCAGTCTGTTCAATGGCTTTTATTACTGCATGGCGGATAGGGCGGAAACCACGGTCACCACTACCTTCGATTGACATATTGAAAAGTTTTTGTTCCGCTTCTTCGATCTGGCTAGTAGCGGGAATATCAACCTGATGGGTATAAGCGTTATTCACCACATCTTCGCCAATAGCGATAAGCTGGCGCTTAAGGGCGAGGTCATAAATCATGCTGCTGTAATCACTGATATTTATAACTGTGACAGAAGCAGCGGCGAGTTTTGCCAGATAAGTACCTCCGCCAATATCGGCAAGTGCTTCGTCTTGGTCAAAATAATGACGCAGGGTGACAGGGTTGGCGATTAAGCCTTTATTATTGAATTTTTGGATAGCTTCAAAAATACGCCCGTGCAGCGGTTCATAAAAATGTTCGCTCCGCAACTGGTCGCCTATATGCTGTAAAGCTTCATTATTTATCAGTAGCGCACCCAATAACGCCTGTTCCGCATCTATATTGCTGGGGGCTTGGCGGTAAGTCAAAGCAGAATTTTCATTTCCTGCTAGTAAGGTCTGTTCTTTAGAAAGTATGGTTGCCATTGGTTAGTTTATGGTGGTTTGGTGTTAGTTATGGTTGTTAAATTACACCAACCATAAGGAAGTAACAAGAAGGTACTTATTAAAAAACTACTCAATATCCAAAAAAGTAAACCTATCCCTAGTGAAGCGGGCAGCGGCACAGGCGGTGGAAAAATCCTGATCGTTCCAGCCAATCGCATTTATGTTCATGGGCGAAGCGGAGAGCCTCAGGATATTTTCTATTTGTTTTGATGTAAGGGTTATTTTTGTAATTTTTTCCCTGATTTCATCCCATTTGCCGGACTGAATGTTGTTTGTTAATTCTTGTTTTTTATCAAATGCCTGTTTGAATTCTTGGGAAAGCTCATCGCCGAACAAGTTGGTTATGTAATTTTCATTAAACTTCGTTGTTGCTAATCGTGGTTTGCCAGCCAATAATTTTTCCTGAAGCTTTGCCATATATAAAGTAGTAATGCCGATTTCTTCACCATGAAGTGCTTGAAATGCGCCTTTGGCTTTAATTTTATTTTTTGTAGATTTTAGCATATTGTAGGCATGGGCGATTATATGCTCGCCCTGGCTGGCCGGATAGCTGCCGCCTGCGATGGTCATGCCTAGGCCTGAAAGCAGCAATGTTTTCATTAATATGCTAATAGTTTGCGGGTCGGTTTTGGCAATGCCGCCTGCATTATCAAATAATTCTGCCTCAATATCAGTGAGTAACTCAAAAGGTTGCTCATCATATTTGCTGCCAAGAAGCAGGTGCGAAAGCAGCCAATCAGCTTGAGCAGTCGGGCGGGCAAGGCTGTCACCCAGCCCGCTTTTGCGTAGGCGTGGTGGTGCGCCAGTAATGACGCCAAAATCACAAAATACGGCTTTGGGCAGGCTGGCGGGCAGGGTGGTTTTATGATTTTTTACAGTGATAGATGCGCTGGCGGAAAGATAGCCATTCATGGAAGCGGCAGTGGGAAAAACAATATAAGGCTTGCCGTCCAGATGTGCGGCATATTTGCAGAGGTCGCTTATTGTGCCGCTGCCAACCGCAATCAGCGCATCGCATTTTCCGCTTTTTTTGCGGATGTGATTTATCGTTTCATCATCCGCCTGCACACCATCTTCAAGTGTTACATGTTCGCAAACTAAATTTCCTTTTAGGGCTTTATATACTAATCCACCAAAAGCTGCGGCAGTGTTTACGTCATCCACTACTGCCAGATTTTTTGTAGGAAGGTATAATCTGATTAAATCGTCAATATCATGATGCAGCGATGCTTCACCAATTATCATCGGTAAATCGGGGAGAAATAATTTTAGCTGCTCATTGATTTTTTTATTAAACATTTTATAATGCGTTAATTTTGGGGTTATGAGTAGTTTATATAATTACTTCATATATAATGGTTTCATAAGGAAAAGCATCATGAAATGTCTGTTAAAATCAATATTTGTAACACTTATATTCGTATCTCCTTATGCTTTTGCCGGTGATAAGTCTATAGCCGCGAAAGATTTACCACCTGAGCCAACAAAAGCAACAGTTGCTGAAATTGTCTCTACAGTTAATGATCCCACAAAACCGGTTATTTTATCAAAGCCGGAACTGGCGATTGATGATGCTATGAGTATGCCACAAAAAAATATGATAGTGGATAAGGAAGGTGAATATTCTACAGAATCGTTTAATGCTGGAAAGGTAATGGAAAAACAAATAGCAGAGAAAAAGTTATTATCAGCAAAGAAGAAAACCGTTACCGTGAAAAAATCTGCGGAATCACATAAGAAATTTGAGAGGAAAAGGCAGCGTTCTTATACTAAATACAGGAAGCAACAGGCAGTGGAAAAAGATGCAGTTTCTGCCGTTGATAACAATATCATGAGATAACTTTTCTAAAATGTTTTCTGATAAAGTAATCCAGTGAAATTTTTCCAGATCCAAAGCATAAGATAGTGGCAAGTAAAAATGCCCAGTAATAATGCTGCTCATGCTGCATGTAAGTGAATTGAATAACCGCGGTCATGGCAAGTAAAGGTATAGTAGCGAAGCGTGAGCCAAGCCCAATAGCAAGTAATATAGGGCAGGAAAGTTCAAATATTGTGCCAAAAAATGCAGCGATTTCTGGGTTCATGTAGGGAACTGGGTGCTCATAGGTAAAAAGCATAATGGTGTTTTCCCAGTCATTAAATTTAAGTACACCGGATTTCCAGAAAATATTGGCAATCCAAAGCCGCATGGTAAATAGCAGGATATGGCTTGTTTCTGAGGTTGTTTTTAGAAATATAGCAAAAAATTTTATCACAGGTTTTTTCATAATGTATATTTTCTATTATATTACATATAATTAGATATCTCAGTTAATGGCATTATTAAATTAATCTTGGCAAAAGTCAGTAGAAAAAATATTGAATTCTTATGTAAGCTATAACTTGTATCATTTATTATAATGGTTTACATTAATTGCATGATGATTACAAAAATATATGCTCTTTCAGGAGCAAAAATAGAAAGTTACAGCTATGCTGGAGTTATCAACCGACGTGCCAGACAGTTCCGCACGTCATTTGGAGATAGCGGGATCAGCTCCTGTCTTCGCCGCACTTGATTTAGGTACTAATAATTGCAGGTTGCTTATAGCATCACCGCAACATGATAAATATGATTCTGCTACTTCAAGAATTGCAGGGTTTCGTGTTTTTGATAGTTTTTCCCGTGTTGTGCGTTTAGGAGAGGGAGTAAGTGCTACCGGTTTGCTTTCAGAGGAGGCGATGGAGCGCACTGTAACTGCACTGAGAGCCTGTCAAAAAAAAATTAACCGTTATAATGTCACAGCTTCACATTTTGTAGCAACAGAGGCTTGCAGGCGCGCAGAAAATGGTAAGAAATTTCTAGATAATATACGCTCAGAACTAGGGATGGATATTGATATTATTTCTACGGAAGAAGAGGCGAGGCTAGCTTTTTCAGGTTGCTCGTCATTGTTGACTAACAATACAAAGCATGCCGTGGTTTTTGATATAGGCGGTGGCAGCACAGAGCTTATGTGGGTGGATGTAGTTAATGGTAAGAAAATCAATGACTGGTTATCAATTGGTTTTGGAGTTATGAATTTATCAGATAAATTTGGTGGATCCAATCTGGTTGATATTACATTCCATGATATGGTAAATACATTGGTAAATAGGCTTAAGGAATTTGATCATAATAATAATATTAGTCAGGTAATTAAAAATTCTAATGTACAGTTGCTTTCAACTTCTGGAACAGTAACTACTTTGGCAGCTATTCATCTGGATTTACCAAAATATGACCGCTCTCGGATTGATGGTATTACACTTGCGGTTGGTGATATACGCGCTACAACCAAAAGGCTTTTAAGTATGAAGCAGTATGAAAGGTTCAATCATCCTTGCATAGGACCTGACCGTGCTGATTTTATTCTTTCCGGCTGTGCAATTTTTGAGGCTATAAGCACATTATGGCCAACACAAAATATAACTATTGCCGATAGGGGTGTGCGTGAAGGGATTATATTATCTCTTTTGGAAAAACAGGCGGTATGAGTAAAGCTTCCGCAGGTGGATTTTCTGGAAATCGTGAACTTAAAACACGGGTAAAAACCGCGCGTGGCCGTAAGCCTTCGTCTACCCGCTGGTTGCAGCGGCAACTTAACGATCCTTATGTGGCTTTGGCTAAAAAGGAAGGGTATCGTTCGCGCGCTGCTTATAAATTAATTGAACTTGACGATAAATTTCATTTCCTAAAAGCTGGAAAAATAGTTCTGGATTTAGGGGCGGCTCCAGGGGGGTGGACACAAGTTGCTGCAGCACGGGTGAAATCCACGGAAGAAAAGCCGCTTGTTGTTGGTGTGGATATTTTGCCGATGCCTTCTGTTCCATCAGCTAAAATTATGCAGCTTGATTTTATGGATGATGCGGCGCCGGATGCTATACATGCCTTAATTCCCGATGGTGTGGATGTGGTGCTTTCTGACATGGCGCCCAATACCACAGGGCATCAGGCTACTGACCATTTACGGATTATGGCTCTTATTGAAGCAGCTTACCCATTTGCTTGTGAGGTGTTAAAGGCGGGAGGGGTTTTTATTGCTAAGGTTTTTCAGGGTGGGGCGGAAAAAGAATTGCTGGCGCAGATGCAGAAAAATTTTGCAAGCGTAAAGCACGCTAAGCCCAAAGCTAGCCGCTCTGATTCAGCGGAAATGTATGTAGTGGCAATTGGATTTAAGGGTGCTAAATAGAAAATACTTTCTATTTAGCAATTTTCCAGTTTTTACGATTTGGTAAAAACGGGCAAAGCTTTCTAAGTTCTGATATATAATTTTTGTAATTAAATTCTTTATTATCAAGTGGATTGCTGATTGTTATGCCAGCCTGCAAGAAATCTATAAGCATATCTTTGATATGGTAATTTTGTATATTTCCACCATCTTTTCTTAACATATAAATTATTTTGTTGCGGTCACGGAAAAAGTTGTTAGCCGCATTTTGTGTGTGGCAAAGAGAGTTTTTATGAAAATAATAATTATGCAGCTTATGTTGTAAATAAAATGCTTTGCCGTAATAGTCATATATTTGGGTCATAAATAACAGGTCTTCACAGCGTTTTACTTTGGTAGGCCAGTATAAATTTTTATTTGGTTTTTTATAAACTATAATAGAATGCCCATAAGATGTTGCTGCTAATATTTCATTATATTCTATTAGGCGTGTACGTGGATGGTATTGGAGATTGGAAAGCTCTACATTGGTTTCATTATCTATAACCCTAATATTAGATATTGCTATACCGTGTTCTTTTGCCATAGGGATCATCATTGCCAATTTTCGTTTGTCAAAAGTGTCATCAGCATCAAGTGTGGCTATTATGTTGGACTTTGCCATATCCAGCGCAATATTGCGGGCGTTGGAAGGCCCACTGCCAATCTTGCTTGTGCTACCAAATCGCAGGCGTTTGTCTGTAATATTTTTACTGGCAAGGAAGTTTTGATAATCAAAACTATCATCAGAAACAATGATTGCTTCCCAATCTATAAGGCTTTGTTGAAGCAAGCTGTTTACTGTTCTTACGATGAATTTTTCTGCGTGATAAGCAGGTATAATAACGGAAATAGATGGCATTATGTTTTGTTCAAAACTAATTTTTTAAAATCCTCACGTGTCCACTCGGCTTCTACTCCTACAGCTTCAACTTGTGGAAAAATATCAGGTTTACATACTCTAACGCTAGCATAATCAACTCTATTATCACAACGGAAAATATGCTCAAGCAGTTCTACAGCACAATTTTCTAGCAATGGTTTATGTTCTTTTTTAGGCCATTCATTAACGACAAGATTATGAACATGGTCATAATTAAAACAATCTTCAATTACTTGTGGTTTTGCCAGATATTCACCCTCTACAACAACATTGACAAGCACGCGTTGTTTTCTTCGTTCATGTTCATGAATGCCAACGCCTATGGTGGTTTCCATGTTTTTAATATGTACACGCCAGTGATGTTTGGGTGGGTTAGAGAACATGTTTCCCTCCGTCTATATTTATGATTTGTCCGGTTATGGAGGATTGTTCTGTAAGCCAGAATACAGCTTCGGAAAGGTCATCTAGGGAGGGTTGTAGCTTTAGCGGTACTAGTTGCTTTGTTTTTTCTTCGTAACCCTCGTAATTTTCTTCTGATGGTAACATACTTCCGGGGCAAACACCATTCATTCTAACGTTAGGACCCAAGGCCAATGCTGCCATCTTGATGAAATCTGCCAATGATTTTTTTGAAAGAAGGTAAGCAAAATGGCTTATATGGTTTTGTGCAATATCAGTATCTAGAACATTAATAACGCAGGCATTTTTATTTATACCAAAATATTTGGCAAAATATTGTGTCAGGAAAAATGGGGCTTTGAAATTGATAGAAAATTCCCTATCAAATAACGCTTCGTCTGTTTCCATAAATTCACAACGCTCAAATATAGAAGCGTTATTAATTAGTGCATTACAATGCGGCATTTTAGCATGGATATTTTTAATTAACTGTTCCAATCCAGAAAAATTGCTTAAATCCTGTGTAAATATTTCGCAATTGACACCTAGGGTTTTAATTTGTTTTTGTAATTCTACAGCCTCGTTTTCTGAGTGGTTATAATGCAGGGCTATATCATGGTTTCTTTTGGCGAAATATATAGCCATCGCTGCGCCAACGCGCTTTGCCCCACCTGTTATAATAACAGCATCACGCATTAGCTTGCCTTTTGCTTCAGGTCACGGCTGCCCGGTTTTATAGCAGGTAGTTTTTGAAGTTCTGGCGGTAATTCATCTGGTTTGTAAGTTGGTACTTCTAATTTCAATAGCGAGATAAGAGGTAAAGTAAGGCTTACATCGTTATTGCCGCGACGGTCAATAATGCTTGCCACTGCTATGGCCTTTGCGCCGAATGATTCAACGCAAGTCACGGCTTCCATTGATGATTTTCCGGTAGTTACCACGTCTTCTACAATCAGTATTTTTTGCCCGGCCTGAATTTCAAAGCCACGGCGCAGGGCGAATCTCCCTTCTACCCTTTCACAAAACATGGAATCTATCTCCAGTTGTCTGCCCATCTCATAGCCAACAACTACACCGCCCATTGCCGGTGCTACTATGGCATCAATTTTTTGCCCTGTTGATTGCATCCATTCACGAATTTTTAGGGTGAGGGCGGAGCATAAACGTTCACCACGTTTTGCATCCATCATTACCCTTGCGCATTGCAGATAGGTCGGGCTATGCAAGCCTGATGACAGCACAAAATGCCCGCTTAGCATTGCTTGTGCGTCTTTGAATTCTTTAATTGCGTCTTGTTCAGTCATTGTTTTCTTCCACGGACATATTATCGATTAATCTTGTTTTTCCTAGCCATGCAGCAACTAACAATCTAGAGCCTTCCTCATATTCTGCAAGGGGGGCGAGGGTGAAACTATCGCATAGTTCTAAATATTCAACTTTGTATCCAGCTTCGGTTAAATCCGCAATGCCTTTTGCTAAAATTTCTGACACGTTATTTGATTTAAGGTTATGAGCTGTATTCTGTAATGTTTTATAAAGGATGGGCGCAATTTTTCTTTCATCAGGAGATAGATAACGGTTACGTGAAGAAAGAGCTAGCCCATCTTCTTCACGAATGATAGGTGCCCCAACTATTTCCGTTGGAATATCAAGGTCGCTGACCAAGCGTTCTATAACACATAACTGCTGATAGTCCTTCATACCAAATATGGCAATATGCGGCATTATGCGAAGTAATAATTTAGTTACGACTGTTGCTACACCATCAAAATGGCTAGGTCTAAATTTCCCACATAAAATTTTGCCCATATCACCAACGGAAATAATAGTGGAAAATCCATTCGTGTACATGTCCTCAACTGTTGGTGCGTAAATAATTTCCGCTCCTGATTGCTGTGCTAATTTTACATCATCATCAAATGTTCTGGGATAAATGGAATAATCTTCATTTTTACCAAATTGGGTAGGATTTACAAAAATGCTCACTACCACGCAGTCGGTCATTTCTTTGGCTTGTGTAATAAGCGAAGCATGTCCTGTGTGTAAAGCTCCCATGGTAGGTACGAGGGCAATTTTTTTGCCGTTTTTTGCTATTTCTAATAAAGAATTTTGTAAGGTTTCAAGGTCGTTTGCGATTATCATAAGAAAAATAATTAATAAATTATGAAGGTTATCTTTGTAGATTATGGGTAAAATATAAAAGCAGCAAGGTGATTTTTGAGTTGATTTTTTCAATTAGTTATTAGATTAATCTGCGAATATTTTTTAAGGTTATACAACTATTTATATAATATTAGTGAATTTATTATAAAAAATTAATATATTTTAAATGTTTTTTAGGTAGAAGTGCACTCCTTAATTAAGTTCTAATTTATAAAAAATTTAGGTTTTTATGTTAGTCATAGGTGGTGAAAGATTTTTAGATACTCGGTTTTTGGGTGTAGCACAGGTGCTCTTTTATAGCTGTGCGTTTGATATTTGTATATTGTAGCAAGTGTTTTGGAAATAATTTATGTTACAGCGTTTTATATTAAGCTGCGTGATTATGTTATTTGTCTTTCTGGCAAATGTAGTAAGTTTTTCTGCCTTCGCTATGGATGAATATGCCGTAAAATCTACATGGATTCTGAATTTTACAAAATTTATAGAATGGCCGGATAGTGAAAGTAAAAATGCTAAAAATATTTGTGTAATCGGGAAAAGTGAAATTACAAATTACTCACAGCTATTTAAGGAATCTTCATACAATTTAGTTAGTGAAAAAAATTTATCAAATATACCTTCTAACTGCCGGATAGTTTTTATTGGTGAGTCGGAAGTAGACAGGCTTGATGAAATTCTTGGTGTTATAAATAGTAATTTGGTTTTTACTATAGCTGATTCTGCTGATTTTGCAAAAAAAGGAGTAATGATTAATTTTGTTGTTGATGAAAACAAGATAAAATTTGTAGTCAATAATAATGCCATTAAGAAGGCGAAAATACATGTTGATCCCTCGCTATTAGAAATAGCGCTCAAGGTTATAGATTAGGAGAGGGGGATTATGCGTATCTTGAACAATTTATCTATCAAGCGGCGCCTTACCTTAATTATTATGGCGATTGGCAGTACTTCCGTTTTAATCACTACCTTGTCTATTTCTATATTTGGGGTATATAATCTGCGTGCTGATATTATTAATGAGTTAAAGCTTTCTGCTTCTATAGTTGGTGAGAGGAATTATGCGACAGTATTATTCGGAGAAAGTGATAAAGCTACAGAGAATCTAAATATTTTTAGTGTAAAAGATTCTATAGTGCAGGCTTGTTTATATACGGAGAAAGGAATTTTATTTGCTCATTACAAGCATAAAATTCTAGGGGATGAAAGTGTTTGTCCTGAAGATATAAGCCCATTTGTCAGGGATTCTGATCGGCGTATTTCTATAATGATGCCGCTTTATAAAAAAGATGAAAAATTTGCTCATATGTACATAGAATCAACATATGAACAAATTGAAGATTATGTAAAAAGGCAAACCGTTATAGCTTTGCTAGTTGGAGTTGGCGGTCTTGTTATTTGTTATCTGCTTGCAGTTAATTTACAGAGAAGCATATCTCGTCCGATACTTAATCTGGCAGATACAGCAAGACAAATTTCCATACATAAAAATTATTCAATAAGGGCTTTAGTTTCTGGTGATATAAAAAGAGAATTTAATAATGAGCTGGTTATTCTTACTAATTCTTTTAATGAAATGTTATCTGAAATAGATGCTCGTAACGTCCAGCTTAAAAAGCAATACGCTGAATTGGAAAAGGCAAAAGATATAGCAGAGAGTGCTAACCGTGCAAAATCACAATTCCTTGCTAATATTAGCCATGAGCTTCGTACCCCGCTTAATGCGGTTATTGGTTTTTCATCTATTTTAATGAATCAGTTGTTTGGACCGCTTGGTGATCAAAAATATATGGAATATGCAAAAGATATAAATAGTTCTGGTGCGCATTTGCTTGATATTATTAATGATATTCTTGATCTTTCAAAAGCAGAAGCGGGAAAACTCACTCTTACTTATGATGAAGTGCATGTTGCGAAAGCTATCAATAAATGTCTTAATCTGATTTCAGAGCGGGCACAGAAAGGAAAAGTTACTATTACCAGTGATGTACCGAAAACACTTCCTTTCTTGGTAGTGGATCGTTTACGTTTTGTACAAATTATTCTTAATATACTCTCAAATGCAGTTAAATTTACCCCTGAGGGTGGTACTGTTCATATAGCTGTTAAGACTAAGGAGGTAGAAGAAGAAACTACAGAATTTACAGTAACAGTACAGGATAGCGGTATAGGGATGTCCAAAGAAGGGCTTGAGCATGCTTTTGAAAGTTTTGGACAGGTTGATAGTGGTCTTAACCGTAAGTATGAAGGGACAGGGTTGGGGCTGCCGCTTACGAAAAAATTAATTGAGATGCATCATGGTAAAATAATTATTGAAAGCGAATTAGGTAGGGGTACATTGGTTACTCTTTCTTTTCCAGCCATTCCTCCGGTTGATGTAGTTTATAATCAAGAAGAGTAATTGTATCTATTTATTGTCAGAAAATAATTTTAAGTGTAGTTACTGACTTATGATGGTTAAGCAGTTACGCACAAGGTTGGTTTCTGAATTTGTCTGTACGGCGGATAAGTGTAAAGATACTTGCTGTAAGCATTGGTCTATGCAGGTAGAGCAAAATACTGTTGAACGCTACAAGAAATTGGCACCAGAATTACTCAATTGTATTGAGTCTGATACGGATGGTTCTTTTATAATGCGTAAGGATTCCAATACTGGTTATTGTGTAAAATTTACGGATGGTAAATGCGGGATACATTTAGCTTATGGTGAAGAATTTTTGGGAGATGCCTGTTTTTTTTATCCTCGCATAACTCGTTCAACAGATAATGCCAATATTGTCACTGCTACTATGTCTTGTCCGGAAATAGCGCGTATTGCTCTTTACGGAGAAAATCCTTTTTTGTTTGAAGAAAATGATTTGTTTCGTGTTCCGCAGGAAGTAAAAAATATTGTATATGGCGATTTGTCGCGTGATGATATAATTAATATCCATAATTTATTTCTACAGGCAACTAAAGATGAATCAGCGAGTGCCGAATCTATATTGGCTCGGATGGCAAGCGTATCGCGGTCATTGCAACGTATAGAGAAAAAAGATTGGGTAAAAGCTGCTCCACTCTATTTTCGTTTAGCGGGTACTGCTTTTCCTGTAGCGGAAAAAAATATCAACGATCCGTTCAATTTGCTTCATTCTTTATGCGGTTTGGTTGTTGCATCTAAAAAAATAATTCCACCACGTTTACAAAAAACGATAGATGAAATGGAGCGGGCTTTGAATGTTGTGTTGGATTGGGAAAATGTTTTAATCAAAACTAATGATAATAGTCTTGCGTCTTATAATGATTTATGGATGTTATGGGAAAATGAAATGAAGGATTCTTATGCACCTTTATTAAAAAGATGGCTGGCTGCCCAATTTTCTGCTTCTTTATATCCTTTTGCTGGTTTAGGGGAAACCTTAATTGATAGAATAACCGTAATCAGCGTTCGTTTTGCAATTTTAAGACTTGCACTTATATCAGCATATAGTATGAATGATAGAAATCTACATCAAGATGATGTGGTTAGAGTGGTGCAAAGTTTATCGCGTTTCCTTGATCACTTAGCAAGTCCAGCCTTTTCTTTACAGATATATAGAGAAACAGGCTGGGATAGGGAATCAAGGATGCTAGGTTTGCTTTTATAATAAAATAAGAAAATAATTGCGTTATTAATGAATTTTTAATTATTATTTGTTAATAATGGTTATATGTGGCTAATGTGGTCGCATGATTTGTTTGGAGCATTTAGCTTCTTTATAATTTAACATCCAAGTAGGAGAATGGTCATGGCCAATTCAATTAATACCAATATTTCAGCGTATTTTGCGCAGGCGAATATATCGACTGCTTCAAGTGCGTCTTCATCTTCAGTTGCCCGTCTTTCCAGCGGTAACCGTATCGTAAAAGCGTCTGATGACGTAGCGGCACTCTCAACAGGTACTTCACTTAGAACGCAGGTTTTGGCACTTAAAACCGCACTTACCAACGCTTCACAAGGTACTTCACTTCTTCAGGTTGCGGATGGTGCCCTTTCGCAAGTAACTGAGATTTTACAACGTCAAAAAGCTATTTCACTACAAGCTGGTTCAGGTTCACTAACTGATACTGACCGTGGTTATCTAGATCAAGAATTCCAAGCTCTAACATTAGAGATTGACCGTCTGACCGGAGCTACAAACTTCAACGGCGTGAAACTTCTAAATGGTGCTCTTTCAACTTCTGCTGCTGTGGATGAAGTGAAAACCGCTTCTACCAAAGGTGCTTTAAGTCTTAACTTTGGCTCCAGCAATATTTTAGCTGGTGAAGTTGTTACCATTAACGGTACAACACTTACAGCTGTTGCTTCTGGTGCTACCGGTGCACAATTTAATCTTGGCGCGAATATATCAGAAACTGTCTCAAATCTTGCTGACCGTCTAAATACTCTTTCTGACAGCACCAGCTACAACACCACTCTTGGTGAAGCTATCTATTCCGCTTCTGGTTCAACCTTAACCGCTACTGCCCGTGCTGGTGGTTCTTTAAGCAATTCTTTCCGCTTGGATAACACTCCTCCTGCTGCGATAACCGGTATACCTATTGGTGATGTTGATACAACCAACGGTTCAGCTAGCGTTGTTGTTACTATGGCTAACTCTTATGCGGTTGGACAACGTGTTATAATAAATCTTGGTACTGCAGCTGCTGTTGGTGGTATTGCGCATACTGACTTACGTGGTGTTATTACAGCTGCAAGCGGTACTTCATTTACCTTTACCGCTCAGGCGACAGCTAGTGCTACTGCTGCGAATGCAACTGCTGCAACTTCTATTTTAGATGCAGCTAACACCTTTAATGAAGCATCTGTAAATGGTGGAAGCCAAGCTAGTTATTTCAATCTATTTGCAACAACTACAGGTTTTACCAGTGCTACTTCGCAAATTTCTGCTTCATCAACTGCAGTAGCTACACCATTTAAGGATGGTGATAGCTTTACTGCTACAGTGAATGGTACTGCTCATACTCTTCATACGTTTGGAACTAATGATACCCTTAAAGGTTTGGTGGATGGTATTAATGCCAGCTCACAAACAACTGGTTTTTCTGCTTCACTTATTATGGATAATAACAACCGTTACAATATTCGTGTTAAATATGAAGGTAATGCCGGTAATATTTTGATTAATGGTGGCACAAACTATCATTCTGCTGCTGCTGCAACCAATTTGCTAGCGGGCGATAATATGTCAAGTGTTGGTACTAACGGTACAGTAGGTGCTTTCACCGCAGGTTATACCGGTAAAAGTATGATTTCTACCGGTTACATAGACGTAACTGGTGCTTCAGGTTCTACCGGTATTACGGTTGCTACTGCTGCTACTGTTGTTACAGCGGCTGTTGGTTCAACTGGTGCGGCTGTTCCTTTCGCAGTTGGTGATAACCTATCCATTACAATCAATGGTGAAGCTAAAACCTTGCATACTTATACTGCTGCTGATACTTTAAACAGTATCGTTGCTAGTATTAATTCTAAGCAAGCTGATACTGGTGTTTATGCTGCGATCCTTTCAGATGCGGATGGTCTTGGTGCATACAACCTTCGTTTATATACCACAGTTCCAACTCCTGCTACTGATCAGGTTCTTGTAAATGCTGGCGCTAATATCGGTGGTGTTGCTTCTAGTACTCTTACTGTTCTTACAACTACTAACGGTGGTTTGTCACAAGTTACGACTTCTACTATGAAAGGTGGTGTGGATGATGGTATAGGTAAAGGTGATACTTCTGTTACCGGTTCAGTTGGTGATGATATTTTAGTTAGCCTTGGTCAAACCAAAGCCAACGCATCTATCCTATTCACCGCTGTTCCAACAGCGAATGATTATATTACTGTTGGTCAACAGAGGTTCTTCTTTACTTCTAACACTACAGCATCTCCTAATGAGATCCTGATTGGTAGCACCATTCAAGAAACCATTAATAATGCTGTATCTACCCTACATAATTATGTAGCAAATGGCCATGCTGTTGGTACAACTGCTTATGAGCTTAACCAGCTTAACATTACTGCTACTAATGATTCTTTAATCTTTACTGCTAAAGGTCTTGGTGATGTTAAAACCATCACAGGTGGTAACGCTGCAGTTTCTCAGAACTTGACCAGTGGTGCGCTAGTAGGTGGTACGCTTACTAATGACTCTTCAAGTTATGGTGTAGATGTTACAGGTATGGCAAATGCTGATTTCAATGGTACTATCAGTGGTTTCAAAGCAACCTATACTGGAACGGCTGACACTATTGATTTATCAGTTAAAATCGGTGATTTTACTTACACCGCCCAAGATGTTGATGCTGTAGTTACCAGCGACACCCGTATCCGTTTATATTCTGATACGGTAGGTGGTAAAAATGGTGGTTTCTTTGATATTCAACTTGCGTCTAACAAAGTTACATCATTCTCTAACCAAGCTGGTGCAGATGCTGTGGCTGCCCGTTTAGATGGTGCTTTCAGCAGCTTGAATTTCTTGCAAACCCGTAATGTATCCAGTTACACTGGTGCTGGTAGTATAACTGCTGGTGGTTCTGTGATCGGATCATTGCAAGGAAGTAAAGTAACTGCCCAATTTGAAGATTTCAGCAATGTAAATCTTTCAGATGTAAGCGTTACAGCTCCTTCTGGTAGCAATACTGACGTTAAGATCTCCTTTACTATCAATGGTGTAGCATATTCTACAGCATCTGGTATCGGCAACACTCTTGGTGCTCATCAGACTTATAAACTGGTAAGCTCTGAAGATCCTAACCAATTTGTGAACTTCACTACAGGTAGTTCAACTATTGTGATAGATTCTGCAGAAAAAGCTTTGGCTGTACAGTCTGCTCTTAAAACAGCTTTCGGTGCTACTGAAGGGTCTTCTTCTCTATCTTTCCAAGTTGGTTCTTCATCATC
Source organism: Pseudomonadota bacterium (assembly GCA_963205245.1). Classification (GTDB taxonomy): domain Bacteria; phylum Pseudomonadota; class Alphaproteobacteria; order Rickettsiales; family SXRF01; genus SXRF01. The sequence goes on from CAUJIB010000072.1 coordinate 21,080, forward strand.
TGATACTTTGAAAGTAAGTATCGGTAGTGCGCAGACCAGCAGTCTTTTTGACGGTAAAACCCTTAATGTACTTAGTCAGGAAAATGCTGTTGCTGCTGGTGATCAGCTAGATAAGGCTCTTGCTACTGTTACTTCGCTTCGTGCTGCGGTGGGTGCATTGCAATCACGATTCAACTTTGCTTCTGCAAACATTCAGATTGCGGTACAAAATCAGGATGCTGCTCGTGGTGAATTGTTGGATACGGACGTTGCGACAGAATCAACATCGTTTGCAACCTCTCAGGTTAAGCTTCAAGCAGGTATATCTGTACTTGCCCAAGCTAACCAACAGTTGCAAAATTTGTTGAAACTTATCCAGTAGTTTAATTATGGGGTACGCTCGGAGTAAGAAATTACTCCGAGCCGACCTTAGGAGGTTGATATGGATAATTTAGGAATACAGACACCGCCCATTATAATAAAACCTGTTATCTCTGTGCCTAGTCCGGCGCCCGTGGCACAAAAGCCTGAGGCGTCTTTTGTGCAAATAGGAGGAGGGGCAAATGCAGAGTTATTTGATCAGCAATTAGCCGAAAACCAACGCATGCAGATGGTGCAGAGATTGTCGCAGCAGATTGCAGATGTTTTTGTGGTAAGTGATAGAACTTTTACTATTTTTAAGGATGTTTCAGGTCAGTATGTAACCAGATTTACTAGCTTGCGTGATGGTAGGGTTACCTATGTTCCAGAACCTAATTTAGTTCGTCTTGGTGGAGAAAGTGATCGTTCTGTAGTAAGTATAAAAGTTTAAGGACTTTAGTGTTATATTTTCTAAAATGGGTAGATGGTGTTTGAAGTAATATATCTGAATTTTGATGATAGGCACGGTTTTTGCTTATATTAGTTGTTAATTTTAATATCTGAGGGTTATTTGCCAATAATATAACTCAATAATTAATGTAGTTTATTTTGGGTTGGGGGGAGGTGGGGGGTGGTCGGGGGGGTGTTGGTGGTTTTTGG
>CAUJIB010000073.1 GCA_963205245.1 Pseudomonadota bacterium
CAGTGCCATTAATTCTGCGCCAATCAGTAAATCAGGTGTATGCCCGAATTGTTGTTTACGCAAGTAACCTTGTTTGTCAATCAAGATGGTGGTTGGTGTACCACGCATTTTATATGCACTCATGGTTTCTGGGATATGGGAATTGGCAATATGCTTATCAATTGCAACTGGAAAATTTATCCGGTATTCATGCAGGAAAGCTTTTAGAGATATTTCTTGCATGGCTTTGTGATGCTCAAATACAGTATGTAGGCCAATTATCATTAAATCGTTCGGTGAAAAAGTTTCTGCTATCTTTTTTGCTTGCGGTATAGAGTGCTCCACGCAACCAGGGCAAAGCATCTGGAAGGCAACAATCATAATGACTTTGCCGCTCATATCTTTTAACGATAGGTCTTGGTCGGTATTAAGCCATTTCTCTATCTGTAATTCTGGTGCGGTTATTGGTTGCTGCATACAATTAATATGGTTTTGGGCATCCTTCCATTTGTAAGATAAAGTACCCTTGTTTTTCTATGGAATTTTGTATTTCATCATTAGCAGATTCAGAGTGGCAGAAATTGCAACGTTCTTGTTTTAATGCGTTGGCAGATTCTCCTATAGTTTTCAAGAATTCTCCAGCAAATTTTACAGCTTTTTCTTTTCCTTCACCGCTGGGAATAAGTACATCAAAATGAATTATATGCCCATTTTTTGAGTTAGCATAAGTATCATAAACATCAATTTTCATATTTATATCCTTTTTAATATTAAGTGTGAGAGTAATCTCTCACACTTATATTAAGTTATTATTTATATTTTGCAGGCAGGCTTAAATCGCCAGAAGCAATGTCCCAAACATCAGTTATGCAAAGCAGTGGAGCATGAACCTGTTGATTTACACGTAGGGCAGAGGTTACACCATCGTAATTAAATGATTCAGGAAAACCTAATTCTTTAAGTGGTACTTTAACTAATACTTCGCTGCCTTTCAAAGAAAAATCATATCCTGGGCTATCAATAAAAATTGGGAGGTTAGGCCAAGTGACAGGTAGTTTTGGTTTTGAACCTTCAGGAATGTCTTTTACTTTCATTCCGTCTTTACCGCAGGCGTCGTCTTTAGTTAAAACTACCCAGTGCGAATGCCATTTGTTACCATCGTTAGTTTTATTCCCATCATTATCTTCATCGTAAAGTGGTGTATCGTCAAAGTCAGGATGTATAGTAAGTGCCAAAGCAAGAATGCCCTGATCCGCTTCAAAGCCAACAGCACTGCTATTAAGGCTGGTAGGCCAAACATAGCTGTATACTTCCGCACCGGCTAGTTTACCATTAGCTTTGGGAGATGATTTGCCCGATATTGCGGCAGTTTCCTGTTTGAAAACAAGGTTGCTGCCTTCTGTAGTTACCTGAGCGTGGATAATATCAAATTCAGCTTGGATTTTCGGGTTTTTAGCTGAACTGATGCCATTTTTAGCAATATCTGCCGCATTTGCAGATAAGGAAGTGGTAAGCATCAGGGCAAATACAGCAGATATTGCTGTTGAACGTGAAAGCATATTGGTTCTCCTTCTAATTTTATTTAAGCTACGGCTTTTTTAACATCTTCCATGCTTGCGCCAAAGTTTATATGCAGCACAGAACCATCAATTACTAATGCCGGCACAGATTTTACACCAGCTTTTTCCGCTTCAGCGATACGGTCTTTAGCATTTGCAAAATGCACTACCTCAAGCTCAACTTTTTTTGTATCAACAATATCTAAAACTTGTTGTTCAGCAGAAACGCAAACAGGGCAGCCAGCGTGGTAAAATATAGCTTTTGATGACATAAAATACTCCTAATTTTTGTTGTTATTAAGTAATCCTATTTTTAATGGGTAGGATTCCTAATATAATAGGTAGTCCTAACTATATTGTCAAGATATAAAATTCTGATATAGTTGGAATTCTATTTTTGAAGGTAATTATATGAAGATACATTATTTCCAGCATGTTGAATTTGAGAGTTTGGGTTTGATTGCAGGTTGGGTAGAGGCAGGAGGGTATAGTATTTCTTCAACTAAATTTTATGAAGAATATAGTATGCCAGATGTGGCTGACTATGACGCGCTTATTATCATGGGCGGATCTATGAGTGTGCATGATGAGGAAATTTACGGTTGGTTGGCAGAAGAAAAAAAGCATATAAGCCAAGCGATAAAAGCTGGAAAACCTGTGCTTGGTGTGTGCCTAGGGGCGCAATTGATAGCTGATGTATTGGGAGCAGAAATATCAACAACAACTGCTAAAGAAATTGGCTGGTTCCCAATTGCGTGGAGCGATGCGGCGATGGGCAATAAAATAATTGCCGGATTAAACTCGGCTATGAATGTTTTTCACTGGCATGGGGAACAGTTTACTATTCCTGAAGGGGCAATTCATCTGGCTTCCAGCAAAACTTGCTCTAATCAGGCGTTTTTATATGGAAATAATGTTCTGGGTTTGCAGTTCCACTTAGAAATGAACGAAGTGGCTATTGAGGAGCTTATCAAAAATTGCGATGATGAAATAGCGACGTCTACACCAACTATTCAATCGGCAAAAGAGATTAGGGAAAATATAAAAAATATCCCATCTTGCCGGAGCGCATTATTTATGATGCTGGATAATTGGTTGAAGTAGTTTAGGCTGCTTGTTCTAAGAGTTTTTGTGCTGCCTTGCGGGCTTCGGTAGTTATAATTTCGCCTGCCAGCATCCTCGCCAGTTCTTCCTCACGTTGTTCATTTAACAGTTCGGCTACCTGTGTAATAATTTTTTTATTTTTTTCCTGTTTTTTGATAAGTAAGTGCTGGCTGCCGCGGGCGGCTACTTGCGGCAGGTGGGTGACTACCAGCACTTGTGAATTCTGACCGAGTGCAGCAAGGCGTTTGCCGATAGCGTCGGCCACTGCGCCGCCTGTGCCGGTGTCTATTTCATCAAAAATAATAGTTGGCACATTATTGGTGCTGGATAATGCTACTTTCATCGCCAGCATGAAACGGGATATTTCGCCACCGGAAGCGATTTTACTAAGCGATGAATAGGCAATATCTTTTGCGCCTTTGGTAACGTTGGTGGCGCATTCAAACTGAACAAAATCTATGCCATGCGCGTTATAATTTGCTTCATCCAGTGCGTCAATCCGTACGCGGAAACGCGTGCCTTCCATTTTCAGCGGGGCAAGTTCTTTTTCAATTGCGGTTTCTAATTTTGCGGCGGCAAGCCTACGTTGTTCTGACAATGATTTCGCATGGCGCAAGAATTCGCCTTTGGCTTCATTCTCAGCAGTTTTCAGAGATTTTAATTTATGTTCCTGCGAGTCAATAATCGCCAGTTTTTCGTCTACCTGTTCTTTTAGGTTAGCCAGCTCGTCAATTGGCAAATTATATTTGCGTCCTGCGGCTTTCAGTGCAAAGAGCCTCTCTTCAATTTCTTCCAGTTTACGCGGATCAAATTCAGCATCCTGCCCGATTTTTTCCAGTGCGTAGAGAGCTTCCTCCGTTTCTATTGCCGCTTTTTCAAGCCCTTCAATAATGGCAGAGAAGGAATCAGAAGTTGCGGTAAGCGGTGAGCGGGTAAGGGTGCGCTGGGCATTACGCAAGGCACTTAAAACACCTTTACCCTGATTTAGTTCCCCGATTGCTTCGTTAAGCACATCAAACATTTTTTCATTCTGCATCATGCTGATGCGGATATTAGTGAGGCTGTCTTCTTCACCTATTTGTGGATTCAATACTTTAAGCTCGCCACGCATGTGACGAAGATATTCCTGTTCACGCGTTGCTTGTTCCACTTCTTTTAGCAATTCAGATATCGCATTTTTGCTTTCGTTCCATTTTTGGTAATGCTCAGCCACTATTTTTTGTGCGTCGCCGAGTTTTGCATAATCACTAAGCATGGCTCTATGTAAAACTGCGTCCTGCAAGGTTTTCTGGTCATGCTGGCCATGTATCTCCACTAATGTTTCCGAGAGTTTTTTTAGTGTGGAAACTGTTACCGATTGGTCGTTAGCAAGAGCGCGGGTTTTACCATCAGCAGTTAAGCTGCGGCGGATAATAAGTGTATCAGTTTGTTCTAAATCAAGTTCTGCGAGTATTTGTTTTGCTGTAGTGTTATTGCTGATATCAAACTCAGCAGATACAGAGCCTTGCTCTTCCCCGCTGCGGATCAGGCTGCTATCGGCGCGTGCCCCTAATACTAACCCAAGTGAATCCAGCAAGATAGATTTCCCTGCGCCGGTTTCACCGGAAAGCACACATAAACCTGACTTGAGATTAATATCACAACTTTCAATAAGAACAATATTGCGGATGGAAAGGCGAGAGAGCATATAATTTGCTATATATATTACTAGGTGACATTTACTAGATAAAACTTAGATAATATTTTCCCACCATGAGGAAGTTTCTGTGTCTTTTTCAGATTTCTTATCCAATGATTTTTCTGATGTAGCTCCAGATTTTGCCATTCCTTCTTTGTTCATGACTTTATAGCTGTCCCGATACCAAGGGCTGCTTGGAAAATTATATCCTAACACAGCAGCATAACGATAGGCTTCTTCTGTGATTCCAAGTTGCAGGTATGCTTCTACCAAACGGTGCAATGCTTCTGGTACGTGGCTGGTAGTCTGGTAGTTATCAACTACCATGCGGAAGCGGTTAATGGCAGCAAGTGTGTCGTTGCGCCGTAAATAATAACGCCCGACCTGCATTTCTTTACCTGCCAAATGGTCAACAGTAAGGTCAACCTTTATTTTAGCATCACGTGCATAGTCAGAATCAGGGAAGCGGCGGACAACTTCCTGTAATGCGGTAAGTGCCTGCTGAGTAATTTTCTGGTCACGACCGACATCGGAAATCTGTTCGTAGTAAGACAGACCAATTAAATAATAAGCATAGGGTGTTGACTCATTATTAGGATAAAGTTTTACAAAACGTTCTAAAGTTGAAACTGCCGAATCATAATCACCCATACGATAGCTGGCGTAAGCAGACATTACCTGCGCATGTCCTGCCCATGGTGAATAAGGATGCTGGCGTTCTACCTCTTCAAATGATTTGATAGCTTCTTTATATTCGCGCTCATCCATTTGACCGCGCGCGTCCGAATAGAGCTTTTCAGGAGCTTCCAGCGGTTTTTGTAAAACTTCATCATTCTTGCTGGAACAGGCAGCAAGAAGACATAAAAAAGGAACAACAAATAATTTTTTTGAATATAACATGACTGGTTTTATATCAGGCAAATATCCAATCGCACAAGCTAAAATTATAATCCTTGGAAGTAATTTTATGCGTAAATATTTTGTGCAACAGCCGGTACTTGAAATGTTGATGCTATCTCGCCATCATTTTCAATTAAATAAGCAGTATCATCGGCAAATAGGGCACGTAGTAGGTTATTATTGATCGCATGACCTGGGCGCAGGCAATCTACCACACCGTCTATACGCATACCTGCAAGGAATAAGTCACCCACGCAATCAAGAGCTTTATGGCGTACGAACTCATTGTCATAACGCAAACCTTCCTGATTCAGGATTTTTTCCTTACCTACTACTATCGCATTATCAAGTGAACCACCGAGGGCAAGGCCAATAGAGCGCAATGCACTTACTTCATGTTCAAAACCAAAGGTGCGGGCGCGGCTTATAGTTTGTTTGAAAGTTACATCACGAAAATCATAAGTGGCGATTTGTTTGCCAATGATTGTATGATTGAAGTCAATTTCAATATTAAGAAGCAATCCAGTATCGCCTTCTTTATTAGGAGAAATTCTTATAAAGCTGTTTCCTTCACGTATCTCTACAGGTTTTATTATCCTTAGGGTACGGCGTGGCGCAGTAAGGTTTGTTATGCCTGCACATTCCAGCATAAAAACAAATGGTTCAGAGCTACCATCCATAATCGGTACTTCCGAGCTATCAAGTTCAATTAAGGCATTGTCAATGCCAACGCCCCAGATAGCAGCCATTAAATGTTCAATAGTGGCAACGGTTACACCATGTTCATTGCGGATTTTTGTGCCTAAATTAGTTTCGCATACAGCATCAAAGCGGGCGGGGATAAGAGATTTATCTGCAGGGATGTCCAGACGCTTGAAAATTATTCCGCTACCAGCAGGAGCTGGATTTATAGTCATATTAACTAAGCCGCCGCTATGTAACCCGATTCCTTCGCAGGAAATTTTATTTTTAATTGTAGTCTGGTGTGATATTTCTTGTTTGTTTTGCACTTAGTGTCCCCAAATTCTATTTTATATATATTTAGTTATATTATTTATTTCTACACGTTACGTTTTACAGCGATGGTTTTCAAATCACTGTTTGTTACGTTTTGTTACAATTGAAGTCATGTGTAATAAATATCTTCCAGCACAATCTATTATATTCAATAATATATGGCTAATTTAGCAGTATATTACTAATTAAAAGAGGTTGTATGGCAGCGTGGATAGCTTTAATCCCAGCAATTTCTGGGTTGCTTGATAAAATTATTCCTGATCCAGAAATAAGGGAAAAGGCCAAAATTGAACTATTAAAATCAGAAAGGGCGGCAGAGCTTGAAGAGTTACGTTTAGCGCTGGCATTTGATCAGATGCAGGCGGATATTAATAAAGAAGAGGCTGGAAATGCCAATATATTTATTTCTGGATGGCGTCCGTTTATAGGCTGGGTGTGCGGAATTGCTTTTGCCTATCATTTTGTTTTGCAGCCAATTTTAGCATTTATTATTGCCAATGCCAATAATGGGAAGGTGGAACTTCCGGTTTTTGATATGCAGGCTTTATCCACTGTTTTAATGGGGATGTTAGGTTTGGGTGGGCTTAGAACCTTAGAAAAGATAAAAAACGTATCAAAATGAATATAAAAATAATTTTTTATTAATTTTATTGTGATTAAATTATTTTATGTTGGTAATAAATAGTGGTTATTTTCAATAATATATTAAGAGGAAAATTTGAGTAATCCATTAAAACATTACCGTATTCTGATAGTAGATGCTGACATAGAGATGTCACAGGTAGTCAAGTCTATGTTGCGTGAGATGGGATTTTCGGATGTGCATTTAACCCGTAGCGGTAAAGATGCTATTACCTTAATGCAAACCATGAATTTTGATTTCATTATAACGGAGTGGAATACCCATCAAATTGATGGCATTGGGCTTCTGGAATTTATAAGGCGCGATCCTAAATCACCGAATCCGACTATTCCAGTTATTATGCTTACCGGACGTGCCGAGCAGGTGGACGTCGCCCTTGCCCGTGATTATGGTGTGAATGAATATATGATAAAACCATTTACGGCAAAGTCAATTTATAATCGGTTGGAACGTATTATTGAACAGCCCCGCAGTTTTGTTGCTACTAAGAATTTTGTTGGGCCGGATCGGCGTTCAAGAACTGCACCTAAAGTATCAAAAGAACGGAGATTCTGGAAATCTGCACCAAAAACCAAGCCGAAAGAGGTTCTTAAAATCCTGCATGATAATGGCGTTGATGAGCCTAAGGTTTGGTTGCCTGATTTTTCTTTGAAATTAAAATTGGGTAAAAATGTAAGGCTGGATAGTATTATTACAGAAAATGTACTTAACCAGTCGCAAGCTGCTATTAATTCTATAACCAGCAATTCCTTGCTGTGGATTAAAGAAAATCTGAATGAATTGAAGCGGCTTTATGATATTTTGGTAAGCCCTAACCCTTTACCGGAAATAGCTTCTGATATAAGTGATATTCTTCTTGCAGTCAATTCTAGGGCTGGAACTTTTGGCTATAGTAGAGTTGGCGAAATTTCTTATATATTATATCTTTTTGTTCGGAATAAGATGGATGTTAATAATAAAAATCATCATGTAGTTATACAGAAACATTTGCAGGTATTGCAGGTTTTGCTTGGTAACCAGATGGAGGGAGATGCCGGTGAAGTTGGAGAGCAGGTTGCATCTGATTTGAAAGGCTTGATAGATAAGTATGCGGCATAAAATAAACGGCATAAAGCAGATTTGCTTTATGCCGTTTATTTTATGTTTAGATTGTCTTAGAAGCGGTAGGCTATACCAACACCCATAATCCATGGATCAAGGTCAACATCGGCAGTTGCAGTTCCGTGGTTAATATTGGCATGAGTGTTATGGAATAGCTTTTTAACGTCGGCGTTTACTGCCCAGTGTTCATTAATTGCCATATCCACGCCGGCTTGTAGGGCATAGCTGATACCGTCTTTATATTCAATGGAGTTGAAGCTACCGCTATCAACATTAAAGTAATGAACATATCCTATACCTGCGCCGGTATAAGGGCGAATATTGCCACTCGGGTTAAAATGATATTGTAGGGTAAGAGTTGGTGGCAATAACCAAACATCTCCTAGGTTAAGATTGCCAAGAGCAGTATTTTTGGCTCCCATATCATGGGGCGTAACCCCAGCTATTAATTCTGCTGCGATATTATCAGTAAAGAAATATGAAAAATCAAGTTCTGGTACTACCTGATTTTTTACAGTAACTTCTCCACCTATTGTTGTGGTGCTATTTTCATCAGGCATAACGTTTATAGCGCGGGCGCGGATCATAAAGCGTTCTTTAGCATTCCATGCCTTGCCGATTACCGTGCGTTCTGCTGCATTCGTTATGGAAGTTGTAGATAGAAAAATTGATGCTGCAATTCCAATACCCAAAAATAACTTATATTTATTATTCATTTCGTTCCTCATTATAAATATTTTTTAGTTTTTTATCCGTTATATATTTCACTGTGTTTATGAGAATGAAGGTGTCTGATTAAATTTAAGTTAAAAATATAATGTAAATATATTAAGAAATTTTTTTATGGATTTATGTTGTATTTCTACATCACTGTTAAACGTACTTTTTATTTTTAGCTTTTATGCAAATCATTAGATTGAGCTGTTAAAAATAACTTGCTAGTCTTAAAGGGTTGTATCTTATCAAAATATTTTCAAGGACAGGTATGTTATTGAAAAGGCTTAAATATTCCTTTGTTCGTTTAATTTTGGCTTCACTCACGCTTGGACTGGTTGCTTTAGTTAACCTTCCATTTGTTGAATCTAATGCACTGCTTATAGGTTGCTTTGGAGCAGCGGCTGTTTTGGTTGCTGTTGATCCTTCCGGTTATATGGCGAGACCAAGAGCGATAGTGCTTGGTATGCTTGTTTCGGCAGCCATAGGAATTGTTACAGGGCAGCTAATAGAAAATACTCCTGCTGCTATATTAATTAGTTGTAGTATTGCAATGGTGGCGATGGTTTTGCTGGACGCAGAGCATCCACCGGGTGGAGCCGCTGCATTGATTACTGCTTTAGGGGTACATGAGTTTGAATATTTATTCGCCCCTATCGCAACTGGTACAATGGTTGTTTTAGGTATGCGTTATTTATCGCTATATGTGAAAGATCATTGGTTGACTGATGATAAAATTTTATATTCTGAGATAGGTCATACACATGTTAGCGTGGAGTCGTTTGCTAGTAATATCGTTGGGCTTTTTAAGTTTTTGAATAATATTACTGAAACCTCACAAAATTCAGCAGAAATTAATGAAGCAACAAAGCGCACCCTTAATGAGATTTGTAGCTTTACCGGCTGGCCGATAGGGCATGTCTATCTATGTAGTTTGGAAGATGGAAAAGTGACTGCCCGTTCTTCCGGTAATTGGTTTTTAGATAAAACCATTAATCCTGAAGATATAAAAAATTTTGTTGCACTATCAGGGCAGACTAGTTTTGTGGCAGGGCAGGGTATGATCGGTAAGGTGCTGGAGAGTAGGAAGCCGATTACGATAAAAGACGTAACTTCCTTACAAGGATTCATAAGGGCAGAGGCGGCTAGACAGAATAATGTAAAAGGTTGTTTTGCCTTTCCGATTTTATATAAGGATGAGGTTAAAATTATCCTAGAATTTTTTAGCAGGAATAGCGCACAGTTGGATGAAGAAGTTCTAAAAATATTAGAATTTTCAGGTAACCAGATGCGTTTTGTCCTGACCAATATTGAGCATAAGGAAAAAGTTGCGGAAATAGCAGAAAGATTTGAAAATGGTGTTAAGGGAATTGTCCAGAAAAATGAGGTATCAATTACGGCTTTGAAGGATAATGCCAAAAAATTATCTGATATGGTTATTGCAGCTTCTAAAAATGCTAAAGATGGGAATGAATCCTCTGCGATTACTAATAATAATGTACAGTCTATAGCAGAATCTATAGAAAAAATGTCTGCCTCTATTAATGAGATTTCCAGTCAAGTTGCACAAGTAAGTGACATGGCTTTTAGTTGTGTGGAGCAGATGAAAACAGCTAATATAAAGGCAAATCACTTGAAGGGTGCGTCTGAGCAGGTAAGAAAAGCTTTGCATTATATTACGGAAATATCCAACAAGACTAATTTGCTCGCACTCAATGCCACTATTGAAGCGGCTCGTGCTGGTGAAGCAGGGCGTGGTTTTGCGGTAGTTGCAGGTGAGGTAAAAGAACTGGCTAAGCAGAGTAATCAGGCCGCGACCGATATAAGCCATATTATAGATAACATGATGATTGCTACTCAAGAAATAACAAAATCACTGATGGAAGCTGATAAATCAGTGATGGAAATTTCCAGTGCATCATCAGTTATTTCAACAGCGATTGGCGATCAATCTGTTGTTACTAATAACCTTGCGATAAATATGCAAAAAGCTTCGCAGGCAACGTCTGATACTTCTGGGAAATTGTTGGAAATAACAAAATCTGTTGATTTGTCCTATCAAAGTGCCGTGAATGTTGAGAAAGAAACTTTATCAATGGACGAGCAGGCTAAAAACATGACCAAAAATGTTGATGAGTTTTTAGTGTCAATCCGTGCTAGTGCATAATCTTTTTATTTCTTCAGTAGGACATTAATTGCTATTTCAATCTGCCTGCACACAATTTCTTGCGCATATTTAGTGCGGGCCTTGGCAAAAGCGTTAGCAGCTATCTTATCTGATTCTATTTGGTTTTTTATTAATCTTTCCAGAGCGTCTGCCAGTTGTACGGCATTTCCTATTTCTACTATAAGAGCATCATAATTAGGTGATATTATATCGCGTGGCCCTTCAGAATTGGTAGATATTACCGGTGTTCCGTAAACAAAGGCTTCGAGTAGTACAATTCCAAACGGTTCATGCAGGGATGGTAGGCAGAAAATATCAATATTAGTATAAAAATCCTTTTTGTCTTGTACCCAACCAAGGAATTTCAACTGTTCACCCAGTCCTGCTTTTTGGGCACGGCTTTTTAATGCGCTTTCTTCTTCACCATTTCCACCCAGAACGGCCTTGAAATCTATATTTCTATCTTTCAGGATTTTGAGTGCGTCAATATAAATATCAAAACCTTTCTTTGCTACAAAGCGTCCCATAGTGCCTATAACTGGTGGGGTGCGACGATGTCCACGATGCGGAAGCTCTACACATTTAACCATATTGGGAATATGGAATATATAATTATTGGGGATGCCTTGTTTTATAAGAGTGTTTATCAAGTCATGGGTGGTGGTGAATACACCATCAGCATCATTATAGCGTCTGGTATGGTAATTCTGTACTACACCGATTAGGGGAATTTGTCCTTTTATAGCTTTGTGTGATAAACTAAAAGCACGGTTTGCATGTGCTATTACTACGTCTATTTTTAATTCTAATAATAGTTTGCGTAGGCGGCGTACCGCAAAGATATCCCATTCGCCGAGATTGCTTATAGAGTGAGTTTCAATCTTAAGTTCAGAAAGTTCAGAATTAACCATAGCTCCGAGAGCTGTTATGGCGATTGATTGATGTCCAAGATCACGCAAACCTTCGCAATAATCAACAAAGGCTTTCTCAATGCCGCCACCGCCTTTGCTGAACATGATATTAGCTATACGCATAAAGACCCCATTTTTATTGCTTGATGATTAAATTACTTGATGATTAGATGATTAAATAATTTATATCAAGTAGTCTTGTTTCCAATAATATAATCATTAAGTAATCCAGCCGTTATGAAACTTCCCATTTCCGTATTTATTATTGCCCAAAATGAGGCTGATCGCATTCCTTTAACTATTAATAGTGTCAAAGAATGGGTTGATGAAGTTGTAGTTATAGATAGCGGCAGCAGCGATGATACGGTATCAGTGTCCACTTTTCTTGGTGCTAAAGTGATATATAATGAATGGGAAGGCTACGGCCTGCAAAAAAGATTTGGAGAAGATGAGTGTAATAATAACTGGTTGCTTAATTTAGATGCCGATGAAGAAATTACTGATGAATTAGCGCAGGAAATACAGGCATTGTTTGCTACAGGCGAACCACCACTTTCTGGCTATATTATGAAAGTGCGTGATATGTTGCCTAGCGAAAATAAATTTGCTGTGCTTGCCCATACTAATCATTGTTTGCGTCTTTACAACCGTGATAAGGGACGTTTTTCTGATAGCACAGTGCATGATTCGGTGATTATGCAAGCAGGTGAAGAAGTGGGAAGATTAAAATCACCAGTACGTCACAGGTCTTTTCGCAGTATTGCCCATGCTATAGAAAAGATGAATAGCTATACTAGCGCACAAGCAGCAAATTTACAGGTAAAAGGCGGTCTTGCTTTTGCCTGCATCCGTTTATTATTTGAATTTCCGGTTTCTTTCTTCAAAGCCTACGTTCTGCGTCTGTATATTTTGCGCGGTAAACGTGGTTTTATATATGCCGTTATCTATGCTTTTGGTAGAACTATGCGCATAGCGAAGTATTTGGAGAAGCGTTAGGACAATTATAACCTAGAACAAATAGGAGAAGATTTTTGTTTGAATCCACATTTATTAAAGCGCAATAATTCTTTCAATAAAATATTTAGAATATTGTTCATCTATTTCTGTTTCAGAATTTAGAATTAATTGATTGATAATTTTACCCTCAAACTGAGAAACACCCCTAGAATTCCTGCCTGCCCAGTGCTTTAGCAAAATAGTGCCCGACAAAAGCCTTTTTTGAAACATTGAAACAAGAGATGTGTTGACTATTTGATCAGGATCAACGCCGACGAAGTAAAACATAAAAACTGATTGTGGCTTACTCAAAAACTCTAATACTTTGTCAAGATTGTATGCTTTTGGATTGGAGTCCAAAATCATAATCTTTGTTTTTACGTCAGTTTCTGTAAGAAATTGGTCAAAAACTCTTGTGTAGTCACCTAGTGCATTGTCTGTTTTAAATGCAGGGATAGCCTTGTTTCTGGTTTTGAGTGCGCTTACGAGCTCTTGTCTTAGTTGCTCGTCCTCACCAGCAATGAGATACTCTATAATTCTACCGCGAACATTTACGTTCTCAATAAGTGCTGCAAGCAATATTTCATTGCGAAACCGTTGCACCTTATCATCTAAATCTCGCTTCAATTCTCTTGAGTATGGCGATAGAATGAATCTCTTAGCCCTAGATGCAGCATCTAAAATAGTTGAAAGGTTGCTAGGAGTAACAGCAAATTTATGCCCCGTTGGACTGATGTTATTTGTTGCTTCAACTAACCTAGTTAGGTTGCCGTCAAATCCAATGCCTTGATGTATATTAAAAAGTCTATCAAAATTTTCTTTTGCGTTCTTTATGCCTTCAAACTCGCGCATGATGTCTGAGCCATTAAAACTACCTCTTATATTATTTTCGCGCAGTTCTTGAGAGCTGTGGCTAATTTTTTTTAGAAAGGTTGAATTAGCTAGATAAAGATAGTTTTTATTCGGTGTCACTAAGCAAACTAGAAATGGTCTATCATCAATTTTCTGTAAGTTGGAAAGGGACAAGACGGTGTTGCTGAACCCCTCTTTCTGGGAAGAGCTGAATCTAAGGGCAAAATCTGTGCAATAATAAACTGAACGGTCTTGAGTAAGCGCAAAACTCTCCAATATAATATTTGTTAGCGTGGCTTTATTATTGATTCCATTATGGTCAGTTATTAAATCTAGTAGTGATTCCAAATTTTTATTCATCAAATAGCTCTAAAATATGATGTTTAGTTAGATTATCTTTAGTGCTATTTTTTTTGCTCGTTAAGGGAATTTCTCTCCCAAAAATATCCATTATGATACCCTTGTATGGCTTTTTCATGCTCTGCTAATTCTAGGCGTTTAACCGCCATTTCGCAGTATTCTGATTCCAATTCAACTCCACTGAATTTGCGGTCTAGTTTTTTTGCAACGACGCAAGTTGTGCCAGAACCAAGAAACGGGTCAAAAACAAAGTCCCCCTTACGTGAGCTGGCTAGTATTAATTTGCATAACAATTTTTCAGGCTTTTGCGTGGGGTGATCGGTGTTTTCTGGCATTGACCAGAAAGGAATAGAAATATCTGTCCAGAGATTTGATGGGTGAGTTAATCTAAAATTTCCATCTTCCGTTTCTTTCCAGTCTTTTGGTACACCAGATTTATCTCGGTATGGCGCGATAATTTTCTTTTTGAGTTTTACCGCATTGACATCAAAAAAATATTTTTCTGAATTTGTGCAAAACCATATATCTTCTGAGCAATTTTTCCAGTTAGCATTAGCACCGCGTCCCTTTTCGCGTTCCCATGTAATACGATTACGAATGAAGAAGTGTTTTTGTAATACGGCATAAACAGCTGGCGAAGATTGCCAATCGCAACATACATAGATTGAGGAATCTGGTTTTAGGCATCTGGTTATTTTCGTAATCCAGCTATCTAACCAATTTTCATATTTTTCAGGCGTAGTTTTCTTGAATTTTGTACCAGAAAATGTTTTTGTTAGATTGTATGGGGGATCAATAATAAGAAGGTCAATAAAGCCATCTGGAAGAAAATCAAGGCATTCAAAAATATCTTGATTAATAATTTTTTCATTTATTTCTGTAATTTCCACACGATGGGAGAGAGTAATGGTTTTTTCTAATAATAGAGGACGCTCATGCTGAGTAAGTGTAAGAGTTTGATTCCTTGGTGCGCGTATTTTGGTTTTATTATGAAGTGTAGCATCGCGCAAAGTTAGATTTTCCAGCTTGTGCATTGCTTGTTCCTAATCCATATTTGTTTATAGAGCATCATTGGGGGTAGTCTATGCTAGCGAGAGTGATCTGTAGCTCAAGAAAAATTCTTTAAGCGGCTTCCATTTCCACTTCGTCAAGCTCAGGCAACATTCCTAGGGCACGCATATATGTGTCCAGAATGGTTTCTTCTTCTTCGCGTTCCTGTGCATCCATTTTGCGGATTTTAAGTATCTGGCGGATAGCTTTTACATCATAGCCATTGCCTTTTGCTTCAGCAAAAACATCTTTAATATCATCGGCAATTGCTGATTTTTCTTCTTCCAGTTTTTCCACGCGTGCGATGATGCTTTTTAATTGATCAACGGCAACTCCGCCTACTCTTGCTGCTTTAGCCATGTTATTTTTTCCTGTTCTTTAATATTATAGGGAGAGTAATTATTAGATAACTTGACCGCTAAGGCAAGTTTTTAATTATTTAGATGTAATTTTTTCTGCTGTTCAATATAAGTTTTTGCCATATCTAATAAATGCAACATTTTACTGGGTAATTTTTTGCCGCGTTTCACAATAAAACCGTAATCAACCGGTGAAAAGAGGTGAGATAAGGGAGTGGCGACCAGTACATCATCTTTTGTTATGATAACATCAGAAGAAATACTTATTACCAAACCGGCTTCAATATATTTACGGGTTGTTTCCCAGTTGATGAAATTTATACGCAGTTTTTTATTGATATTATGTTTAGGAAAAATATCGTAAAGATTAGGTATAACCCGCAGCTCTTCTGCTGGTAGTGTGAGTTCATAATTACTGATTTCCTGCACTGATAGGTTTTTCCGTCCCGCTAGCTTGTGTTCCGGTCTGGTAATTAAAGATGGTGTATAATAGAACATAGGTAGGTATTCGCACTCTTTTGGAAAAGGCATGTGTTCGCGCCTTGGTAGTAAGGCTGCATCCACTTCTCCTTTTATGATCTTGTCTACCGCTTCATTATGTTCTGCGTAATGGATAGTAAGGTAAATTTCCGGATATGTTGCCAAATATTGTTTGGCAATTGGTGGGAAAATAAAATTAAGGGTAGTGCTGTTGGCAGCGATATGCAGTTCTGTACGTTTTATGTTTTCCAGTTCTTTCCTAAAAATATTGGGGATATTTTCAATATCATCAATAATAGGCAGGGAGATTTGTAATAATTTCCTTCCCTCGTTAGTAAGGTTTATATGCGGGCCATTACGCTTGAATAATTTAACTTCTAAATCCTCCTCCAATGATTTTATTTGTAAAGAAACAGCAGAATGGGTTAGTCCCATATGGGATGCGGCGTGGCTGATATTGCCGAATTGTGCTGCATAACAAAAACCGCGTAATTGCTGTAACCTATTATTTTTGTAATGAAAAATATGTTTTGATGCGGTCATATTACTATTTATTTTATAAATAATAATTATTTATATTACAAATTTTACAAATAGTAAAGAAAGTATTAATCGTTTGGTATGGTAAATGCAAATGACAATATATCTCACGCAAATAAATTGGATTTTCAGAAATTTTCTGACATGGTTACGTCACATCCTGCTTGTAATCATAATTTATTCAGTAATGTTACAAAAATGGCGGCAGCGGATAAATTAAGCGGTGAGCAGATGGATTTATTCACTAAAGCAATGATGGCAAGAATTTTCCGGACAATTCCTAATATTGCTGAGGTTATACAATCATCACTTCTTTCTGGTGATAATGCTACAGCTAAAACTGCGATGCAGAATCTTGTAGAGGAAATGGGAGGCGGTGGCAAAACCCATCAGCAATTAGGAGAGGAGGCCTTTAATGCTTTGCGGGCTGCTTATTCCCTGCCGCCTGTAACTATGAAGCATGCGCACGATGAAATTCCTTTGCCGGAATCATATTCGCAGGAGCAGGTGTGGGTAAATTGTTATAAAAATTTTCCTGTTATTGCGTCATGGATACAAGAAACCGCATCTGGCGGTAATAGCCGCAATAGCATGGGGATGATGGCGGATATGTTTAAGATATTTACAGCTTGTCAGAAAAAAATCGGTATAGAAAAATTCCATAATAATGTTATTCCATATTTTGCGGCTCATATAAATATAGAAGAAAAAAATGGAAAATTTTATCCTTCTTTTAATTATAATGGGGTGGAGTATCAACATGGTTTCCGTGCTGCCAGTGATGCGATGCGGGAATTTACAAAATTACCTCCGGAAAAGCGTGGTATAATTAAAAAAACCGGAGAAGCATTTTTGAATGCTCAGTCCTCTCTTTTTGATGCTATTCAGCTAGGCATGTTTCCTGATTGTATAAATAAGAAACAGCAATCCTATAGCGTAAAAATATAGGATAAAAGACTGCTACTAGATTGGACTATTCCTTTTTTTGCTTTTTGATCGTTTCTGCAATTAGAAAAGCAAGCTCTAATGCTTGTGAAGCATTAAGGCGGGGATCGCAATGGGTGTGGTAACGGTCAGACAAATTCAATTCAGAAATTGCCTGCGCTCCGCCTAAGCATTCGGTTACGTCTTGTCCGGTCATCTCAAAATGCACGCCACCCGCTACTGTACCTTCAGCATTATGAATATTAAAGAAATGGCGGACTTCGGTTAGAATATCAGTAAATTTACGGGTTTTATAACCATTAGGTGATTTAATGGTATTACCGTGCATCGGGTCACATGCCCAAACCACATTTTTGCCAGCATTTTTTACTGCCCGCACCAGCGGCGGAAGTAAATCATCAATTTTTCCTGCGCCCATACGGGTTATCAGGGTTAAGCGCCCAGCTTCGTTTTCAGGGTTTAATATATCAATTAATTTAAGCAATCCATCAACAGTGCTGGAAGGGCCAACTTTCATACCGACAGGATTGGCGATGCCGCGCAAAAATTCAATATGTGCTTCGTCAGGCGAGCGGGTGCGGTCACCTACCCATAACATATGGGCGGAGCAGGCATACCATTTTTCATCAAACTCATCAAAGCGGGTGAGGGAGGATTCATAACCCAGCAACAAAGCTTCATGAGAGGCAAAAAAGCTGGCTTCAGAGAATTGCTCTACTTCATCAAGCGGTAAGCGGCAAGCTTGGATGAAGCTCAAACATTCATTAATTTGCGCCACTAATTCAGCAAAGCGTTTACCTTGGTTAGAGGAATTAACAAATTCCATATTCCAGCGGTTTATCTGCTTGAGTGAAGCATAACCGCCGCGTGCCAAGGTGCGTAGGAAATTAAGGGTGGCAGCTCCCTGATAATAAGCACGCAGCAGACGATCCGGATCAGCTTTTCTTCCGCCGGCATCAAATTCCATGGCATTTACCATGTCGCCACGATAGCTGGGAAGTTCTACATCATTAATTTTTTCAATATTATCGGAACGGGGTTTGGAAAATTGTCCGGCAATGCGACCAACTTTAACAACAGGACGACCAGCACCATACATAAGTGCCATAGTCATTTGTAAAATTACACGGAAGAAACTCCGTAGGTTAGCCTCATTAAACTCAGCAAAGCTTTCAGCACAATCACCGCCCTGCAATAAAAAAGCTTTGCCAAAAACCGCGTCTGCTAATTCTCTTTTTAGAGCGCGGATTTCAGAAGGGGAAGTAAGCGTCGGGAATGTAGAAAGGGAACGTTCTACAGATTTTAGATGCTCAATATTAGTGTATTCCGGCTGTTGTTTAATAGGAAAACTACGCCAGCTACTAGGATCCCAGCTTGTGGAAATTGGAAGTTTTGTGTTCATTCGTTGCAATCTTGGAAAATCATGATATTTATTTAATCTAACCAATTTAAGGAATTAATGACGTTATGTCCAGCACTGTTACAAAGTTAGATGCAGAAAATACGATTGCTTTTATGGGGGTGGAAGGAGCGAATGCAGATCTTGCCTGCCGCCAAGCGTGTCCTTACATGCAAACTTTGCCTTGTCCTTCTTTTGAAGATGTATTTAATGCTGTAGAATCAGGAAAAGCTTCTTTAGGGATGATACCTATTGAAAATTCCCAAGCGGGACGAGTAGCGGAAATCCATAATTTACTTCCTAAAACCAAACTTCATATTGTAGGAGAATATTTTCAGCATATTGAGCATGTTCTGGTTTCAGTAAAAGGCGCAACGCTTGAAACTATAAAAGATGTGTATTCGCACCCCCAAGCCTTGATGCAGTGCAGGGAGCATTTACGGGAAATGAAAGTTGCCGTTCATACTTATTCTAACACTGCTGCCGCTGCTGCTGATATTGCAAAATGGAATGATCCAAGTAAAGCGGCTGTTTGCTCACCCCTTGCAGCTGAGCTTTATGGGCTTAAAATTTTGCGTGAACATTTGCAGGATTCGCAGGATAATGTAACGGTTTTTATTATGATCTCGCGTGAGCCAGCGGATATTAAACCGAATGATGGACAGATATTAACCACGTTACTTTTTATGGTACGTAATATGCCAGCAGCCCTTTATAAGTCGCTGGGTGGGTTTGCAACACAAGGTGTTAATATCGTAAAATTGGAAAGTTATATTCCTGGTGGGGCAAAGCGTGAAGCGGCACAGTTTTTTCTTACTTTTGAAGGGCATCCGCATGAAAAAAATGTACAAGGTGCATTAGAAGAGCTGGGCTTTTACTGTAAAAAAGTTACAGTTCTAGGTGTATACAAGGCAGATAAAGAGAGATTTTTATAAAAATAATATAATAAAAAACAGCGACATAAGCAATGCCGCTGTTTTTATTAGAAAGCTAAAATAATTAGCGGTTAGCAGAAGTAAGAGAGCTTGCTACTTTGCTGAAAGAATTGCTAACTTGAGTACCTACGCTACCCATAGCAACGATTGCAACGATAGCGATAAGAGCTGCGATAAGAGCGTATTCAATAGCGGTTGCACCATCTTCTGATTTGAAAAGACGAATCATGGTTTTCATAAAATTATCCTGTAATATTGGTTAAACAAAAAAAACGGCTGATAGTTTCAGCTATTAATCATTCTTGCAAAAAATAAGCTTTTGGTCAAGAGATAAACAAAAAAACTTATTTACAAATTTATGGATATTTTAATTATATTTTAATGGTTTGGTGCGATTTTTTTGGTAAATAAATAAATTTTTTGATTTTTGTTTCCGCTGAACATATTTATAGCTATATTAGCAATTATCTCAATGGAATAAACTATTATTACATGATGGCAACTAGACCGAATTTTCAGGAATATCAATATATTGTAGATAAAAACCCGATAAAAATGCTATTGGGTTCATCTATTGCTATTGCTTCGGTGTTTTTATCGCTTTGCCTTGTAACTTACAATCAGCTAGATCCTTCATTAAATCAGGTGACTGCTAATTATGCTACTAATATAGGAGGCTATACCGGTGCGGTAATATCTGATATTTTATTACAATTTCTTGGCCTTGCTAGTCTTTTTGTGGTTTTTGTGCCATTGGCATGGAGTGTAAAATTATTGCGTGGGGCAAGTGTTAGCTTCCTTCAGGTGCGTCTTAGCTTGCTGCTTATTACGCTTGTGCTTTCCTCATGTCTATTGGCAAAAATAGAACCGCCTATGTCATGGCCGATTAAAGGAGGGCTGGGAGGTTCAATAGGAATGGCGTTGCATGATGCTTTATTTGTTCCTTTCAAGAGCACCCTATTTACTTCAGTTGTTCTGCTTTTTACTCTAATTACAGCTACTCTTTCATTTGGTATGCGCTGGACAGAATGGCAGGAAGTGGCGCGTATTTCCAAGAAAGCATTCTTGGTTATATCTGGAGTGCTGCTTTCATTACTGCAACGTAAAAATCGTGATGAATATGCAGAAGAATATGAAGAAATAGAAGAGTATGTAGAAGAATTGGAAGTGCGACCTAATCTATGGCAAAGAATTTTAAGCTGGTTTAAGAGTGAAGATGTTGAAGAATATGAGGAAGAAGAACTGGAAGAGGAGCCGGTGCGCGCTCCAAGGGTTAGTAAAAAAAATCAGCCAAAAGAAAAGCAAACTCGTCCAAGTTCACCAAAAGTACAAACAACTATGGCTTTAGCTCAAGGTGATTATGAACTTCCATCTATAAAATTATTAAGTGCGCCAGCCAAAAAAGGAAAGCATACCTTATCTGAGGGTGCGCTTACCCAGAACGCAAAATTATTAGAATCTGTGCTACAGGATTTTGGTGTTAACGGTAGTATTCTGGAAATTCGTCCCGGCCCTGTGGTTACACTTTATGAATTGGAGCCAGCTGCGGGAACAAAATCATCCCGTGTGATTGGTCTTGCAGATGATATAGCCCGTTCTATGAGTGCTATTTCAACCCGTATTGCAGTTATACCGGGAAGGAATGCGATCGGTATTGAAATGCCGAATACTTATCGTGAGACCGTGTATTTCCGTGAGATGCTGGAAAGTCAGAGTTTTTCTACTGCTGAAGCAAAATTGCCGCTGGCTCTGGGTAAAAATATTGGCGGTGAACCGATTATTGTGGATCTGGCTCGGATGCCGCACTTGCTGGTTGCCGGTACTACCGGTTCAGGTAAGTCAGTTGCGATTAATACCATGATTATGTCGCTGCTTTATCGTCTTACGCCGGATGAATGCAAGTTTATTATGATTGATCCAAAAATGCTGGAGCTTTCGGTTTATGACGGTATCCCGCATTTGCTTTCGCCAGTTGTTACCGAACCGGGGAAAGCGGTAGTTGCGCTTAAATGGACGGTGAAAGAAATGGAAAACCGTTACCGTCTGATGAATAATCACGCAGTGCGCAATATTGAAGGTTACAATAAAAAAATCCGTGAGGCACGGGCAAAAGGCAACCAATTAACCCGCAAGGTGCAAACTGGTTTTAACCCTGATACGGGCGAGCCTATTATTGAAGAAATGCCGCTGGATATGAATGAATTGCCATTTATCGTAGTGGTGGTGGATGAGATGGCGGATCTGATGATTGTGGCGGGCAAGGAAATTGAAGGTTCTATCCAGCGTTTGGCACAGATGGCGCGGGCAGCGGGTATTCATATTATCATGGCAACGCAGAGGCCGAGTGTGGATGTGATTACTGGTGTTATCAAAGCTAACTTCCCAACCCGCATCAGTTTTCAGGTTACCTCGCGCATTGATAGCCGTACTATTTTGGGTGAGCAGGGTGCGGAGCAATTGTTAGGGCAGGGTGATATGCTTTATATGGCAGGCGGTGGGCGTATTACCCGCGTGCATGGCCCATTCGTTAGCGATAAAGAAGTAGAAGAGGTAGTGGCGCATCTTAAACTGCAGGGTGAACCAACCTATATTGAGGATGTAACCCGTGATGATGACGAAGAAAGTGCATTGGGTGAAGAAGGAGAGAAAGATGAGATGTATGATCAAGCGGTAGCAATTGTTGCGCGTGACCGTAAAGCATCAACCAGCTATATCCAGCGTTGTTTGAAAATCGGCTATAACCGTGCAGCTTCTATCATTGAGCAAATGGAGCGTGAAGGAGTTATCAGCGCGGCTAACCATGTAGGTAAGCGTGAAGTTCTGGTGCGTGAAGATAGTTAGTTTCATCATATAGATTTGATAATAAAAAAGGGGCAGATTATGCCCCTTTTTTATTGTTACTGTTTTAGAGAGTTTATTCCATATGTTGTCCACCGTTGACGGACATGGTTTCTCCTGTGGTGAAAGAGGCTTCATCATCTGCAAGATATAATACAGCGCGGGCTACTTCTTCAGGTTCTCCCAAGCGTCCAACAGGGATGCCCGCAACAATTTGTTTTAGTATATCTTCTTTTATAGCTTTAACCATATCTGTTGCAATGTAGCCTGGAGCAATAGCGTTTACAGTAATGCCACGACCGGCAGTTTCGCGGGCAAGGGCTTTGGTAAAACCAAAGATGCCGGATTTTGCAGCGGAATAGTTGGTTTGTCCGAATTGACCAAGCTGACCATTCATAGAGCTTATATTAATGATACGACCAAATTTATGTTCACGCATAGAATCAAGAACAGCACGTGACATATAAAAGCATGAATTAAGATTAGTATTAATAACTTCTTCCCATTGGGTAGGGGTCATTTTATGCATTGCGCCGTCGCGGGTAATACCTGCGTTATTTACCAATATATCAACAGGTCCACCAAGCGTTTCAGAAACTTTTTTTACACCAGCAACACAAGCATTATAATCAGAAATATCCCATTTGAATACAGAAACGCCATGTTCTTTACTGAATGCTTCTGCAACATCATCTCGCGCTGCATAGTTAGCTGCTACTTTATAGCCAGCCTTTTTAAGACCAATAGAAATTGCGGCACCAATACCGCGTGTACCACCGGTTACAATTGCAATTCTGTGTTTCATTTTTTTCTCCATTTGTTTTATTTGTACAATTTATAAAGGAATTATTTATGAGCTATTCTCTCTCTACACACATTGCGACACCCATTCCACCGCCGATACAGAGGGTAGCGATAGATTTTTTTGCATCACGGCGAGCCATTTCATAAAGCAGGCCTGTAAGTACACGTGCGCCAGATGCGCCAACAGGATGACCAAGAGCGATTGCCCCACCATTTACGTTTACTTTACTTAAATCCCAACCCATCTCACGGTTTACAGAAATTGCTTGGGCGGCAAAAGCTTCATTAGCTTCAATCAGGTCTAAATCTTCAATTTTCCAGCCTGCTTTAGCAAGGGCTTTTTTGCTGGCAGGGATTGGACCAGTTCCCATTATGGCAGGATCAACACCAGCATGTGCCCATGATTTAATTGTTGCCATAATTTTCAGGCCGCGCTTATCTGCTTCAGCTCTGGTCATAAGCATAACTACGGCCGCGCCATCATTGATACCGGAAGCGTTGCCGGCGGTAACTGTTCCTGCCTTATCAAAAGCAGGTTTTAATTTGGCAAGGGTTTCAGCAGTTGTATCCGGTTTTGGATGTTCATCAGTATCTACTGTAACGTCACCTTTGCGGCTTGAAATTACTACAGGCACGATTTCGTCTTTGAATTTTCCTGCTTTCATTGCCGCACCGGTTTTTTGTTGAGAAGCAAGGGCGAATGCATCTTGTTCTTCACGGGTGATTCCGAATTGTTTAGCAATATTTTCAGCAGTCACACCCATATGCACATTATGGAAAGGATCAATCAATGCATCATAAAGCATAGTATCAACCATGGTTGCATTACCCATTTTTACACCATTGCGCAGTTGGATAGCGTGTGGAGACTGGCTCATGCTTTCCTGTCCACCCGCAATAACGATATTGCTGTCGCCATTTTTAATGGCTTGATAACCAAGGCATACTGCGCGAAGACCGGAGCCGCAAAGCTGGTTCATACCCCATGCTGGAGTTTCTTTTGGAATGCCGGCATTGAGCGATGCCTGACGGGCTGGGTTTGGTCCAGTATGAGCGGTTAAAATCTGACCTAAAATAACTTCGGAAATATCAGCTCCTGCAACTCCGGTACGGTTTAATATTTCTTTTAGAACAATCTCACCAAGTTTATGGGCGGGAAGGGAACTAAGAACGCCATTAAATGTACCAACCGCAGTACGTACTGCACCAACTATTACAACATCATTATCAGTAGTCATATTTTTCTCCTTATGATTTTTTTATTATTGACCCTTATGTAGGTAAAGCAATACTGTTTGTCCAGTGTTTTTATAAGAAAACAGCCAGTTTTGCTGCGATGCAATATGTTAATTCGTGTAAATTATGCCGTTACATAATTCTTGATATTGATGTGTTGTTAATCTAGTTTTGCGATCGTACGAAATAACTTTTAATTCAAGGTAAAAATATGAGTGCTGATAAATCTAACGAATATAGTTTAATTATCACCCCACCTGAAGAAGGTGCGTTGGCGGCATGGAATGCGCTTGCGCAGTTTATGGAAAATCTTGGTGTTGTGCATAAAGATGCACCGATGGATTTGGCATCAAGGGTGCTTACTAATGGCGAAGCAGTGGATAATGCCATTAAGCAGGTAAAGGAAGATAAAAAAGCAGTGTATCTGAAAGGACCCGGTATTACGCCTTCTGACAAGCAGATGTTTGCCACCATTGCGCAGTTGGAAAAAAATAATGCACTTAATTTTAAGTTGAATGATAAAGGGCAGGAAGCAGAATTGAATAATAAAGTTGCGGAGTTGCGCAGCAAGCATCAGCCGAAATTATCTGAAGAGAATATGGCGGGTTTTACTGCTGCGGTAAAATCGGTTTTGAAAAAAATCGGCAGCCCTAATGCCCGCTGGCGGGATGTTCTGGAAGTAACGCTGGAGCGCGGCGTATCTGATGCTTTAGCTGAGCGTTCTACCTATAAACCAGCGGTTTGGAGCAAGGATACGCAGTTTGAAATTTTAGCGATGCCTGCGAGTAAAGAAAATACACTGGATGGTAAAATAAACGGTGGAGTTATGAAGATAATCTACACTGCCCCAGATGGTACAAAACAGGAAGTGAGTGAAAAATTAGGTGAAGGTAGCAGCCTGCGTTTATTTACTACCAGTTCAAAACAGGTGGTAGATTTTTTAGATAATAATAAAGAAAAAATTTCACAGGCGAAACAAATTATGCATGGCGCAAAAGCAACTGTTATTGCGGGATATGATGTAGCACTTAATAAAATGTTGTCTGACAAGTTGCATGCGCTTGGTGCAAGCGGTAAAATAGCGTCTTACGCTCTGGAAAAAGATAAAGTAGGGAATATTGTAAAAAATGAGGTGGGTGCGCCGCAGCTTGCTACAGGTTTTCTAATTGATAATGTTCACGCTATTTTAGCTAACAAAGCTCCAAGCGAAGCAACTGTAATGATATCCCTTAATCAATCTTATTCACAGTCAGTTAAAGAATTCTGGGAATTGGTGAAAGCTGGCGGTGGATTCAAAGCTCCTGCCAATTCTTCTATTATCCGGCTTTCTGCTACTAAAGATCATTATAAACCCTTTGAATTCAAAGGTGGAAAAGTTCAGGTGATGGATGGGGCTGGCAAGGAAGCTTTATCCAAAGATTTAGGCGATGATAATGCACTTATCACAGTGTTGGACAGGGATAGAATGAAGCAATCTATCAAAAACGTGTTTGAAGACGCAAAAATCAGTGGAAAAACTGTTATTTTTGGTTTTGATGATAATGAATATTATAAAACCGCACGTGATGATGTAGCTGAAATAGGTAAAAATTATCCAAGCGTAAAAGCAGAAGTGCTTAAGTCCAGCGAGGCGGCTGCTAAATATTTTACAGGTGGGCTTAAAGATACGGTTTTGGTTTCTTCCAATATCATGGGTGATTTTTACACCGATATTGAGCTAGCCGGTAAAGGCACTTCTTATTCCGTGGGTACGCTTGGTGACGGGCGCAAAGCGGTGGAGTTAGGCACAGGCGGCACAGCACCGGATCTGCTTGCCAAATGGAAAGAAGAGGGCGTATTGCAATTCAACCCGATGGCATTCGTAGAAGGGCTTTCTTACGGTGTGAAATATTCAGGGGAGCTTATGCAGCGTGATGGTGCAGATAAAACATTGGCAAATACTATGGCGCAGTCGTTGGAAAAAGCTTTATATTCCACTACGGATAACGGCATTATTTTACCAATTTCTAAAGGTGCCTTTACTATGAATGCAGGGGCAAAAGAGACTAAAGTGAGCACCCATACATTCATAAAATCGGTAGAGCTTGAAACTCTCAAAGAATTAAAAGGAAAACATCCTGCTGCAACTGAAGGAGCAATTAAAAAAGCGGAAAGTGACTTACAAAAAATGATAGCTTATGATACAGCGGTTTTTGCTATTCTGGCCAGTGATAAAGCGCAAAGTTGGAAAGCTTCTAATAAAGTTTATAACGAAGCGCGGGAAGCGGCAGGAAAAATTGATCCGTTTAACCCGAATTATGAT
The DNA here is from genome assembly GCA_963205245.1 of Pseudomonadota bacterium. Lineage (GTDB taxonomy): Bacteria > Pseudomonadota > Alphaproteobacteria > Rickettsiales > SXRF01 > SXRF01. The sequence continues at coordinate 26,870 of CAUJIB010000073.1, forward strand.
TTGGGGTTTGCTTTAGAAGAGAATATAACCGCAGAAAAATTATTGGTGTTGCAGGCAGAAAAAACAAAAATGCTAAAAGCAGCATAAATTTTATGTCTTACTCAAACTTACGTGATTTCATTGCTGATCTGGAAAAGGATGGGTTGCTGGTTAGAGTAAAAACACCAGTATCCACCTATCTGGAAATGACGGAAATCGGCACACGCTTAATTGCCAGCGGTGGACCAGCGGTGTTGTTTGAAAATGTTATCGGCAGTAAAATCCCAGTTCTTATCAATCTATTCGGCACGGTTGAGCGGGTGGCAAGGGGCATGGGCAAAAAGCCGGAGGAGTTGCGCGAACTGGGTAAAACCTTGGCTTTCTTAAAACAGCCAGAACCACCAAGCGGTTTTAAGGAGGCATGGGAGATGCTGCCATTGCTTAAAACTGCTATGGCGATGAATCCCAAAAATGTTAGTAAAGCACCTTGTCAGGAAGTGGTGTTGACTGGTGATGATGTTGACCTAAGTTTGTTTCCTATCCAAACTTGCTGGCCGAATGAACCGGCGCCGCTGATAACATGGCCGCTAGTGGTTACTAAGGCTTCCGGTGATGCAAGTGATGGTAATTACAATCTTGGAATTTACCGGATGCAGATAATAGGCAAAAACAAAACTCTGATGCGCTGGCTGAAACATCGCGGCGGCGCGCAGCATCATGCCAGTTGGGCGAAAGAAAAGCGTGAGCCAATGCCCTGTGCGGTGGTAATTGGTGCAGACCCAGCTACTATTTTGGCGGCGGTAACGCCGGTGCCGGATACTCTCTCTGAATATCAATTTTCGGGTTTGTTGCGCGGTAAAAAATTGGAGCTGGTTGATTGCAAAACTATTCATCTGCAGGTTCCGGCACAGGCTGAGATTATCTTGGAAGGATATGTATCACTTGATGAATATGGTGATGAAGGCCCTTATGGAGACCATACTGGTTATTATAATTCAGTGGAAAAATTCCCTATCTTTACCATTACGGCCATGACTATGCGTAAAGACCCGATTTACCATAGCACTTATACGGGGCGTCCACCTGATGAACCATCCGTTCTGGGAGAGGCGTTAAACGAAGTATTTATTCCACTTCTGCAACAGCAATTTCCTGAAATAGTTGATTTCTGGCTGCCGCCTGAAGGTTGTTCATATCGGGTGGCGGTTGTTTCTATCAAGAAGGCTTACGCTGGGCATGCAAAACGGGTGATGATGGGAGTATGGTCTTACTTGCGTCAATTTATGTACACTAAATGGATTATTGTGGTGGACGATGATATTAATTGCCGCGACTGGAAAGATGTTGTCTGGGCGATTTCTACTCGTATGGATCCAGTGCGCGATCTTGCTTTAATAGAAAATACACCTATTGATTATCTAGATTTTGCTTCACCAGTTTCTGGTCTTGGCGGTAAGGCTGGGCTTGATGCCACCAATAAATGGGAAGGGGAGACTGACCGTGAATGGGGAGAGAAAATATTTATGGAACAGGATGTTATAGATAAAATAGATGGTATTTGGGCAGAAATGGGATTGCCTCATATCAAGAAATAAAACATTTTTCGTTAAACTTATTATTAACCATAAGCTACTATTATTAGGATATAGCGAAAAATTAATAATAAAAAAATATCGTAATGATGTCACAATTGCCGAATAATGAAGCCGTTTTTTTTAAGACTGCTAAACAGGCTCTAATTCTGTTAGAGCAAGGCGGAATATCGCCTACACCAGAAAATTATGCGATTTGGTTTCAATATGTTTTAGGTGAAAACGAGGCCTTAATCAAAGAAATTGAGGCTATTGTTAAAAACGAGTTAGGGTTTACAAAAGAAAATAATTCTTACTTATATAATAAATATATAGTGAATAACCGTGGGCAGAGGGTTTTGGATGAGGCCAATGTTAATGCCCAAAAAATTCTAGTGGAAGCATTGCGGGTAGTAAGTGGGTTTAGCAAGGAAACTAAAAATTACAATCAAGATACTGATAAATATTTGGAAAATATCAGCCATGAATTCGGCGATAATGAAGATGTTAAGAGTATTTTCAAAGAATTGATAGATGCTACCGCTAATTTGCGGAAGAGCGGTGAAAACATCGCACATAAACTTGAAGAATCAACCAAAGAAATCAATGATTTGCGCAAAAATCTGCAGCAGGTTACCATTGAAGCGCAACGTGATTTCCTGACTGGTTTATTTAACCGTAAATCTTTTGAACGGCTTATTGATGAGCAGATGTTGACTGCTAAAGAAAATAACAGTGAATTATGTATGCTGATGATAGATGTGGATCATTTCAAGAAATTCAATGATAAGTTCGGTCATTTGCTTGGTGATGAAGTTCTTAAAATTGTGGCACGTACCCTTACTGATACTTTGAAAGGTCGCGATGTGGTGGCGCGTTTCGGGGGAGAGGAATTTGTGGCGTTCTTGCCTGAAACGCCGATAGAAGGGGCATTAAAAGTGGCGGAGATGATACGGGGGAGTATTGCTGATAAGGGGTTGAAACGTAAAGATACTGGTGAAACATTCGGTAGTATTACGGTGTCAATTGGAGTATCCCGCTTTCGTCATGACAATGATACCCTCCCTACCTTAATCAAAAGGGCGGATGACGCTCTTTATATCTCGAAAGATACTGGTCGTAACTGCGTAACTAAAGAATCATAAAAAAGACCGTAAAAGTTTTTTGTAAAAGCGTTGACTTTTAGGTTAAGTCATCTTAAAAACAGGCTTCTTTTCGTTTCCTAGACTATTTTGGTGACGGATGGGCTCGTAGCTCAGGTGGTTAGAGCGCACGCCTGATAAGCGTGAGGTCGCAAGTTCAACTCTTGCCGGGCCCACCATTTATTTCAATAGGTTAGCATTTTAATAACGCTACCTGTTTTTACTCTAATAACGCTATAATAACGTTTGTGCAGAGTATCAAATAGGAATAAATAGTAGCATAAAGTGCTAGTCATTCTCATTTTTCAGCATCATTTAGCTAATTATCAGTACTATAATAACACTTCGTAAAACACTCTCCAAATCAGCTAACGCACTGTATTTTCTTAGCAATTTGACATTTGTGTAAATCTGTGATACTGTTTAGCTGCACAAGCATTAATTCTAGTGTGCTGTGCTTTTTATTGAACTCATAGAAGTTCGTAAGTTTTATTTTCCCCAACGAAGTTTATTTAAAGAGGTAGTTATGGCTGGCAAGCAAGCTAAGCTGCTGACCAATTTTATGGTCGCGGCACTGATAAGACGTGTTCGCAGAAATCGTTATATTGAAGGTGACTCCAATATCAAGTGCAAGCTGGTGGCGTTGTTGTAAGAGGTAATCATGGCAGATATTATCAATTTTTCTGATTATCATGTTTGTAAAGAATTTGATTTTACCCCATTTTTAAAACATACGCGCCCGCAGAAGATAAAAGATGCTGGTTCAAAACCAGAACGTCAGGGTAGCCTAGATGGTCTATGCGGTGTCTACTGCATTATCAACGCTATAAATTATGCGGCAAATCTTTCGCAAAAGCAGCGTAGCGGTTTATTTAAACAATTAATCAATGTAGTTAAGAAAAGTTATGGTGTTGATAAATGCATTCTACATGGAACCAACAAAAAACTGCTGCTTGCTATGTTCCAAACCGCACAGGATTATCTTCTCCGCAAACACGGCATGAATATAGAATTTACTCCTCTATTTAAGCCCAAAAGCCAGTTAAGCAAAAAATATTATCTTGCTTCACTGGCCAACCTTCTTAATAGCAAGAAGAGAATCCTTATTGTTGAACTGTCAGGAATCCATGAACACTGGACTTGTGTAACCTCTGTTACTTCTAAAACCATCAAACTGCTCGATTCTGATGGTCTAACAAGCTTAAAAACAGCGCATTGCCGTGTCAGCACTAAAGCTAATAACAAGCACCATTTTCTTAATCCCAACAGGACATGGTGCGTGTGGCTTAATGAACAGGAGCAATTATAGATAATGTGCTTTCTGAACTCACAGAGTTATATTCTGATATTGAAGATATGATTGCTGATTATGACTTCTGCGCTAATCACCAAATCGCTGATATAGATTTTATCCTGTATCAAAAGCTCGGTGAATTAAAAATGGCAGAGATTATCTGCTCTGTGGCAAGTAGTGAAGAACTTCTTACCATCATCAGCAAGCATATCACCGCGTTAAAACAGCAACTGGCTGAATACAAAGATTAACTAGCAATCACATCATAATTTTAAACAACCGCTATGGAGGCAGCGGAGGCATTTCTGCGACTAAATTTTAACAACAACAGGAGAAGTCTTATGAGGAATACTGAAATAATCAGAGAACTGAATGATAAATTACGCACCAGTTGCACTGGTGGCAGGATAGTAATGACTGAGGGAGTTTTAGCGCAAGGGACAGAAACCGCACGGCAGGTTCTGACACTGGTAAAGAACTTTACTGCATTTAGTGAAGATAACGATCCTTACGGTGAGCATGATTTTGGGGCGATCACCCATAACAATATCAAGTATTTTTGGAAGATAGATTATTACGACTTAGACTATCTGATGCATTCCCCCGATGCTTCCAATCCAGAAGTTACTAATCGTGTTCTCACCCTGTTTTTAGCGGAGGAGTATTAGATATTAGCTAGACTTTAGCCAACATATTAAACTAGCAATAAATATAGATTGATTTAATCATTATTAGAAATTATCATCAAAGTGAAGTTGTCGCAGGCAACTTTGGAGTGTCGAAACTTCTCTACATGTCGGATTTGTGCGCCGTTATTTGCACTCCCTTGCTTTGGCTTGGGAGGTCATAATGCATGTCCAAGGCGCAAGCCTAAAGATTGTGACAGACCTTACATGTAGGGTTTTTCGAACTCCCATGCCACCATTAAGGGAGTCGTTATGGAAAACAATGAAAAATATAAGTCAGCTATTCTGATCGCCTATATAGTAACAGCCTCGTCTGGATTTATGATTGGTCTGCTTACTGGCTGGATAATTTGGGCTTAAAACTACACCGCAATGAAATTTGGTAAAAACTAAATGAATCCTTCATCCGATACACAAACGAGCAAGCAAAGTTCACAGTTGACCATTGAAAAAGAAATAGAAATTATTTATAACTCACATAATCAGTAAGGAGATTATGTGAAATCATGTGAGATTTAAAAAATGTCCAATATTGGCTAAGGTTGTCTTGGGTGTGGTATAGGTAAAAGAAGGCATAATTAAAGAAATGCGATGCTAAATAAGGCATAATTATCTTATAAAACAATATGATATATTATTTTTTTAAAAAGTATTATAAAAATGTGGTTTAGCAGCGTAAAAAGCATGGCAATTTGATGGGTGATAGTCTGAGCATTATCTGCCTGCTAATACACACTGATAAACCAGACTTAATAGACATTGGGACATCAGACGAGGTTGTAGACGGATGAGAGATGCATCGCTAACCAGCATAGAGCAGGATTGGCCTGATTCTAACGGCCTTGCAATGTGGCGCCTTCTTCGTTCCTGAGCAATGGCTGGTGGCCGGGGGCTGGTGAACCTTCTAATTATGACATATCCACTTTACTAGGCAACCAAGGAACTATATGGAGTTCAGTTGGCTATAGCGCATATATATGTACTGAACTCGTTTTGATTATCAGTCGCGCCAACGCTTTGATACAGTAATAATTTTAAAAACATACATTCAGAAAGAAGAAAATATTATTTCATTAACTGGTTTTGAATATTATTGAAAAGCCACGTAGCACCCTCTGGCGTCATATGATCAGAATCAAAAAATAATATCGCAGGTGTGCCCTTGTCAGTTTGTGTCATGCAGCCTTCTTGCGTGCACATAAGTTTATACGTTGAAATATATTCAATATTAAGATTGTTTGCTAACTTCTGTAAGTTAATGTCTATATTTTCTAAGTTTGGGTATAGCGAATCTTTCACATAGAGCGGGAATTTATTTTGCAACCTATAATCTATTGAATTATTAAGTAAAACCCTTGGTAATTCGGCCTTCCATGACGGAAGCTGCCCCAGCATAACTATTTTCTTAATGCCAGAATTCTTAAGTTGTTGCACAGTGTTCGCTAAATATTCCAATGGATAATTGCTGCCATCCCGCCACGCTGCCGCCAATAACACTATATCCGGTTTTATTTTCTTAAAATACTTTATATTATCATCATTAATCTCTTTGCAGAGATTTCTTTTTGGATTTTCATATCCCACCAGCGGAGGGCAGGAATTTGCAGTGAATTGGGCAATACCAAACTTCCTTTCTTTTTGCAGATTTTTTAATCCTGCATATAACGAAGCCGCTATGGAATCTCCCCATAATACAACCAAAGGCCTTTTATTTTGGTCAACGCATAGGTCACGATCGGGAAAATTTTTATCTCCCTGATCAATTTGCATATGGCAATCATGGAATCGCCATTCTGTAACTATATTTAAACGGGTTAAAGAGTATAGTTTATGGAATATATCATTCCGCTCGCTTATGCCTTCACGTATATAAACAATGTATCCCATACCGGAAACTAAAGACATAGCAACTAAAAGTGAGATAGTTTTCAGAACAATTTTGTTTCCAAAACGAATTGGTTTTTCCAGTAATATATAAGTTAGCCAGGATAAAAAAATACTTACCGCTATAATAGCAAAAATATCCGCAGTAGTGACTCTATCAGCATAAATAACCCTTGCGAATGCAAGAAGTGGCCAGTGCCACAAATAAAGAGGGTAACTGATTAAGCCAATCCACACCGCATATTTATTCGCAAGGATATTGCGGTTTATAAATGCTTTTTCTCCGGCGGCGATTAACATAAATGCACCTGCGACAGGAAATAATGCCCTCCATCCCGGAAATGGATCGGTTTTGTTGATGGCTATAATGCCGATAATTATGAGGAAAATACCTATAATAGAGATAAAATTTGAACTCCTGCCAATAAAGGTAATATTCTTTTTAAAAACACTGAAATAGGCAAGGGTTGCTCCTGCAAATAATTCCCAGAATCTCGTTGGTGGCAAGTAGAATGCTTCAATAGGTCTTTGTGTGCTAAAAAACAAACTCAAATAAAAAGAAATAAATATGAAGACGGCAAGTAGCGGAAGAATTATCTTTTTATAACGGAATGAAAGCCACAAAAACAATGGCCATACTATATAAAATTGCTCTTCAATACCAAGAGACCATAAATGCAGTAGTGGTTTTGATTCCGCTGAATTATCAAAATATCCTGATTCAAGCCATAAACAAAAATTGGAAACAAACATTGCGCCGCAAGTAACATGTTTCCCAAGCTGTTTATATTCTTCGGCTAGTAAAACCTGCCATCCGAAAAACAGGCAAAAGAGCATAACCAGTATAAGGGCAGGAAAAATCCGCCTAATCCTGCGTCCATAAAAATCAATAAAGCTAAATTTTTTATTCTCAAGATTTTGGTAAATTATTCCTGAAATTAAAAACCCTGAAATTACAAAAAATATATCAACTCCGACAAATCCACCTTTCAAAAAATCAGGAAAAGCATGGAATATAACTACAGACAATACGGCAATAGCCCGCAATCCATCAATATCTGCCCGATACCCGCTATAAGAAGAATTTGTCATTATCCTAAAAGTTGCAAGAAATTGTTAAACTTAATAAATTCTTATTGTAAAAATTTTACTGAACTTGATATAAATAAACCCTGTTAAAACTGCAAAGATAAAATGTAATGGTAATTAAAAAGAATATATTGCACTCAATAGCTGCTGGGCAGAGGAGCCGCTTGCTTGGTGATATAGTGTTTTTAATGACAATTTCTGAATCTCACGCGCAATATAAAATCCAGCATTTAAGCAGCGTTGTTTTTCCTGCCTTGGCTTTAGGGCAATACCGCATTTATCACGATGCTAAAAAAAATCCGGTTGGTTTTGTTTCATGGGCGATGCTTTCTGCCGAAGCCGAGCAGAAACTCCTAAACCATGCCGCACCACTTACACCGGAAGAATGGGCAAGCGGCGATATTATATACATCATGGAATTCATTGCTCCATTTGGTCATGCACAAAAAATTAGCAAGGATATGAAGCAACACCTGGCAGGGCGAAAAGCCCACGCCATCCGCCATGACAGCAAAGGCGGTAAGATGGTTACGACATTTTATGGGGATGGTGATGAAAATCTTTGATTCTAAAAAACAATCTACAAAAAACAGATTAAAATTCGTTTTACGTTTTATATTTATATGCTTATTTATTGTTGTTATTACCTTATGCGGCAAAGTGTTTGAGACTATTTCAAATACCCTTGATGGACTTTGGGTACAATATAAAAGTCCATATGATTTGCACGACGAATTTATTATTAACAAACTTCTTACAGCTCATCGTGACGAAATTCATTATTTAACATTTGGATTTGCTGATGAATGGGCAAAAGAAAAACATAAATCTATAGTTGAACAAGTAAAAAATAAAATTAATGCTGGTGATGATGTTTGGATAGAATATTGGTATGATTCAGAAGCTATATTTTGGCCTCATAATGATAAGGAGCATGCATTAGAGCGGATTCCATTAGCATTAAAATATATGGATATGCTTATGACTGGCGATTCAAAAATTTTGCAATTTAATAAGGCGTGGAGGTATAAAATCTGGACTGAATTATCTTATTATGTAGTTCATAACACATATCAATCCACATATAATTATGATAAAAAATATACTATTATTAATAAATTAATAAAAGATTCCAATGTAATGTATCAGAAACTAGATGTTGAATATTTATTAAAGAAAAACAACATAGAAATAATTTTACCATTTAGAATGCTAAGTGATAGGCAAGTTTTGTATGGGTATATGATTCAAATGCAGAAAAATTATAATAAATTCATCTGCTCTTCGTCCATTATAACTGATTTTAGAGATAACGTAGCTCAAATTATAAATAGGGCTGCTACTTATAATGATATTATTCCACGTATTACTGAGCGTACCAAGCAAGAAATATGCAGGGTAATTGAAGATGATATAAAGAGGGTAAGACGTGCACAAGAAGTTATTGATAGTAACTGTCCAATAAGGAAAGATTTATGACTGAACCATTAAAAATTTATGTTCCAAATATTACAGGAGTTAAGCCTAAACTGGATGTGCCAAGTGATTTTTGGGTAGGTCTTGATGCTGATGCAACGTTTTATGTTAATAGAGGTCTTGATTATATGACTTCTAGTCTTAGCGAGGTTATGAAAACAGCATTAGCAGCAGAATCTTCAAATGTTCTAAAGTTAGTAGCGAAAAGTCCTCTCTTCACAATGGCGATTGGAGCCAATTTTTTCTTAAATTTAGGGCAAATCCAAAACAAAAATGGAGATGCTGCAGCACATGCCTATTTAGCGGCTGCTGTGACTACAGGTGTATCTACACTAGCGTCAATTGGCGTTGGTGCAGCAACTACTTTTGCAGCTGCTTCTTTATTTGCTGCACCAGTAGCTATCGCTGGTATAGCAGGGTTTACTTTAGCGTTTGTGGCAAGTGCAGTATATGACGGTGTTACCTTTAATGGTGTTACTGGGTCGCAAGCTGTAGCAGATTGGGCTGCTCGTTCTTATGATGAATTTTTTGGTACAAAAACAGATCCTCTCAGTTCTTCTAGCGTGAATGCACAATATGGTAGCGATAACACCATTGATGGAGCTGGAACGGTAAATCAAAATTATTCTATCCACAAAGGCGATGCAGCTACTGCGATTCAAAAGCTTGGAGGGTCTGTTTGGGTAAATGATGTAACTCCTGTGCATTCTGACGGACAGGATTATTCCTTGGTGAAGGATGGTGCTTCTACCAACATCAATGGCAGTAATTACTTTATTTCTAATGTGATGGATTCCCTGGACAATGCCGCTACAGAAATTGCTGGTTTTGTATCACAGCAAGTAGGTGATGGGATCAACTGGCTAACAAAAAATGATTCAGCGATTCAGTTGGATATGGCTAACTGGCTGGCAGCAAATCTTGGTAATTTAATTAACGGGCAAATGAGCCTTGATACCGCCTTTATCAGCCTTGCCAAATATGTTGCTATCCAGCGTGGCAGCACAATATTGGCTAATAGCATCAATAATGTTACAGGCGCAACAAACGCTCTTTCCGGATTTTTTGAAGATGCCGGTGTGGTGGATAAAGTACTGGCTGATAGATATGCCGGTTCGGTTTATACCGCGCTTGGCCGTATGGCAGTTGATTTTACATTTAATTCCAACGGCTGGAACGCCGAGCAGTATGCAAAATCTGGTCTTACTACTATAGCTTCTGTTATCGCGTTTGAGTATAGGGGGTATTTATTTGGTGATACAGGGCTTAACACTGCCGGAGCAGCAGCGGCGGCGACCACTCTGGTTGCAGGGTTGTTAAATAGCGGGGATTTTAGCCGTGGTGACTGGCTGAATTTAGGTGCACAGGCTGGTATTGCTTATGGTAGTGGTGTAGCTGCTAACTTACTTGTTGATTATGTTTTAAGTTTCTCCAGCATGCCATGGCTTTATAGCAATCCTGCAACAGCGGCAGTTGCTATCATAACGGCAATTATTTCTCTGGTTGGTGGAAAAATCTTGAACTCCCTCTTTGGCAGCAAAAAATTCTATGACGGTGAGTTCGGGGATCCGAGCCTTGTTCTCAATAGCATTTATCAGGTTCAGCAGGTGGATGACGGCAGCGGGCACCTGATCCCAGCACTGGTTGCGGTTAATGCTAATGGCTCAACTATCATTTCCAAAGGCATAACCACCATTATCGGAAATGTTGGGCAGGATGTTCTGGTTGGCGGTGCTACGGATGATTCTATTTCCGGTGGCAGCGGGTCAGATTATTTAGAGGGCAGGGGCGGTAACGACACTTTGATTGGTGCGGATGGTGCAGATCAGATATCAGGCGGTGATGGAAATGATTTCATATCCGGCGGAATTGGTGATGATGTTTTATTTGCTGATGCCGGTAACGACACCGTTGTTTCTGATGATGGTGATGATTTTGTGCATCTGGGAAGCGGTGATGACGCCACAGCAACAGGTGCAGGCAATGATATTGTCTTTGGCGGTAGTGGAGTTGACAGTATTGATGCTGGAGATGGTGATGATCTTATTGAGGCAGGAACGGGTGACGATACGGTGGATTCCGGTGCAGGAAATGACCTTGTGTTCGGTAATGCTGGCAATGATATTATAATGCTTGGTGATGGTGATGACGTGGCATTTGGTGACACCGGTAATGACCAGATATACGGCGGCAATGGTAATGATATTATTCTGGGAGGTGCTGGAATTGATATATTGCACGGTGAAAATGGGAATGACATCATTGATGGCGGAGATGGTGATGACCTTATCGAGGCAGGGCTTGGTAATGACAAAATTGCCGGTGGTGCTGGTGATGACGTTTTGCTTGGCGGAATGGATAATGATTTCTTATTTGGTGGTGACGGTGCGGATACGCTTGAGGGAGAATTTGGTGATGATATTTTGCTGGGTGGTAACGGAGCGGATATTTTGAATGGCGGTGATGGAAATGATTGGTATGTATTCAAAGATGGCAATGACACAGGAAACACTATAACCGATAGTGGCGGGGCGAATGACGCGATCGTTTTGTCATGGCTTACACAAGCTAACATTTCCAGCCTTGCGCTCACTAGAATAGGCAATGATTTGAAGATTTCTGTGGCGGGGAAAGATATTACCACAGTTGTTGACCAGTTTGCGGGAAAAACCATAGAGACATTGGAAATTTCCGGCGGAAAAACCATTAATCTTATAGGGTTAACCGGGACTGGTTTGCTTGCAACGCCTGCGGTTAATGCATTGGTTGGGACTGCGCGGCAAACGGTTGTTGACAATGAGTTTTCTGGAATTAACTCCATTCTTAGCAGCAAAGCCACTCTTCTGAATAATGCCCTTACCAATATTGTTGTGGATACTGGTTATCAGGAGCTTTTAGAAACCAGCCTTTCCAAAGAGTTCTATAACGGCAATGAAATTACTTCGTTTAAGCGTGACCGCGGAGCTTGTGGGGGTGCTTATACGGTTTATAAGCTTAACCAGTTAAGTGATCTCGCAGGAACAGAAGAATTATTTGCGATGTATGAGATACCTGCTGCGTATAATGCTGCTGATTATGATCAGGTTCACCTTAACGCCCAGAGAATCGGTAATGTTTATAACGTAAATTATGCAGTAAATTCCTTTAATACGGTTGCTGCGACAGAAACTATTTATGATTATTATGATGCTGGAAAATATGTTGCGACAACGATTTTATTCAAAGATCTAAGCGGAAATGTTCTATCATCATCACAGGTTGCAACTCCAGATGTGCTGCTATCTAGCGGTGCGTTGCTTACGCATGATATACGGCTTGTCAGCTGTTCTTCAACGGTGGTTAATCTTTGATTGAAAAGCCTGCAATCTGGAACTGATAAGCTAATTGGGGCATGGTGGAATGAAGCAATGGCCGGGCAATCAGGCCCAGATATCTTGGCGGGCAATGGCGGTAATGATATACTTGACGGCGGTGCAGGAAATGATTGGATATTTGGCGGTGATGGAAATGACACCGCATTTGGCCGTATTGGCGACGATATTATATTTGGTGGTAATGATAACGATATTCTATATGGTAATGAAGAAAAAGACGCAATTATTGGAGGAGATGGAAGTGACCAGATTTATGGCAATGCTGGTTCTGATTGGCTAGAAGGTGGAGCAGGAATTGACTATATCTATGGTGGAACAGGAGATGATATTATTTATGGCGGTGGTGGAATAGATAATCTCTATGGTGAGGATGGGAATGACAGTATTTATGGCGATTCCGGCTCAGATACTTTAGTTGGTAGTTTGGGGGCGGATATATTAGATGGTGGTGTCGGCTCAGATTATGCAGTCTATACCAGTTCAAATACTGGTGTTATGGTAAATCTTATTACTAATGTTAATAGCGGCGGTGATGCACAGGGTGACCTGCTTTATAACATAGAAAATATATATGGTTCTAATTATAATGATAATTTAACCGGAGATGATGGATACAATACCTTTAGCAGTGGTTTGGGTGCTGATATTATTGATGGTAAGGGAAGTATT
>CAUJIB010000074.1 GCA_963205245.1 Pseudomonadota bacterium
GGCTGCGCACACTGGTTACCACCAATGACGAACCTTTTACAGCAGACGACATGGATAGAGTAAGCGATGCGGTAACAGGTAATTATAAACTATCAAAAAAAGACCGTATGCTGCGTAATATAGCTCCTTTCTTCGGCATAGAAGGTCCAGGCACATTAGCAGGACGCCTTAAAATGTGGCACTCTGATGGCCCTTATAGCGGATTATTTGATACCCCGAATGATATAATAGACTTCAGCCTTGGAAATGCTTTTGGTTTTGAAATGGGTGAAGTATTAAGAGAGCGCGCAAGCCTTGCCCCTGTCCTCCTTTATCTGTTCCACAGAATTAATATGGCACTTGATGGAACTCCTACCATCATTGTACTGGACGAAGCTTGGGCATTAATTGATAATAAAATTTTTGCAAACCGTATACGCGATTGGCTGAAAACACTCCGTAAATTAAACGGTATGGTAGTATTTGCAACACAAAGTGTGGAAGACGCTGCAAACAGTTCTATCAGTGAAACTTTAATCCAGCAAACTGCCACCCAGATTTTCCTTCCTAACCCAAAAGCCACCCAAGCTTACCGTACAGCTTTTATGGTAACAGAACGTGAATTCAATTTATTACTTACCACTGATCCGGGAAGCCGCTTCTTCCTAGTAAAACAAGGAAAAGACGTTGTGGTGGCGCGTATTGATTTGTCAGGGATGGATGAAATAATAAACATCCTTTCAGCGCGTGCAGAAACTCTGGTAATATCAGATGAAATGCGTGCCAGATATGGAGATGTACCTGATCTATGGATACCACATTTTCAAGAACGTGTACGGGCAGAAAAAGAAAAGACAGCGATAAAAGATGCAAAAAAATAGAAAGATATTATTACATTTTTTAGCAATAATCTTAGTGTTGCTCGGTGGAATTCTGCCTTCATCTAAATCTTTTGCTTATATTACCCCTACCACCCAACCTGTTGCAATAGAATCGGAAGTTGTAGAACAACGTACTGTATACCATATCTGCCCTAATAATGACCCTAAATTCGCAGATAAAGATGCCGGTCTTACTATACGCCTAATACCCTGCATACGTGATACAATAACATTCGCTATATCCAGCGTATTACAGCCATTTTCCGAATTTCTTAGCGATACGATAAGGATTACATTTGTACTGGCAGTAGCAATATGGGGGATTTTATTACTTGCTGGAAATCCAATACATGTTTCCCAGAACGGCCTAACTCTAGCATTAAAAATCGGTGCGGTTATCATCTTTACAGATAATTTTGGCGGCATGTACCCAGTATTACTAGATGCTTTGGAAGAAATGCTAAACATCCTAGCTGCTCCTGTCACTAATCCCGCTGGTAGCACGGGAATAACAGTCTGGCGTGATACTGGATGTGTGATAGGTAATTTCCAAGCTTCCGAACAAAATATTATGACGGTATGGAATATTCTCGACTGCTATATTGAACTATTTATCGGGGGAATTTTTTCTTCAAGTTTTATCACAGCTACGGTTTATAAAGGAATTATAGGCTTCGTAGTCGGAATGTTGTTTTCCGGCACTGTTGGAACATTTATCGCGCTACTCGGTTTTTACATGATTGCAACCGCAATTTTTACTATTGCCCGTACCGTGTATATATTTATCACAGCTTATGTAGCTTTTTCTTTTGTAGTATTTATTTCGCCGTTATTTATTCCCTGCATACTTTTTGCTACCACCAAAGATCTTTTTGATGGCTGGCTGAGATTATTAATAACATTCCTGATACAACCCATCTTCCTTTTCGGATACTTGATAATGTTCTTAGTTGCCTTGAACATTACAATATTTAATGGTCACCACTCATTATATTATGCGATAGCCGGGAAAGAATCTGAAAAAACTGACTTTAAGATTGGTGACTGGCTAGGTAGCAATAATATATACACCGCTAAATTAATTGGTGATGATAAAGTAGCAGTAGATATAGGGGGAGCACAAGCAGCAGTTCAAGCTAAAGTTGCTAATACCACAACCCATCTTGGTTTCACACCATCCGACAATGAAACTGAAGTAGGTGATACTCTCGGGAACAGACCCAGCTCCGAGAAAGTTCCTTTTTCCTATGGACTTGGTCTTGACCCATTACATTATTTTGAAACCGGCGTAGAAGTAAAGGCTGTTGATTGGGAAATGTTGGCACAAAAAGGTGACCCTGACGGCTGGAACAAGGTAAAAGGTGGAACAGACGAACAAAAAGATGAATTCTATAAAAATTATATGATACGGGTTTTCTTAGGATTCCTTATGACCGCTATAGTGATTTATGTTTTCTATTCTCTACTAGAATATATACCTTATGTCGGAACAGCTTCACTAGGACATGCGGGTATGCCGGTTCTTGGAACAGGCTCTATTGGAATGCCGGGCAGTAGATATTTTGGGGTTGGAAGATGACAAAATTCCACCTTATAGCCACTATATTATTATTTAGTATAATGCAGATACTTTGTCTGCCACAACAGGCCATCGCAGCTTCAGATATAATATATATAGACCCTACCGCTCCCGGTGGCCCATCAACGGCAATCCCTCCGACAACATTCGTAGCTACAGCTGCCGACGAAAATAACACTTACAGATGTATTAAACCGGATAGCACAAAATATACCGAGCAAATTGTAGAATGTTTTAACCTACCCATCCGCAACTCTGTTTTGAATCCGACCGACGGGTTATTATTAAAGTTATCTGAATTTATGTCCACAATCCTGCAAAGTGTAATAGTTATAGCTATTGCTTTGTTTGGAGTTAGAATGATAGCCGGAGAACAAAATCTCGCTCCTCAAGCTATTTCGCTGATACTGAAAATCGGTATAATGCTATTTCTAGTAGATAATGTTGGCGGATATGCAGGATCATTCTTTGGTATTTTTGATCAGGCTCTTACCCTTGTAACCCCCGGTATTACCCCGTGGCAAATGATTGATAGCTTCCTTGGAGAAATATTAGGTTTTGCAACATTCGACTCTCCTGACCGTACAATAAAAGACGGAATTATAGGTCTACTACAAGGCTCATTATTTGCTAAAAATTTTGGTGCAATGTTAAGTATAGTCGGTGGATTCGCTATATTCAGTCTTTTACTATTCATTTTTCAAACTGTTTATCTTTATCTGTCATCTATATTGGCAATTGCTTTTCTTATATTATTAATACCCATTATTGGTCCTTTTATTATATTCGGATATACGGGAAGATTCTTAGATAAATGGCTGGATCTATTTATCTATAGTATAATTACCCCAATGCTTATGTTTGCATTTATGGCATTTTTTCTTTCACCAGACCCCACATCAGGAAGTAAAGGGCTCTTCAAGGATTCTGCAGATAAGATAATGCTTATAATTGATCCAGCTTACACCGGAAGAACCGATTATCTGAAACGCTGCCTACATCCAAATGAGCCTGTAATTTTTTCTTCAAATATGTCTACTGAACCAAATGTTTATAATTATTTGGAAGATTTAACAAAATCACCAACTATTCCGTCAGAAGCAGCTCCTGTACAAACTTTTATGAACCCTAATTTACAAAAAGCATTCGACAATAATATTATAAATTTGAGGGTAACAAAATTTGACTGCGGCGGCCCTGAAGACGGCAAAATGAAAATGGATTTATTATATGAATTGATTATATTGTTAATTCTTGCAATCTTAATGAATTCCATGCTGACCAGAATACCTTCTATTGCTTCGGATATTGCCCGTGGCGCAACAACCGGTGTAACCAATCTAGTAACCCCTTTAACTTCCCTTATTAACAAAATGCGACGTTAATTAGTATAAAAATGAAAATGGTAATATTATGATTACAGATATCTTACAAAACAATATATGTTATAGCACTAAAAAGGCTGAAAATAGTTTCTTTGCTTCATATATTACCAAACAAAATAGACTGTTAATATTACTGTTTATATTGTTAAGCTGCGTATTATTCATAAATCTTATTCCTCATAGCGCATACGCAGCAGACACGGATAAAACTATATGTACTATGGTTAAAGATGGTACTGGTACATATGTTAATAATCCTGAATTTGATCTACAGGACATAACAATCATAAGCTCTATAATAAGCAGCATCAGGCTAAGACTTTCTAACTTCAGCCTCGCTATTATGTACAGTACTATTACAGCAGACCTAGGCTTTATTGCCGCATTGCACGGTGCTTTGGTACTATTTATAGCAATTTACGGTATCCTGTTTATGACAGGTATGATTCAATTAAAAACCTATGACTTCATGATACGTATAATCAAATTTGGTATAGTCGCCGAATTACTATCGCCTACCTCTTGGATATTCTTCAATGATTATGTAGTCAATTTCTTTAACAGTGGAACTGACGATATAATATCATTCCTGACCGGATCTGACGGTTTCTTTAAGGATATAATAGGCGATTTTGTCAAGGATGATGGTCCATTTGCTGCACTGGATATTATAGTGACTAAAATAGCATCCCCAAGAATGTTCGTAACTATTCTTGCCACATTCCTAACTGACAATTATGGCTGGGTTTATGGATTACTACTGTTATACGCAGTATGGGTTCTACTAAAATGTGTAATGACCGCTCTTTGGGTTTATATCATGGCTTTGGTAATGAAAACTTTATTATTCGGACTTGCTCCTATTTTTATCCCAACCATATTATTCCAAAGAACACGCCATATTTTTGACGGATGGCTCAACCAGATAATAAGTGCCTCTTTACAGCCAATTTTATTATTCATGTTCTTTATATTTTTTATAAAATTGATGGAAGGCTCACTGGATAATATTATGCACACACCTCTTTGCTTCAGTTCTTATCCTGAAGGATGGCGTGGGTCAGGTTTTGACTTCTCTTACTGGCGGTTTATGGAATACACCACAGACGGCTGGAAACCAAAATCCGACGGCTGGAAATTAGAAACATTCCCAATCAACCTTATGGCGATTCTATCATTCCTTATAATCGCCGATCTCGCAAACCGCTTTAATAGTGTAGTGATGCAGATAGCCGCTCAATTGTCACAAGTTACAACGTCACTACTTGGTGTTGACGGTCCAATTTCTGCTATGGCTGGTTCTGCCCGCTCAGTATTCTCCGGCAGTGGTATATTTGGTGGAAACGTCGGTAGGAATATAGCAGCAACAAGAGACTAATAAAAATATAACATGATAGATCTTGCTATAACTTTAATTCTTGCCTTTATAGTTTTTTCTATTCTGGCAAGGATTGCGCCTTGTAATAAAGACCAGCCTTTTATTCGTAAAGGAATGGTTACAGATTTATTATACCGGCTGATAAGCCCTTTTTTTTCGCGCTTTGTTTCCAATTTTTTTCTAGCCATAGGATTCAGTCTTTTATTTTATGGCGAACCAATAAACGAAATCGGCAAATATATAGAAAATGGTCATGGTTATCTTGGATCTCTCCCTTTGTATATACAGGCAGCCGCAGTATTTATAATTTCTGACTTTCTGCTATATTGGACACACCGGTTTTTTCATAACAAAACATTATGGAAATGGCACGCAATACACCACAGTTCTGAAACAGTTGACTGGTTATCTACTTTCCGTTTTCATCCCGTCAATATTTGGCTGTCGTTCACAGCAGTAGATGCCTTAATTATGATCGTTGGCTTCTCACCCAAATCAATAGCAATTATGGCGTTGTTTAATACCATATATTCTTTTATGGTGCATGCTAATCTGAACTGGACATTTGGATCATTCCGCTATGTCTTTGCCAGTCCGGTTTTCCACCGATGGCATCATAGCAATGAAGAAGAAGCATTAGACAAAAATTTTGCTCCAACCTTTCCCCTTCTTGATGTAATGTTCGGTACATTCTATATGCCAGAAGGAAAATTGCCGCAACATTACGGTGTAAATGGCATGGATATTCCAGAATCATTTATAGGGCAGATTGCTTTTCCGTTTATAGAAAAAAATACTTCTCACCCACCATTTAACAGCCTATCCACATCATCATTGCTAAGCGGTGCATCTGATGCCGCAGGAGGTGAAGCAAGCACAGGCTCAGATTCAACAGTACTAGCCTCTATTACCACGTCTTCAACCACTGGAGCTACTGAAAAATCTTGCTCCGGCAGTTGTTCTATCTGATTTTCTATTACTATTTCCTTGTGCTCATTCGCTGGTTTATTTTCTGGAAATGAAGCAGCCATAACCTGCTGCAAATGGATAACATTATCTGACATGGGATCATGGCGTTCTATTTTATATACATTTTTCACTTTACTTTGAGATAAGGCATCCAAAGCTGATACCGCCTGCACCAATTCAAATTTAATTCTATCATGATAAACACGGTAAAACATCGCATCGGAAATGTGCAGTTCTTTCCGTGGAATCATTAATTCTTCAAATTGTTCTGTAGTGTTTTTCATAATACTCCCTTATAATTAAAAGGAAGAACAACAAGACTCAGCAACAAGAATGAGTTTAATAAGCTTTCCAGCGCATAACCCCAAACAAGTGCGAAACCTGTCCATCTTCATATCCGAGGGGTACTATGCAAGTTCTATACCGTACATCCATATGATGAGCATTGATAAAATTTCCCTCATCAATAACAGAGTGTTTTTTATCAAGAACTTCATTTATTTTTTCTAAACTAGGAACTTTTGTACTGGAAAGTAAACGCAACGCCATATCAGGATTATTTACATCATCACCAAAGGCCTTAACAAGTTCATTACCCATATAGCTATAACGATAACCAATACGGCGCACCACATCATCCAAGCTAATCAGGAAACAATAATCCCACATATCAGCTATATCATCCGGCTCTATCTCACTTTCATGAGGAAATGGCCTATCACCACGTAGCTTATTCCAATATTTTAGCAACTCATCATGACAGCGGTGATGCAAATCAACATTCATTCCATCCTTAGATTCCTGTTTCATCATATTTCCTATCATAATATTGCCATCATATATAAGGTTTTTGAGCAAAATACCGAAAAATTCAACCTATAAAAATCCCCGCATAAGCGGGGACAATTACATAGATCTAAAGTATAAAATAAAACTCTTAAAAAAACCTTAAGCTTCTTCACTTTCAATAGCTGCAACAATATCATCTGCAACATCCGAGCCATCGGACATATCATCATATGAATCTGCACCACGTTTCTTACGAACTTCAGGCTTAGCTTTTACAAGCTTACCTTTTTCTTCATCCCAAGTATATTGATATACAATGGTTTTTGTTCCTGTTGTCACAATATCACCACTTGCTAATTGCAGTACATCAAACCCTTTTTGCAATGATTCCTGAATCAATGTTGATGATTGGCGTAAATAACGCGGATCAAGCATCATATTAGGAACTCCTAACTCTAAATCAGGATTCCTTTTAGGAGCATTGGCAGCGGCAGCCGCAAGTTTTTTCGCTGTCAGATTAAATTTTCTCATTTCTACACCCATCAAAAAAAATTTTATAAAAACAATAAAGCACCATATATGGCAAGTTTTTTACAGTTATCGTACCATATGTGGTAAAACCACCCAATCAATTAAAGATACAGAATAGATAGGGAAGAACCATCAATCTGTCAAGGCAAATAAGCAAAAAATTTACATTTCAGCCAACAACATTAACCTTTTGTTAAAGGATACCACCACCAGAATTTATCCGGAATATTTCCGGATAAATTCTGGTAGCGACATAAATTTTAATGATTTTTACCTCAATATATCATTC
This sequence comes from Pseudomonadota bacterium, assembly GCA_963205245.1. GTDB lineage: Bacteria > Pseudomonadota > Alphaproteobacteria > Rickettsiales > SXRF01 > SXRF01. The sequence goes on from CAUJIB010000074.1 coordinate 7,781, forward strand.
AATTGACTAAGCAATTGATCAGTTGTTGATATAACTTTGGTATTTGCCTGATATGCGCGTTGCGCCACAATCATATCCGTTAACTGATCGGCAAGTTCCACGTTGGATTGCTCAAGAGATGATGATGCTATTTTACCAACACCACTACTTCCTGATTGCCGTAAATTTACCTCCCCTGATTCAGCTGATTGTAAAAATACGTTTCCAGAAGCAGTTTCCAATTGGTTAGGATTGGCAAAATCAGCAAGCGGGATCTTAAATAGATTTTGTGTCTGACCGTTGCTATAACTAGCTACCACAAAACCTTCCTGTGTAATTGACACGCTGGTTAAATCACCCACCGGCGCACCGTTTTGATCCACAAAATTTACACGGTAAGCACTGTCAAATTGACTTAACCCATCTGTCTTACCGATTGAAGAAGCACCTACAGTCCCGAATGGAGAACCGGCAGTACCCCAATCAAAGGTAATGGTGCTGGATACAGAACCATTAGTCCATGTTATGTCAACCGGATTAGCGAGTGCACTATCAACACTTTGCAAGCTTCCATCACCGTTAAAGCTAATCTGACCGGTAACGATCTGACCGCTAGGCAGAGATGACGTAACCTCGGAATCATTGGCGGCATAAACCTCTACCGCCCAAGTATTGGTATCGGTCTTAATAAAACTCATACTCAAATCATGCCCAGTACCTAGTGAATCATATACTCGGATAGGACGGCTGAATTGCGCAGTAATTGTACCACCTGCAATATTTTTGGCAGCATCACTTGGATCATAAGCTGGCCCTAACGCTCCCGTAGACTGTGCCGTATAAGAAGCACCATTCAAAGATGCCGTCAAACCAAGCTCTGATACTAAGCTACCATAGTTTTGCGGCTGCACCATGGATATACCTGTTGGCCCTGTGGAAGTCCCAGCGGTAGCCACAGAATCATTTTTCGCAACTATAGTGAAGGTAGTAGCATTTAATACTGTAATGGAAAATTGTCCTGATAAATCTGCAGCAGGGATACCATCATAAGGACCGCCGGCAAGCGTTCCCATATCTACCACATCTCCTGTAACATAGGATGGCGATGGAGCCGCAGGAAGTGTTACAGTAACAACCCCGCTACCAGCCGTTGTAGCAAACGGCGTTGTGCCCAGAGTTACGTTCGCTACCGCCGGATAATCCGAGAAAGTTATGGTATCTAGAGGATTGTTCACATTTATTTTTACCGATGCAGAAGAAAGTGCGCTTCCGATATTAGCAGTAAGACCGGAAGAATTATTCACTAAACTGGATAGACCATCTAAAGTATTGAAACGATCAGAACCAGTACCGATATTAGCAAGCCCAAGCTCACGTACCCAGTCAATCCCCCATTGCACTGGAGGCCCTGCCGTTCCAACTTGCGAACCATTGGCAAAAGTTATAGCCGCATTAGCATCGCTCGGAGCAACATATAATCTTCCACTTGAAACCCGTGCCGTAAGACCGGTAACCGCATTAATAGCATCAGCAAGGTTACTTAATGTATTAAACTGCCCAAGTTGAGCATTTGGTGATGCAGAGGTATAGGTAAAATCAACTGTACCTGTTGCAGTTGTTGTAATGCTGAACGATAGAGCCGATGTGCTGAAAGGGCTAGTACCGGTATTTGCTAAAAAGCGAGTTGTAGCGTTACTGGCATCCATAATAGTACCGCCAAATAACCTTGTAGTAGCCGATACTGTACCTGCACCGCCACCAGTTGCAGTTGAAGAAGCTGCGGTCGCAACTGTAATCGTGTAATGATCATCATCAATCACATTCACTAAGAATGAACTGTTAAAATCGTTGGCAGGAATACCGGCTATAATGGCAGTATTCCCAGTTATAGTTACCACTTCATTATCCACCAATCCATGCCCAACCTGCCTTACTGTTACCACATTGCTACTTGCAGTGGTAGTAAATGGTAAATTCGTAGAAGTACCACCTGCACCACCGCCAGCTGCAACGGTTGATGTTGCTGCAGTCGTACTTGTTATAGTATAAGTATTAGCATCAATCACAGTTACTATATGCGTGGCATTCAATTCTCCAGCAGGAACACCGCCCGTCGCAGCAAGACCGGACAATGTCACTGAATCACCGGTAGCAAGACCATGCGCAGCACTTGTAATAGTTACTGTAGTACTGGTATTAGTAGTTGCAACTGGATTAGCGCCTAAAGCCACTGCCGAAGAAGTAAGCGTATCCGGCGATGTCATAACTGCCTCTCCATTATCACCCACGGAAGAAGCATTGGTAACATCACGGCCAAAGGTAAAGCCGCTATAACGGTAAGTATAGCTTAACCCCTCACCTGTAGAAACTGTTATACGGTCACCGCGTGTAAGGCTGTTTACCCCCCCCGGTACAAGGATAGTTTTAGCAGCTATATCAGAATTCTGCGCATGGAATGGATCAGGTCTGACAGTACCAGAAGCACCGGGATAAGCTGTTTGACCGGAATCAAGATTAGCACCTACAGAAACTGCTGAAGTCGCAGCCGCCACACCGGTAAGGTTAGTCACGTTCACAGTTGTCAAACTGGTCAGGTTAGCACTAGAATTCGTATTCAAGTTTCCTGTTTCACCCGGCAGGCGACCTTCCCTATCAAGCGGCCATGCCTGTAAAAAATATCCAGCTGCGTTACGGAAGTTACCCGTTGAATCCTGAGTAAATGAACCGGCACGAGTATAATAAACCTGCCCGTCACCATCTGCTTGCTGGTTTACCACAAAGAAACCATCTCCGGAAATCGCTATATCGGTAGATGAATCGGTTGATTGCAGCAAACCCTGCTTATTTACTAGCTGCTGGCCTTTTCCTAACACACCGCCAGGAGAAAAGGTAGAAACATTCCCAGATGATGTCACCAAACTCTCAAAGCCGCCACGGTTACCTTTATAACCAACCGTGTTTACGTTTGAGATGTTATCGGAAATGATACCAATCTTGTTACTCTGGCCTTTAAGACCAGACACACCAGAATATAACGCACCATATAAACTCATAAAATTCTCCTTTTAATCCTGCATTTGTGGTTACACCACTACAAAATCATTAAACTAAATTGCCTGCCTTACTGAAGTCACCTTATCCAAATCCACCGAAACATCGCCAAGCGTGAGGGTAATTTTTCCATCTTTTGAATCCACCGAAGAAACCACCCCTACCGTTGATGTTGTTACTTTTATACTTTCTCCCGCTGCATCCTTTGCCGTTACTTTAATTGTATATGTTCCGTCTGGAAGCTGGTTACTGTTACTATCCTTACCGTCCCATAATACTTCATTACGTCCAGCAACTTTCGTGCCACTCGCGCTTAGAACCACTTTCCCGCTAGCATCCAATAGCTGCACATCAGCAGTTTGCGCGTCTTTTTCCAGATTATAAACAAAGCTGGCCTTGCTATTTTGCAACACACCTTTATCACCATCGCTTTCCACTTGTTTCCCAATATATCCAACCACACTGTTCATAGTGGTGGTATTAAACAGGCTGATTAGTTTTTGTAGATTGGTATTGGTATTTATTTGTTGCTCAACCTGCGACAATGTAGCAATTTGCTGGGTTAGCTGGTTAGTGTCAGTCGGTGCTGTCGGGTCTTGGTTTTGTAATTGCGTGGTAAGCAATTTCAGAAAATCCTGATAATTGGTCTGTGCTTTAGACGCCGCCTTATCAGTCTCGCTGGCATTTTTATTAATTATATTGTTGATGTTATCAACTTTACTTGCATCTATAGCCATAAAATTTCTCCTATATTTTAATATCCAAGCCATCAGGCAGATTAATAACATAACTACGTGTAGCAACTGCGAGTGATGCCATATTTACTTCTTCCGGCAAAAGATCATCCGGCTGCGATTTGCGGTATTGATTTGCAGCCTGCGATTGGTTCTGCCCCTGCCCTTCCCTTTCCCCACCACGTAAATTAAAACTTAAACTGCCTGAATCAGCTTTCAGACCAGCATCGGAAAGTGCTTTCTGTAAACCTTGTGAATCACGCTGCAATAAATCCAGAGTTTGCTTATTATCAGCAGTAATAGTCACACCGGTTTTACCTTTAACATCTACATCCAGCGTAATATCCAGTTTTCCCAATTCTTCCGGATTAAGCTGAAGGGTTATTTTGCTACTGCCATTACCAATTGCCGTTTTCACATGGAAAACCACCTGCTCGGCAACAGGCACGTGTTCAGAACGGTTAAGCAAGCTGGAAAACTGGGTGGAATTAGCACCTGCACCGCGCACCTGCGTACCGGCAGAAGTTGCCCCAAAAGAAAGATGAGCCTGTGAATTTCCACCTTGCCCTGAATTATTAGAAAAATTACCACCAGCGTTAGTATCCACATCCGTAACCCTAGATGATTGCTGCACAGCCACAGCAATAGGATTAACAGAAGAGTTATTATTTTGGTTTTGCGTTTGCTCTACGACAGGAATTGCCGCCGCCTGCACCACGTTAGCAAATATTGCCAAATCATTTTTTCCATTTTCCTGCTTCACTACAGAAACATTGTCAACGGATAGTGTATCCATCTGTGGCATCACTGTTAACTGGATCTTTGGGGTTTCTATCTCTGGCCTTACATGAGTGGACAATTGTTCATTCTTAAATTTTAACAAAGCTGCTTTAATAGACGCTATATCATCTTGTAGTAATGATTTTACATCTTCAACCGGAGAAAATGCAGACTGTTGCCCAGTTTTATCATCTATGTCCTGCAACTGTATGGTTTTTTGTGTTTCTAAAAGTTGATTAAAAATAGATTGGGCATCATCACCATCCACAGCTTGCGGAAATAAATTTTTCAAACCATTCAAATCATTTTGTAACGCGGCATTTATCGCAGAAAGCGTATCATTCTGCCCTTCTGTAAATGGTGTATCCTGCCCATTTACTGCCTGCAAAAATTGCTCTAATTGTTTAAGAACATCTTTTAGGTTAGCAAAGATCGCAAGCGCATCAGCATTTTGCCCATCATCGCTATTTATCGCGCTCATATCACTTATCTGCACTGTGGTTTGTGAGACAAATGAAAATTCCACATGGGTAGTAGCACCATTTGCCCCGGCCAGCAAACGGCTGATAATTCCCATCAAATTACTGAGATCGTCAACCCGATCGGCAATTTTTTCCTTTAGTTTGTCCAGCTCGGCAATTTCATCTGTTTTGTCACTTGCGTTATTATCGTTATTTGCATTGGCTATAGCGGAATTAGCTTTTTTGCTGTCATTTGCCTCCTGACTTTCGTTTTTTGCTGTTAAACTCTCAGTTTTTTGTGAGTCATCTTTATCATTGCCAGCTTTCTTTGTAGTTACAGATGACTTTCTCTCTATAACATTATTATCGTCAATATTTTTTTCAGTAGCTTTGACAGTATCATTATTTTTATTATCACGAAAGGAAACAGGAGCATCAGCAACAACGGCAACTGGGTCTTTTACATCATTTTTACGAGAAACTGGGGCTATAGCATTATTATTATCATCACCTATATTTCCCACCACATCAAGCAAGGAAGAAAATTGATCCGATGATGATTTTTTATCAGCCCCCATTGGGCTAGCAGCTGATAAATCCGCAGGATTTCCACCAAATAAATTACTAAATGTAGCAGCAAAAGACTGTAAAGATGGCATATTCCCTCACTTAAATTCAAGATTTTTATCATCCTAAATTTAAGCAATTATCATGCCAAACCAACAAAATCTAAGCGGAAATAATCATACCATCTATAGCAGACGGCAAAGAAGATGTCTCAGAAGAAAATCCTTCAGAATCCTTTATTTTCGCATTGTCCGGCACCGTACTTTGCTCAATCTCAACCCAAGCATCACGCATCTGCTTTAGGTCATTTATTATACCGTCACAATCATCAATGCTATTGCTTCTATGTATAGAAAATAAACGCGCCTCTATAGATGAATAATAACTATATAAAACACGTGCTATCTCACCACCATTATCAAAATCAAGGCAACCCTGTAAACCACCAATAAGTTCAGAGGCCTTAATAAGAAGATTGTACCTGTCTTCTATACGTTTTTCTGCAATTGCCTCCTTAGCCTGCTGCACCAGACGAATCGTTCCATCATATAGCAAAACAATCTGCCGGACAGGAGCAACTGTCTGAGTGGCAACCGCATAAGCTTGATATTTTTGTTTTTCAACCATTTTTATTATCTATTTCCATTTTTATTATATGATTATCCATTTATTCCATTGCGGGCATTATCATTCGCATCAATGCTCGCAAGCAGGGTATTCACATTAGCTATAGCTTGTTCTAAACGCGAAAATTTATCAAGCAATTGTTGACGATAAACTTCTACCTGCGCATTTATTTTATCAATATTATCCTGCAAACGCGTATCGGCATCTTTCAGTGCCTCAAGCTCTACTGCCAAAGTACCAGTATTGGCTTTTAATACAGTATCACCCACGTTAAAAATCTTATCGGCAATCCCTTGCGTTGCATTTACACTGGCCGTTCCGTCCGCGGTGCTGGCATACACCAAAACTAATCCTTCCAGAACTGTTCCGGCTTTCCCTTTCAAGGTGTATCCTGTCACAACCCCTGTACTGGAATTTTTAATCTCTGTATAATCTAAATCTATTGTTTCTGGCCCTGCCCCATCATCATAAGTCGCCTGAAAAGTTGAAGTACTTGGCGTAATCGTCAAATCAAAATCAGATATTTGTAATGCATTGGTACGAGAAAAAACCCGAAGGGCTGTGTTATCAGTAGTGAAATCAAACTCAAAAATTTTACGCACCGCATCCGAATCATTAGCAATAGCTGTAGTAAGCTTACCATCATCAACACTTATTAAATTCCGTACTCTTGGATTATCAGCAGTTGCTTCCTGATCAACAAATGTAATACCAATATCAGAAAGCTTGCTAGGCGCATCGGCACCAAGACCAGAAACAACAGAAGAAAGTATTGACCCCATAGCACTCATAGTATTACGCAATATAGCACTATCATTAAGAACAGCGGTATCCTTATAAAGACCGTTATCATCTACCTCTGATTGTTTAGCGGCAAAAATTTTAAGATCATTATATAAATTTGCAAAATTGATAACGCTGTTTTTTTCAATAGTCTGATCTGCATCAATATCAACTTCCACTTCGGTAAGGGGAGCGTCTGACATATCTTTTTTTAAGGTAATAGACAAACCATCTACCAGATCACTAATGGTGTTATTCTGGCGGATAATAGACACACCATTAAACTTGAATTCAGCATTTGCAGCATCTTGCTTATTGGAAACGGTGACCTGCGAGAAAACTCCACTTGCATCCACCAATGTTCCTGCTGGACTTAAATTATTAAAATCAAAATCAGCATCTTCCCCTGTTTCAGTAGCAGAAAAAGAAAGCTGGTAAACACCACTTGAAACCTTGATGATACTGGCGGAAATACCTGTATCATCGGATACTGCATTAAATTTCGCCGCCACAGAATTAAGGCTTTCTCCAGCAGTTAAAGTAATGTTTTGTCCGTTTAAGGTAAATGTTCCAGCCTTAAATTCGCCAGCAGCAGGAGTAGCTGAAACCGCAACCGCACTTGCTGTTGCTATATTTATATTACCAGTTGATTGTTTTCTTGCCTTAGCAATGCTGGTTATTTCACTTACCGTATATGATTGTAATTCAGCTCCAGGTGAAGCAGTAACCGACAGATAATCAGTTCCGGCAACCGATGTGCTGCTACTGATATTAGCCGTGCGATACTTAAAAGCATTGTCCGCAGCATTACCAACCCCTGGAGGATTACGCAAAATTGCAACTGCATCCTTAAGCTTACCAAACAAAGTTTTGAATTCAGCAAGAGCCGTAGATTTTTTATCATTTATATCAATTTTATCCTGCAGTTTTGTCGCAGGAATCGCTTTCGCATCTGTCAGAGCCTTCACTAATGATTCCGTATCAATACCAGAACCTCCAACACCACCAGATACTGTTTTTCCACCTAAATTGAAAAAATTACCAAGTTGTATCTGACTAACCATAAACTCCCCCCAACCCAATATAATCTAAATTAATTATT
>CAUJIB010000075.1 GCA_963205245.1 Pseudomonadota bacterium
TGAACACGCGAGCACCATGCTTAAACAGGAGATGATTTTTGCCATCCTGAAGAAGCAGGCAGAAAAAGGTGAGGCCATCCTTGGCGAAGGGGTAGTAGAAGTGTTGCAAGATGGGTTTGGGTTTTTGCGCTCACCGCTTGCCAACTATCTGGCGGGGCCTGATGATATTTATGTTGCTCCTAGCCAAGTGCGCCGTTTCGCACTTCGTACTGGTGATACGGTAGAAGGTGAAATCCGTGCTCCAAAAGATGGTGAGCGTTATTTTTCACTGCTTAAAGTAAATAAAATTAATTATGATGATCCAGACCAGATTAATCACCGTATTAACTTTGATAACTTGACCCCGCTTTATCCTGAACGTCGTATTAAGCTTGAAATTGAGAACCGTCCTGATAAAAAAGACCTTTCTATGCGTGTGGCTGATATTGTTGCCCCGATTGGGTTTGGTCAGCGCGCTTTGATTACTGCACAGCCGCGCACCGGTAAAACAGTATTTTTACAGAATATCGCCCATTCTATCACAGCGAATCATCCTGATGCTTATTTGATTGTACTTCTTATTGACGAGCGTCCTGAAGAAGTAACTGATATGCAGCGTACCGTAAAAGGTGAGGTGGTTTCTTCAACCTTTGATGAACCGGCAACCCGCCACGTACAGCTTGCGGAAATGGTAATTGAAAAAGCCAAGAAGCTGGTTGAGCATAAAAAGGATGTGGTTATCCTTCTGGATTCCATAACCCGCTTGGCTCGTGCTTATAACACTGTGATTCCATCATCAGGAAAGGTTCTTACCGGTGGTGTGGATGCTAACGCCCTGCAGCGTCCGAAACGCTTTTTCGGTGCAGCTCGTAACATAGAAAATGGTGGTTCACTTACTATTATCGCTACAGCTTTGATAGATACCGGTTCGCGGATGGATGAGGTTATCTTTGAAGAATTCAAAGGAACGGGTAACTCAGAAACCGTGCTTGACCGCAAAATGGCTGATAAACGTACCTTCCCAGCGATTGATATTACCAAGTCCGGAACTCGTAAAGAAGACTTGCTGGTAGAAAAAGCAACCCTTACGAAAATGTGGGTAATGCGAAAAATCCTTGCGCCAATGGGAGCTATGGACGGTATTGAATTCTTGTTGGAAAAACTTGGTGAAACCAAAACAAATGCTGAGTTTTTTGAAAAAATGAATTCATAATATGGTAAATTGCTTTGATCGGATGAAGGTGATTTTATAGTTTGCATACAGCTTTTCTATATGGTAATATTATACATATGAAAAAGCCAGTAATAGAAACCAGAAAAATAACCGTAAACCTACCTGTATCGCTGATTGAATCTTTCACGCGTGATAAGAAAACTAACCTTACCGAAACTATCAAACAAGCTTTGATAGAACATAGGCAGCGGCTTGCGTATCAGGAACTTCTAGATATGGAAGGTAAGGTAAAATTTATGCTTACAGCTGAAGAGTTGAAGGAATTACGCGATTGATTGTAGCTATAGATACTTGTGTTTTGGTTGATTTTCAATCTGGGGTTTCAAATATCCAAGTTGTAATGTTAAAAGAGAAAATATTTTCTCATGAAGCATATCTTCCACCAATAGTGCTAACCGAATTTTCAAGTAATCCGCGTTTAGATAAACAGTATTATCATTTTTTACAAAATATACCTCTGTTGGAAATTTATGACGGCTATTGGTATAGATCAGGTGAAACAAGAAAATTATTGCTAAAAAAAGGCTTGAAAGCCAAACTTGGTGATGTTCTCATAGCACAAGCTTGCATTGACAATAATGTTCCTTTACTCACTCGTGATGATGATTTTAGGTATTATGCTAAATATTGCGATCTTCAACTTATACAAAATAACTAAAAAACTTTTCTAGGGAAAAAACAATGGCTGCCTATCAATATGTTTATGTAATGAAAGACCTTTCTAAAAAATATGCTGGAGGGAAGGAAGTTCTAAAAGGAATTTATTTGTCATTTCTGCCTGGGGTTAAAATCGGCGTTTTAGGGCCTAACGGTTCTGGTAAATCAACCCTGCTTAAAATAATGGCAGGGCTGGATAAAGAATATAATGGCGAGGCATGGGCGGCCGAAGGGGCAAGGGTTGGTTATTTGCCACAAGAGCCACAGCTAGACAATTCTAAAGACGTAATGGGAAATATTATAGAGGCACTCGGTGAACAAAAAGCCTTACTTGACCGCTTTAATGAAGTTTCCAACAAACTTGGTGAAGTGACTGATGATGATGAAATGATGAAGCTTATTGAAGAACAGGGCGAGCTTCAGGAAAAAATAGAGGCAACCGGTGGTTGGGATATTGAGCGCGATATTGAAATTGCCATGGACGCTTTGCGTTGCCCACCCAAAGATGCGGATGTCAGCAAGATTTCCGGTGGTGAGAAAAGGCGTGTAGCGCTTTGCAAACTGCTTTTAGAAAAGCCGGATTTATTACTTTTAGATGAGCCAACCAACCATCTAGATGCGGAATCAGTGGCGTGGCTGGAGCATTACTTGAAAGAATATAAGGGCACAGTGGTTATGGTAACCCATGATCGCTACTTCCTTGATAATGTTACAGGCTGGATTCTGGAGTTAGACCGCGGTACCGGTATTCCGTATGAAGGTAATTATTCAGCTTATTTAGATCAAAAACAAAAACGTTTAGCACAGGAAAAGAGCGAAGAAAATTCGCGCCAGAAACAGTTGGCAACCGAGCTGGAGTGGATTCGCCAAGGTGTTAAAGCCCGTCAGGCCAAAAGCAAAGCACGTATCGCGGCTTATGAAACTTTGCTGGCACAGGAAAATAAAGCACAAGTGGGCGTAGCGCAGATTGTTATTCCTAATGGCTCGCGCCTTGGGAATCTTGTTATCAAAGCCCAGAATGTAGCTAAAGGTTTTGGCGATAGGTTGCTTATTGATGATTTATCTTTTGATTTGCCTGCTGGTGGTATCGTAGGGATTATTGGACCGAACGGGGCAGGTAAAACCACCTTGTTCAAAATGATAACCGGTAAAGAAAAGCCGGATTCAGGTACATTCGTGGTTGGTGATTCGGTAAAGCTTGGTTATGTAGATCAATCACGTGATGCGCTGGCAGATAACAAAACCGTATGGGAAGAAATCTCAGGTGGTGATGAAGAAATAACGCTTGGCAAAAAATTGGTAAAATCCCGTGCTTACTGCTCAAGCTTTAACTTTAAGGGAGCTGACCAGCAGAAAAAAGTAGGGATGCTGTCCGGTGGTGAGCGTAACCGCGTGCATCTGGCAAAAATGCTTAAAGGCGAACATAACGTAATTTTGTTGGACGAACCAACTAACGACCTTGATGTGGAAACACTCCGCGCTTTGGAAGATGCGCTAATGGATTTTGCAGGTTGCGCGGTGATTATCTCCCACGATCGCTGGTTCTTGGACCGTATCGCTACCCATATTCTCGCTTTTGAAGGTGATAGCCATGTAGAATGGTTTGAAGGTAACTATGAAGCCTACGAAGCTGACCTTAAACGCAGATTAGGTGTGGATGTGCTAACCCCAACAAAAGTGAAATACCGCCCGATTAGGCGGGGGTAATTTTTTATAATAACAAAAAAGCCCGTAAAGATTTTATTCCTTACGGGCTTTTTGTTTGTTGTATATTTAAGCGAATTTCTAAATCTGTCATCCCGAGCGTAGTCGAGGGATCTTTATAAAATATGAATTTTACAATGACAAGACCTCTCACTTTGTTAGAGATGACAATTTTTCAGAGTGTTTTGTTATGCTTTAAGCGGCAGCACCTGCGGCAGCGGCAACTTCCGCAGCGAAGTCGGATTGGGTTTTTTCAATACCTTCGCCAAGACGGTAGCTTACAAAGCCGGCAATTTTAACCGGTGCGCCAATATCCTTAGCGGCGGCTTCCACAGCTTGTGATACTTTGCTTTTGCCATCAATAACAAAAATCTGCTCTTCGAGAACACTTTCTTCAAAGAAACGGTCAATCTTAAGCTGATTCAGCTTTTGTTTGATTGCTGCATCATCGCCATAAGAGCGGATTTTTTTCAGCATGTAAGCAGCTTCCTGGAAGAATACATCCAGAAGTTTTTTGGTTTTATCCGCATTTTGTTTTTCCTTGCGGTCTTCGCTTTTGCTCTGGCGGTCATAATCCGCAAGAAGCTCATCAACATTCGGTAAAGTTTGTGAAAGTTCTGCAAGTTTTGCTTCTAAAACCTTTTCAGAGAAGGCACGGTCGGAAGTCATTTTTTCTTTGTATTTAGCAGTGCCTTTTTCAAAAGCAACAAAGCTGTCAAAGAATTTAGCTATAATTTCACTGGCAGCATCTTCTTCTTTTTTAATTTTTTCTGCTGTTACATCAGATTTGCGTAAAAAGCTTGGGTTGGAAGCAGCAATATGCATGGCAAGCTGTTTGCCAAATCCTTCAAGTTTAGCTGCATCACCATCTGATTCTAGGCCAACTAGAACTGCAATTTTACCCATACCGGCAGAAACTGCGCTGTGAACATAAGTTGCAACAACGCCTTTGCTTACAGAAAGTGTGGCACTGCGGCGAAGGGTCATGTTCTCACCGATAGTTGCAATTGCTTGGGTAATGTCAGCAGCAACTGCTTCTTTTAGTTTTTCCACATCATTACCAAGCTCAAGGGCAAGTTTAGCAATTTTTGCTGTTAACGCTTGGAATTGCTCATTGCGGGCTACGAAATCAGTTTCAGAATTTAATTCAACAACTGCACCCTTATTGCCGGAAGAGGCTACGGCAACCAAGCCTTCAGCGGCAACACGGTCAGATTTTTTAGCAGCGGCGGATAAGCCTTTTTTGCGCAACCAGTCAATGGCAGCATCCATATCTGCATTATTTTCAGTAAGGGCTTTGCGGCAATCAAGCATGCCTGCACCTGTTGATTCACGAAGATTTTTAATCATTTCTGCGGTTACTTGTGTCATGTTTTTGCTCCTGTTTATAGCCAAATCCTGTGAGTGCTTGAGCACTCACAGGATCCAGTCCGTTATGTATAAATAATATCCTGCGATCCGCTTAGCAGTCAGCAAGATTACATCACTACTTCTTAATTATCTTTTTCACCATAACTGTTGGTGCTTTTTTAGGTGCCGGTGCGGCTTCAGCAGATTTACGACCGCCACGGGCTGACTTTTTGTTTTTTGCGTCATCAGCTTCGTCTTTTCCTTCATTGGCAAGATTTATTTCTTCCCTAGAAAGAGTTTTGCTAACGTCCTCAGATGCGCCAATATCACGACCGGATTTGATAACGCTTTGTTGAATACCACTTAGAGCAGCATCAGAAATCAGGCGGCAATACATGCGGATAGCGCGTGTAGAATCATCATTCCCTGGAATTGGGTAGGTGATGCCGTCCGGAGTGCAATTGCTGTCAAGGACAGCAACAATAGGTATACCTAATTTTTGTGCTTCTTTAATTGCAAGGTCTTCTTTGTTGGTATCAATGATGAAAATAAGGTCAGGACGACCGCCCATATCCTTAATACCACCAAGAGAGCTTTCCAATTTATCGCGTTGGCGGCTCATAGATAATAATTCTTTTTTTGTAAAGCCTAGGTTTTCACCAGTAAGCTGCTCTTCCAGTTTTCGTAAAGTTCTTATTGAAACCTGAATAGTATTCCAGTTCGTAAGTAACCCGCCTAACCAACGCTCATTAATATAATATTGGCCGCAGCGTTTAGCAGCTTCAGCAACATGCTCTGATGCCTGACGTTTGGTACCAACAAATAGAATACGACCATTTTGTGCTACAACATCACGAGCAGCAGTAAGTGCTTGATGTAGTAGCGGTACGGTTTTACCAAGGTCAATAATGTGGATGTCGTTACGTGTGCCAAAAATAAACGGAGCCATGCGCGGGTTCCAACGCTTGGTTTTGTGACCGAAGTGAACGCCAGCTTCAATAAGCTCGCGCATGTTAAATGCAGGGAGAGACATAATAAATCCTTTTTTCCAGTTAAGCCTTGGCTGCGCGTAGTTTTCTTAATAAAGAACACTGGATGGTCAAGACGCACCGCGCCAAAACCTTCACACAGCCTGTGAATTTCTCCATAAATATTTATGAAGGTCTGAGAACATATAGCAATATATAAGGATTTTCAACAGAAAAATCATGATTTTTTATAAATATATAATATTGGTTTATTTATAAAATTGGTTTATTATAGTACACATACGGGTGGTAATATTTGGTGTTTAGTATGCTTGAAATATATATTAATATTTTTAATTAACAATGCCTTGCTATACCGAATGATAAATTATGCCAATAATAAAAAATATAAATAATGATGTGGCGGAATTGCATTTGACTGGGAAATTAATTTTTCTCAATGGTTCTGAATTCCGTAAAATCCTTAATGAAATACTTGAGAAAAATGTGAAGAACTTGTCAATCCACCTTGGAGAATTAATGTTTATGGATTCGGCGGGGCTTGGAATGTTGATGATTGCACATAAAGAATGTTATACACGCAATATTGTACTTTCTCTCTACCGCCCTAAAGGGGATGTTAAAGCCTTGATGCAGCTCACGAAGTCTTATGAAAAATTTAATATTATCGAGTGAATTAGTTGATTTAGGTCATAAGGCAGTCGTGCTTGTTGTGGGTAGCGATGAGGCAATGATTGCTTCACTGCGTTCTATCCTTGGTAATTATGGAGTAAGAGAATTAATCATTGCCATAGATGAATTTGAAGCACTAGACAAATTAGAATCAATAACTCCAGATTTGATTTTCCTTGATGTATCTTTTGCCAGTATGAACTGGTTGGAATTTTGTACCAATCTATGTAAGGGAAATTCCGCAACCAGCTATATCCCAGTAATAGCAATTACTGATATGGATATGGATGATGAGCGGGTAAAAATGTTGAAAATCAATGTATCAGGAGTTATTGCTAAACCAATACGTGAAGAAGATTTGATTGATTGTGTAGATTTATATGTACAAAAATCATACCTCATAAGGAGGTTGGAAAATAATGAAGAGCCAACTGATCTTGATTTACAGATAGCGCGTAATTTACAGTATACTATCTTACCAGATGAAGATTTGCTAAATGCTTGTAAAGAAAATTATAATGTGGAAGTGCACCATATCTATCAGGCTTCGCAAGCCCTAGGTGGTGATTACTGGACGGTGCGGCAGTTGCCTGACGGTAAGCTTATGGTCTGTGTTGCCGATTTCGCTGGGCATGGTGTGTCTGTGGCGATTGATACTTTCAGGCTGCATAACTATCTTAAAGAATTTGTAGATTATAGCAGTTCTCCGGCGTGTATACTGGAAAATATGAATGATAATTTTTACCGTATTCTACCAACAGGGCAATATTTGACTTGTTTCCTAGGGATAATAGATACGGCGCATAATAGTATTATTTATTCCGGTGCTGCTGTGCCTCCGGCATTACTTATAGGTGGGGGCTCAATTTCTGAGCTTGATTGCTCCGGTACACCTCTAGGTGCT
>CAUJIB010000076.1 GCA_963205245.1 Pseudomonadota bacterium
CTTTTAATAATTCCATTATTGCTAGATTTCCAAATTTTTCTCTAGTATTGCGTTCTGCGTTGTTAGCATAGCCAGTTGATTTTGTTATAAACTCAAACTGTTTACTAGCTATTTTATTTGATTCTAAATTAGTTAAACTATTATGGTTTGACAGACGAGTAAAACCTTTGTCATTTTTTAATGATTTAGCAGCAGATTGCTTGGTTTTTTCTAACTGTTTTAATTCAGATAAAAAATTGTCAACATCCCGAGGTCCGGTATTCGCAAGTATTGATATATTGGGGTATTCGTTATTAGCCACTGATTTCATAAAAGGTTTCAGTATTTCATCAACCGAGTTATATTTGTTATTTCCATGGCGATTGCCAAAATAATTTCCAATATTGATGCGGTTTTCTAATATTTGTGAAGTTTCAAAAGAAACAATTTCAGGAATTATTATGTTATAGCCATTTTTTGCAAGAAACGGCAGTATATCAAGATAGCGTTTGTTTGGTAAGCCATCATTATGATCTTTTGGTATTTCCGGCATGAGCTCAAACAGCGTGCTTGAATCAACAATAACATAACCACGGTTATTTGTGGTGCTGTCATTGTTTCGTAAATTTAGATATTCTTCTTTTTGCATAATGTGTTATAAGTTTTATATAAGTTGTTTTTCGCTATATTTATAAAATTTATTTTAACCATTTTGAATGATGGTTTGCAATGGATATTTTTATAATTTAACCATTTACTTTTTAATAGCATATGCTATACGGTGACACATAATTCTTGGAACTTTGGCAAAAATGCCCTGAAATTTCCGTTTGGTGTGTATTTTTAGAATACATGGCAGATGGAGCTTTTTGTTTGTCTTTTTTTGAATGGATAGTTATGAAATTACTCTCTTGTAACAGCAATCTTCCCCTTGCCCAAGGCGTTGCGGATTATCTGGGCATGAAACTTACTGACGTTAGCGTTAAACGCTTTGCCGATCAGGAAGTGTTTGTGGAGATTCATGAAAATGTACGTGGTGAAGACGTATTTGTTATCCAGTCAACCTGCTATCCGGCAAACGACCATATTATGGAACTTCTAGTATGCCTTGATGCGCTTAAGCGTGCGTCTGCCCGCCGCGTTACTGCTGTTATCCCTTATTTTGGCTATGCTAGGCAGGATCGCAAGGTCGGGCCGCGTACTCCTATCTCAGCGAAACTGGTAGCTAACGTGATTGCTGCTTCCGGTGCCAGCCGTGTACTGACTATTGACCTTCATGCTGCACAGATCCAAGGCTTTTTTGATATTCCGCTGGATCATTTATACGCAGCTCCTGTAATTGTAAAAGATATAAAAGAACAATTTCCTGATATAAGCAAAGTAATGATTGTATCGCCTGACGTTGGTGGTGTGGTACGCGCTCGCGGTCTTGCCAACCGTATCGGTGCAGATTTGGCTATCGTTGATAAACGCCGTGAAAAAGCCGGTGTTTCTGAAGTTATGAATATCATAGGTGATGTTAGCGGTCGTGACTGTATTCTATTTGACGATATTGTTGATTCAGCTGGCACACTTTGCAATGCCGCAGCCGCTTTGAAAGATGCCGGTGCAGCATCGGTTGCGGCTTATGTTACGCACGGTGTTTTATCAGGTAAGGCGATAGAGAGAGTAAAATCTTCTGTGCTTACCTCTTTGGTTGTAAGCGATACTATCCCTGCAACAGAAGCTGCAAAAAATGCCAAGAATATCCGTTTTATTACAGTTGCTCCTTTACTTGCCGAGGCAATTAAACGCATCAGTGAAGAAACCAGCGTTTCCAGTCTATTTGACTAATCATCCAGTTATCCAATCATCTAATCATCTAATAAGGAGTTAAATTAATGACAAATACAACTAAAGCAATCGCTGTTCTGCCAGCTGCAATGCGTGATCAAAGCGGAAAAGGTGTATCTCGCAGTTTGCGTCGTGAAGGCAAAATCCCAGGTGTAATTTACGCTAAAGGTCAAGAAGCTGTTCGTATTGCACTTCCAATAAAAGAAGTAGCTATGGAATATGCAAAAGGCCGTTTCAAAAACCGCCTTGTTGAACTTAAATTCGCTGATAAAGCGATTCAGGCTTTGCCGAAAGACCTTCAATTTAATCCGGTTACCGATCAAATTGAACATGTGGATTTTATTAAAGTTGAAAAAGGCGTAGCACTGCGCGTGCAGGTTCCTATTAAAATTTCTGGTCAGGAACGCGCTGTTGGTTTGAAACGTGGCGGTGTCCTTAACATCGTACGTCATGAGATAGAATTTTTCTGTGCTCCTGATTCAATTCCATCACATATTGAAATCAATATCCAAGCTGTTGATATTGGTCATAGCGTGCATATCAATGATATTGAACTTCCGAAAGGTGTCACCCCTACCATTAAGCGTAACTTTACCATTATAACCATTGCAGGACGTGGTAAGGCTGAAGAAGAAGCACCGGCAGCAGCGGCAGCAGCGGCGGCAGCACCGGCAGCAGCTAAAAAAGAAGAACCTAAGAAAAAATAGTCATGAGATTCGGGTCATGAGTCATGGGTGAATTACTTAATGACTCATGACTCTTTCCTCGTGACCAATGACTCATAACTCATGACTAATTTTCTTATAATCGGTCTTGGAAACCCAGGTAATGTGTATACCGGTAATCGCCATAATATAGGTTTTATGGCAATTGACCGGATTATAGCTGATTATGGTTTTTCAAAATCATCATTGAAATTCGGCGGTTCTGTTACAGAAGGCTTGATAGGTGGCAATAAAATTTTTGCATTCAAACCACTTGGTTACATGAATATTTCCGGCACTCCTTCCTCTGAAATAGCACGGTTTTATAAAATTCCGCTGAAAGATATTATCGTAATTCACGATGATTTGGATTTGGCGCTGGGCAAATTACGGGTAAAACGTGGCGGTAGCAGTGGCGGTCATAATGGTTTGAAAAGCTTAGATTCCCATATCGGGGTTGATTATTTACGAATTCGCCTTGGCATCGGTCACCCAGGCGATAAGGATTTGGTATCTGATTATGTGCTTTCGGATTTTCGTAAAGAAGAAACATCTACACTTCACTCTATAATACAAGCTACCTCTAGTCATCTGGGCTTGCTGCTTGCGGGTGATGAGGCTGGTTTTATGAATAAAGTGAGTTTATCGTAACTCTAAAACTAAAGGAAAAATATGGGTTTCAAATGTGGTATTGTTGGTTTGCCCAATGTAGGAAAATCAACCTTGTTCAACGCTCTGCTTTCAACCATTGCGGCAGAAGCGGCAAATTATCCGTTTTGTACCATTGAACCCAATGTTGGGCGGGTTAATGTTCCTGATGACAGATTGGAAAAACTTGCTGCGATTGCCAGTTCAGCACAGATTATCCCCACCCAGTTGGAATTTGTAGATATTGCCGGTTTGGTGCGTGGTGCAAGTAAAGGTGAGGGACTAGGCAACCAATTCCTCGCCCATATTCGTGAGGTGGATGCGATTATCTATATGCTGCGGTGCTTTGAGGATGGAAATATTACTCACGTGGAAGGTGCTATTGATCCCATGCGTGATGCAGAAATAGTGGAAACAGAATTAGTGCTGGCGGATTTGGAAAGCTTGGAAAAACGCTTGCCTGCCCTACAGAAAAAAGCAAAAACTGATAAAGAAGCTGCTGAGCAGGTAGAAATTATTGAGAGGGTGCTGAAGGTGGTATCCGAAGGCCATCCGGCGCGGGAAACCGAGCTGAAAGACGAAGCTGAAAAACGGCAAATGAAATTGTTGCAGCTCCTTACTTCAAAACCGGTTTTATATATTTGTAATGTGGATGAGGAAAGCGCGGCAGAAGGTAATTCGCTTTCTAATAAAGTAATGGAAATGGCAAAAAAGAAAAACGCACCTTGTGTGGTTATCTCGGCGCGGATTGAAGCGGAAATTTCTATGCTGCCTAGCGAAGAAGATAAAAAAGAATTTTTATCATCACTAAATCTTAGTGAAACCGGTTTGTCGCGTATCATCAAAGCAGGCTATGAACTTCTTGATTTATCTACCTACTTCACTATAGGGCCAAAAGAAGCGCGGGCATGGACTATAACTAAAGGTACAACCGCGCCTGCCGCCGCCGGTGTTATCCATAGTGATTTTGAAAAAGGCTTTATCCGCGCTGAAACCATCGCTTATGACGATTATATCGTTTGTAATGGCGAAACAGGGGCAAAAGAAGCTGGAAAATTCCGTTTGGAAGGAAAAGAATATCGTGTAAAAGATGGAGATGTGCTACATTTCAGGTTTAATAATTAAAGGCAGATAACTTGTAAAATTGGAGTATCAACATGTTCCGTCTTTTCAGAAAGAAACAAAAAAAACCAAATCCACCGTGGATGATGTGGGTGGCAATTGCTTTTCTCGGTTATGTCCTTATCGCTAATGGGGGTAAGAAAACAGTAACCAATTCAACTGATCCGGAAACATCTATTGGTGCTGAAAAAGAAAATACAAATCCTTCCCTTGGCTCAATGTTAAATCCAGAAAAAATAATGAATATAGATGTTATTAAGGATCGTGTATTTCCACAAGCAACCGTCAAGTTACAGATGAAAGATAATGTCGTCGGTGATGGCAAATCGGCTGTTTGTGGACAAAAAGCTACTATAAAATATAACTCCTTTACCGAAGATGGAAAGGAAATAGAAAAGCAACAAAAAGCTATTTTGGAAATTGGTTCAGGAAGTAATATGTCAGCACTGGAAAAAGGTGTTGTTGGAATGAAAGAAAAGGGAAAACGGAGTATTTTTTCTTCTGGAAAAATGGCTTATGGCGAAGAAAAATTTACCCGCGAAGATGTCCCAACCCTTGCTAATATACGTTTTGATGTGGAGTTATTGGAATTATCACCGGAACTTCCCGATTATTCAGCATATCGTATAATCGGAGAAAGATCAGGAAATAATTCTGTGTATTTATGCGGTACACAGGCAAAAATAAATTTCTCCATCTGGGATGTAGAAGGAAAAAAACTTTATGATAGTAAAGAGGGTAATAGCGGCATGCCATTTGTTTTTACTATCGGCAAATCAGAAGTGTTTCTGGGGCTTGAACAGGGTGTTCTAGGCATGGGGAGGAAAGAAAATAGAGTGCTTGTTGTGCCGTCCACTTTGCAAAAAACTATGTATGATAAGAAATCTGCTATAGATTTTCCTTTCCCTTCTAAGCAAACAGTGCTTGTTTATGTGGAATCTTTGCCTTAAAAAAATAATAAAACCACATAAAATTTGAGAGAGAAACATGTCTAATATAGCACATCGCTTGAATCTGGTAAAACCATCTCCAACCCTTGTTGTAACTGCTAAAGCTGCTGATCTTAAAGCCGCCGGTAAAGATGTGATTGGGCTGGGTGCTGGTGAGCCGGATTTTGATACGCCGGATCATATAAAAAATGCAGCTATTGAAGCGATTAAAAAAGGTGAAACCAAATATACTCCTGTATCCGGCACCGCAGCACTTAAAAAGGCTATTATTGATAAATTCAAGCGTGAAAATGGTTTGGAATATGCTCCCAATCAAATCGTTGCCGGTGTTGGTGCAAAACAAATTATCTTTAATGCCTTGCTCGCTACTCTCAACGCTGGTGATGAGGTAATTATCCCTGCGCCTTACTGGGTTTCTTATCCTGATATGGTGTTATTTGCTGAAGGTACACCAGTAACTGTTCAATGTCTGGAAAAAGACGGATTTAAGCTAAAGCCCGAAGCTTTAGAAAAAGCAATTACGGAAAAAACAAAATGGCTGATACTTAATTCACCTTCTAACCCCACTGGTGCAGCTTACAGCAAAGAAGAAATAAAAGCTCTAGCTGATGTTCTTCTAAAACACCCGCAGGTTATGATTCTGGCGGATGATATTTATGAGCATCTGGTTTATGATGGTTTTCCTTTCTATACTATCGCCCAAATAGAACCGAAACTGTTTGAGCGTACCCTCACTGTAAACGGAGTATCAAAAGCCTATGCTATGACTGGTTGGCGTATTGGTTATGCTGGTGGCTCAAAAGAAATTATCAAAGCGATTTCTGACATCCAGTCACACAGCACTTCCAACGCCTGTTCTATAAGTCAGGCAGCTTCTGTTGCTGCGTTAAATGGCGAGCAAGGTTTTCTACAGGATTGGAAGAAATCTTTTGCTGCTCGCCGTGATTTAGTAGCTGATGCCCTTAACCAGATAGAAGGGATCAGCTGCCTAAAACCAGAAGGGGCATTTTATGTATTCCCCAATATGCAGCAGCTAATCGGCAAGAAAACCCCACAAGGAAAAACTATAGGTAATGGCTCGGATTTTTGCGATTATTTGCTTGAAGAAGCACTGGTTGCAACAGTGGCTGGCAGTGCCTTTGGTTTGGAAGGTTATTTCCGTATTTCCTATGCTACCAGCGAGGCAGCCTTAAATAAAGCTATGGAGCGGATTAAAACCGCTTGTGAGAATTTGAAGTAATTACTACCCACGTATCTAAGACAAGATAGGATAAATTCTGGTGTGGTCTCTGGCGGCAAATTCTATCCATAGCTTGCGCCAGACCACATAATAAATATGGTCTGGCGCAAGCTACTGTATAAAAAACATTCATAGTTAGTAACCAAGGTGTGGTCAGAAAGAAAATCTATGTTCTTGGACTTTTTTTAACAACACTAG
>CAUJIB010000077.1 GCA_963205245.1 Pseudomonadota bacterium
CTGTTCGCATAAATCCGCAAGATTGATCTGTTTCAAATTCTGCATCATCACCTCATCCAGTTTTTCCCACGCTGGTTGTATTATAAATTCACCCAGAGGGGTTGATTTGTAACCTTCTACATCCTCCTCTTTTTCTTCGCCGAGAGTTTTATAAATATCGGCAATGGTAATGCGCCTACGCTCTTTTGCCAAAACATACCCTCCATGCGGACCACGCATCCCCCGCAGCAATCCACCGCGCACCAGACGCTGCATCAATTGCTCAAGATAGCGCGGTGGCAAACCTTGCCTTTTAGCTATCTCACGGCTGGAAATCGCCCCTTGCCCCGTATTATAAGCAATCGTCACCATTGCCTCCACCACATAAAATAATTTGCGCGATGGTGAAATCATTAAGCCACCACCTTCACACCGGTTGAACCAAAACCATTAACACTTCTTTGCGTATCATCCAATGTTTCCACCTCCTGCCACTGAACTTGCGCCACCGGCGCAATCACCAATTGCGCGATCCGCATTCCCCGCGAAATCACAAAATCTTCCTGCCCTAAATTAATCATCAGCACTTTGATTTCACCGCGATAATCGGAATCAATTGTCCCAGGGGTATTAAGCAGGGTAATCCCGTTTTTAAGGGCAAGGCCAGAACGCGGCCTAATTTGCGCCTCAAAACCGGAAGGTAAGGCAAGAGCAACACCAGTTGGCACAAGTAGGCGCGCAAATGGCGCAAGGGTAATATCCGCTTCTATCGCCGCCATTAAATCCGCCCCAGCTGCTTGTGCAGTTGCGTAAGCAGGAAGCGGCAAATCTCCTCCATGTGCTAGTTTTATAATTTTGACCTGTGTCATTTCTTCCCCTTTTTTTCTGTCAAATTTATAGCAATATTTTCAACCAATTTTTGGGCTACCTGTTTTTTACTTATCTTACCCCAGTTTTCATTCTTCTGCTCAGTTAGGAATAAAATTTCCGTGCTGTCACCTTCAAAAACTTTGCCGCCTGAAACATCATTAGCAAGTATCCAATCGCAATTTTTCTTTTTACGTTTGTCGCTGGCATTTTTTTCCAAATTTTCTGTTTCGGCAGCAAAACCAATCACTAATTTAGGGCGTTTTTTATGGTTAGATACGGTTTTCAAAATATCCGGATTTTCTACTAACTGTATAACCGGAGCCGCTTCACCGGTTTTTTTCTTAATCTTGTTTTTAGCAATTTCCTGCGGGCGGAAATCGGAAACCGCGGCGGTAAATACACCAATATCCGCAGGTAATGTATTTTCTACTGCTTCCAACATTTCCAACGCAGTTTTTACTTTTATAAGTTTAACATTTTCTGGAGCAAGCAAAGCAGTTTGCCCGCTTATTAACGTAACTTTTGCCCCTGCATCTGCTAAGGCCTGCGCAATAGCATAGCCTTGTTTTCCTGAAGAATGGTTACTCAAAAACCGTACTGGGTCTATAGCTTCTACAGTCGCCCCAGCCGTTACAATAGCTGTTTTACAACTTAGCAACAATTGCCGAGTACCTAGTACACTAAATATCTTTTCAACAATAACATCAATCTCCGCCATCCGCCCCTGTCCTACTTCACCACAGGCGAGCATTCCCGATGCTGGTTCAATAATTTGCGCATCATCCGCCTTCAATTGCGCAATATTGCGTTGTGTAGCCTTGTTATTCCACATCATGCTATTCATAGCCGGTACAATAAGCAGCGGCTTATTATTCGCAAGCAGCGTAGCACTAGCCAGATCGTCAGCCAGACCATTTGCCATCTTTGCGATGATATCCGCCGAGGCAGGGACTACCACCACCACATCAGCTTCACGGGACAGGCGGATATGCCCCATCTCTGTTTCATCTTTAAGCGACCATAGATCATTATAAACCGTATTTTCGGTAAGGGCTGCAATTGCAAGCGGAGTTACAAACTGCGCGCCAGATTTGCTAAGAACTGCCCGTACTAAAAACCCACGCTCCCGCAACCGCCGGATAAGCTCCAGCGATTTATAAGCAGCTATACTACCGGTAATAATAAGTAAAACTGACTTTTGCGTCATAATTATGTACTTTATAGTAATATACTATTATTTTTGTAAATAGCATTTAAGCAGAATTTACGCAAGTTCCTTCTAAAAACTATCTGTAACTAAATAAATATTATTTTACAGAACCGCCTGCGCCGCGGCAAGACGTGCCACAGGTACGCGGTATGGCGAACAGGAAACATAAGTAAGTCCGGTTTTTTGGCAGAAAGCAATCGAAGCAGGGTCACCGCCATGCTCACCGCAAATACCCATTTTTAAATCACTGCGGGTTTTACGGCCGCGCTCAGCAGCAATTGAAATAAGCTCACCTACACCTGATTGATCCAACGATACGAACGGATCTTGCTCTACAATTCCTTGTTTTTTATAAGCTTCTATGAAAGATGCCGAATCATCACGCGAAATACCGAGTGTAGTTTGGGTAAGATCGTTAGTGCCGAAGCTAAAGAATTCAGCAGACTCTGCTATTTCCGCAGCACGCAGGGCAGCACGCGGCAGCTCTATCATCGTACCGACCATATACTCAATTTTTACACCTTTTTCTTTCATTACTTCAGCAGCAGTTTTATCCACCAAAGCTTTTAGAATTTCCAACTCTTTCGGCATCATAACCAGCGGAATCATGATTTCTGGAATCACATTTTCTTTGCCTTCTTTGATAATACTGGCCGCAGCCTCAAAAATTGCCCGCGCCTGCATTTCATAGATTTCCGGATAGGTAATACCAAGACGGCAACCGCGATGGCCAAGCATCGGGTTTTGTTCTTTCAATTCATGAGCGCGATGGCGTACAACCTCTACACTGATACCGGCAGAAGCCGCCACTTGCTTTATGTCTTCTTCTGTATGCGGTAAAAACTCATGCAAAGGTGGATCAAGCAAACGGATAGTTACCGGCAGGCCATGCATGATACGGAATAATTCCACAAAATCATTGCGCTGCATCGGAAGTAACTTTGCCAAAGCCGCTTTACGACCTTCAACACTTTGCGCCACGATCATTTCACGCATAGCGATAATCCGTTCCGAATCAAAGAACATATGCTCGGTACGACATAGCCCGATACCTTCTGCGCCAAAGCGGCGTGCTACTTCCGCATCCAAAGGTGTTTCCGCATTGGTACGAACTTTAAGCACGCGCATTTCATCCGCCCAGCTCATCAGCTCATTAAAATCTGAAGATAATTTCGGCTGAACAGTTGCAATCAAACCCAGCATTACTTCGCCGGTACCACCATTAATAGTGATAATATCACCTTCTTTAATGGTGTGGCTGCCTGCTTTTAGCTCTTTTTTTGCATAATCAATGCGTAAGTCTCCAGCACCGGAAACGCATGGCTTGCCCATTCCGCGCGCTACTACTGCCGCGTGGCTGGTCATCCCCCCGCGAGCGGTAAGAATACCTTGCGCAGCGTGCATTCCGTGAATATCTTCCGGCGAGGTTTCAATCCGCACCAGAATAACTTTTTCTTTATGGTCTAGTGCCATTGCTTCCGCGTCTTCAGCGGTAAATACTACCTTACCCGATGCCGCACCCGGTGAAGCAGGAAGCCCTGTAGTGATAACGGTTTTCTGGGCTTTAGGGTCAAGGGTTGGATGGAGTAGCTGGTCAAGTGACAGCGGGTCAATACGCTTAATCGCTTCCGCTTTCGTAATAACTTTTTCCTGCACCATATCCACCGCTATTTTTACCGCCGCGGCAGCTGTGCGCTTACCGTTACGGGTTTGCAGCATCCATAATTTATTATTCTGGATGGTAAATTCAATATCCTGCATATCTCGGTAGTGCGCTTCCAACTTATCAAAAACCGCTGTAAGCTGTTTATAAACATCAGGCATCACGGCCGGCATTTCCTCTAAAGGCTGCGGAGTGCGGATACCGGCCACCACGTCTTCACCTTGGGCGTTGATAAGGAATTCTCCGTAATATTTATGTTCCCCAGTTGACGGGTTACGGGTGAAAGCAACACCAGTCGCACAATCATTACCCATATTGCCAAACACCATGGATTGAACGGTAACTGCCGTTCCCCAGCTTTCTGGAATATCATGCAAGCGACGGTAAGTATTAGCGCGCGGGTTCATCCATGAATTAAATACCGCCTGTATTGCGCCCCATAACTGCGCATTTACATCATCAGGGAAAGACGTGCCTAATTCTTCCGCAACTTTGGCTTTATATTCACTTACCAGCTCTTTTAGGTCTTCTGCCGTAAGTTCGGTATCAAGCTCTATATCGCGGTCGCGTTTTTTCTGCTCCAGCATTTCCTCAAAATGATAATGGTCAACCTCAAGCACCACATCAGAATACATCTGGATAAAACGGCGATAGCTGTCATAAGCAAAACGCTCATTGCCGGTTTTTTTAGCAAGAGCTTTTGCAGTTACATCATTAAGCCCCAGATTTAATACCGTATCCATCATCCCCGGCATAGAAGCCCGCGCACCTGAGCGCACTGAAAGAAGCAAAGGATTTTCTGCATCACCAAATTTCGCCCCTACATCTTTTTCAACTTTGGCTAATGCTTCTGCAACCTGCCGTGATAAATCCGCAGGCAATTTCTTGCCCTCAGTATAATAACCAACACAAACTTCAGTAGTAATGGTAAATCCAGGAGGGACAGGAAGACCAAGCGAGCACATTTCTGCAAGGTTGGCACCTTTGCCTCCCAGCAAATTACGCATGGTGCCATCACCATCGGATGCCCCGCCTGCAAAACTATAAACTAATTTTTCTGCCATATCACTTTTCCGTTGTATATTAGTCTGTGCGCTCATGTTTTATCCTTCAATCTGTGCAAAATCAGCGATGCTATCCATAATGTTTTTAAGCCAAGAAAGCAAGCAAAGCCTTGCACTACGCAAATCTTTTTTATCAGAATTAACCATTATCTTTTCAAAAAATTCATCCACTGGCTGACGTAACTCAGAAAGTTTCGTCATAGACTCAGTAAATTTTTCCTGATTTTTCAAATTATTAAGCATTGATTCCAGTTTTTCCAGCAATAATGCCAAAGTTTTTTCTTCTGGCTGCTCCAAAATGCTTATATCTGGTTTTTGCCCGCCATAGCTCACTTTATCTTTCTTTTCCTCGGCAACCAAGATATTTGTCGCCCGCTTATAAGCCGCTAGCAAATTTATACTATCCTGACCTTGCATGAATTCTTGTAATGCCACGGCCCGCATCTTCAGGAGCAATAAATCATCGTCTTTCTCATTAAGAACAGCATTAATAACATCATGACGAATTCCTGAATCCCTAAGCTGCACTTTCAGACGATCATGGAAAAAGTCTAATAAGGAAGAGGTTAATTTTCCTGCTGCATCCTCAGGAATATCTTCGTAAGCAGTTTCACTGATGCTTAGATATTTACCAATTTTATGTGGTTCTTGTAATTTCTCTTCAGTTTTCTTAACCAATTTTTCATGGGCTTTATGGATTGCTATAGTAGTAAGAGGCGGACAGGAGAAAAATTTCTGTAAAGGCAAACGCAAATTATTTTCTAAAATTATCCGGATTACACCTAAAGCAGCTCGCCGCAAGGCAAATGGGTCTTTACTACCTGTTGGTTTCTCACCAATGGCAAACATGGAAATAAGCGTATCCAGCTTATCGGCCAGCGCCACACATACTGAAACTGGTGCATTCGGCACATTATCACTTGCCCCAACCGGCTTATAATGATCACGGATCGCATCAACTATCTCTTGTTTTCCATTCTGCTGAAGGGCGTAATAACGTCCCATTGTGCCCTGCAATTCCGCAAACTCTCCAACCATCCCTGTAACAAGATCAGCTTTGCAGAGTTCAGATGCGCGAGAGACTAGGGATCTATCAGCACCCGACACATAATCTGCCAGTGCAAGAGCAAGATTTTTAACCCGCTCCACCTTCTCCGCCACCGTACCCAATTTGGCATGATAGGTTACAGTTTTCAAACCCTCTGCCCATTGCGAAAGCGGCTTTTTGCGGTCTGTCTCCCAGAAGAAACGGGCATCGGCAAATCTTGCCCTAAGCACCCGCTCATTACCCACAATTATCGCTTTGCCCTTATCATCAGTTTTCATATTTGAAGTAATGAGGAAATAAGGGGAAAGACTGCAAGCGCTATCCTGCAAGGCAAAATATTTCTGATGGGAACGCATCACCATAGTCAAAACTTCAGGTGGTAAATCCATGAATTTATCATCAATTTTACCCACAAAAACTTGCGGATATTCTACCAGCCCGACTACTTCTTCTAAAAGAGCATTATCTTCTTTTACCACGAGATTTTTAACTTTAACTGCTTCTTCTGCTTGCGAACCAATTAATGCTTTACGTTTTTGCCTGTCCGCAATCACAAATGCCTTTTCAAGGGCAACTTCATATTCTTCGGGCTTATTTATAGTGATTGCCTGCGGCGCTAAAAAACGATGCCCATAAGTCACATTTCCCGCTTTTATTCCTGCAAATTCTATAGGAACAATTTGCCCGTCAAAAATACATAAAATACTATGTAACGGACGTACCCAGATTGCCGAACCCGCTCCCCAACGCATTGATTTTGGCCATGGGAATTTTACAAAAATATCTTCAATGATAGTTTTTAGAATTTCTACTGTTGGCTTGCCTTTTTGATGGGTGATAGCAAAATAAACACCGTCACGCTTTTCCAACTGTTCCAATGCTAAATTATTCTTTTTAAGAAAGCCATTCAATGCCGCTTCAGGCGCATCAATCTTTGGGCCTTTTAGTTCAGTAGTTATATCAGGCTGTGTAGCAGGCAGGTTTTTAATTATCACCGCTAGGCGACGGGGCGTAACAAAGCCCTTGCTTGTAGTAATTCCCAAATTTTTTTGCAGAGAATTTTGTAGATGCTCAAGGGAAACAGCCTGCATCCGCGCAGGAATTTCCTCAGAAAACAGCTCAAGTAATAGATCAGCCATTTTCTACCACATTATTTTTCTCATCCAGCAGAAGAACTTTCGGCTTATAATTTTTAGCTTCTTCCGGCGTCATTTGCGCATAAGAGATTATTATAACCAGATCATCAGGATCAACCAGATGCGCAGCTGCGCCATACACACCAATGCATTTACTGCCTGCCGGTTCTTCAAGGGTATAGGTAGTAAAACGCTCACCATTATTAACATTAAGCACATCAACCTGTTGCCCTGGTAGAATGCCGGAACGTTCAAGCAGTTCCTTATCAATCCCGATTGAGCCATTATAATGAAGTTCACTATGCGTCACACGGGCGCGATGGAGTTTGCTATACAGCATGGTAAACATCATGCGAAAAGTTCCTTTTTAGGTTTTTGTTTAGAAAATTTTATCTCATCTTTCAAAGTGGTAACACATACACCTTTTATAAGGGTGCGCTCACCGGCAAGTGTTACATCTAAAATCCCGCAGGCGCGTGAGGCCTGCAAAGCGTGAAATTTATTTTTTTTCATTTTTTTTGCCCAATAAGGAGCAAGGAAGCAATGAGCAGACCCTGTCACAGGGTCTTCAGCTATTCCCGAACTAGGAGCAAAGAAACGTGAGGCAAAATCAAAACCTTCTACCACTCCTTTAGCAGTGGTAACAATCACGCCGCGGGCATTAAGCTTAGCAAGTTTTTTCATATTTGGCTTCATTTCCAGCAAAGTATCAAAGTCTTTTACTTCCACTAAAAAATCATCCCTATTTCTCTCACATGCAATAAAATCCACCCCGAGCGCATCAAGCACACGATCCGGCTTTACTATCTCTCCCCCCAAAGTTGGAAAATCAAGTTCTATACCATCTTTGAAAACTGTAGCTTTAAGTGTGCCGCTTAGAGTATTGAAGCTAATCACATCACCTATTGCTGCCTGTCCTATCTGCGTAAGGACATGAGCAGCAGCAAGAGTCGCATGACCGCATAAACTAACTTCCATAGTTGGTGTAAACCAGCGTAAATCAAACTTAAACGGGGCAGTTTTCACCACAAAAGCTGTTTCCGATAAATTGGCACGTGCCGCAAGGAGCTGCAGCCTTTTATCATCAAAAAACTCTTCCAGCAAATATACCGCAGCAGGATTGCCGCGAAAAGGAACAGGAGTAAAGGTATCTATAATCCAAAGGTTATTCATGATTCGTTTCCTTAGCAGCATAAGCCTCGCAGCAACCTTTAGCAAGGGCGCGGACGCGGGCAATATAAGCCGCCCTTTCTGTTACTGAAATAACTCCGCGCGCATCCAGCAGATTAAAACGATGCGATGCTTTAATACATTGATCATAAGCAGGCAGGGGCAAATTTTTAGAAAGTAATGAGTTACATTCTTTTTCTGCATCCTCAAACTGACGAAGAAGCTGTTCAGTATCGGCGTATTCAAGATTATAAGCAGAAAATTCCTTTTCATTTTGCAGAAATACATCACCATAAGTCACACCCGCACCATTAAAATCAAGGTCATAAACATTTTCTACACCTTGGATATACATAGCCAGACGCTCCAATCCGTAAGTTATCTCTCCGGAAACCGGCTTACATTCAATACCGCCTACTTGTTGAAAATAAGTAAACTGGGTCACTTCCATGCCATCACACCACACTTCCCAACCAAGCCCCCACGCACCAAGGGTTGGCGATTCCCAATCATCTTCTACAAAACGTATGTCATGCTTAAGCGGATCAATACCCAACATTTTCAGGCTTTCCAGATATAATTCCTGAATATTAGCAGGCGATGGCTTTAATATTACCTGATATTGATAATAATGCTGAAGACGGTTAGGATTTTCACCATACCTACCATCTTTAGGACGGCGGGATGGCTGAACATAA
This sequence comes from Pseudomonadota bacterium, assembly GCA_963205245.1. Taxonomy (GTDB): domain Bacteria; phylum Pseudomonadota; class Alphaproteobacteria; order Rickettsiales; family SXRF01; genus SXRF01. The sequence goes on from CAUJIB010000077.1 coordinate 8,839, forward strand.
GCAGCTTTCCACGGTTTTTCGCCAAGTGCGCGCAACGTCGTTGCAGGATGAAACGTACCAGCTCCTACCTCCATATCATAAGGCTGCAAAATTACACAGCCCTGCTCTGCCCAAAATTGGTGCAATTTCAAAATGATCTGCTGAAATGGTAAAGTCACAAAACACCTAAAATTAATAAATATTGGCTTGTTCTAAGACGTTTTGATGAAAAGCTCAAGATTTTTTCTGCCAAATGCCTTGCTCATTTTGGCTAAAATAAGTAATTTCATACCCAGCATTTTTATATTCTTTCCATCTTTCTCTAGCAAAGACTGTAGCTTGCGGGTCATTCCCATCAAAAATATCCAATATTCGACCATATGTTGTATTTTTTACCTTGCGTCCATCAGTTACCACCAATAAATTCGCAGAATTAAGCGGCTCTATACTTGTAGAAAGTAAAATCGGCTGGCTTTCCGGCTGCACATCTTTGTCACTTCCGTGAGGCAAAAAACTGGACGGATCATATGTCCATAATAGCTGGTTAAGCTGTTCCACAAATTCATCTGATTCCGCAACTAGGCAAACACGATAACCACCAACAACCGCCCGCTCCAATAATTTAGGCAATGCTTTGGCAAGCGGACTGGTGGTTAAGTGGTAGAATTGGATAGACGTAAGTGTAGAGATATGAGTTATGGGCGTTGAGTCATCCTTATTATCCATCTTATGCTCTTAACTCAGCACTCACTACTTGTAACTTCTTATTCATAGTAATCTGCGATTAGCTGGTTAAGCAGGCGAACGCCGTAACCAGTACCGCCTTTAGGGGTAATATCCCTATCTTTTTTGCTCCACGCCACACCAGCAATATCTAAATGCGCCCATGGCACATCATTAACGAAACGCTGTAAAAACTGTGCGGCGGTAATTGACCCTGCTTCACGGTCCTTACCGATATTCTGCATATCCGCAATATCAGAATTGATTTGCTTGTCATAAACTTCTGCCAAAGGTAAACGCCAAACCTCTTCACCAACTTTTTTACCAGTAGTAAAAATCTGCTCAGCCAGCTTGTCATTGTTAGAAAACAGTCCGGCACGGCTTGTACCAAGAGCCACAATTATCGCTCCAGTAAGCGTTGCCAAATCTACAATAAATTTTGGCTTAAAATGTTTTTGCGTGTACCAAAGTGCATCAGCAAGAACCAAACGCCCTTCTGCATCAGTATTAAGCACTTCAATAGTTTGTCCGGAATAAGAAGTCACCACATCACCCGGACGCTGCGCATTGCCGCTTGGCATATTTTCCACCAAACCAACCACGCCAACCGCATTTATTTTGGCATTGCGGCCTGCCAAAGCCTTCATAAGGCCTATGACCACGCCTGCACCCCCCATATCCCATTTCATCTCTTCCATACCGCCAGCTGGTTTAATGCTGATACCACCTGTATCAAAAGTTACGCCTTTGCCGACAAAAGCTACCGGTGCCACTTTAGAATTTTTACCAAGTCCGTTCCATTTCATAACAACAAGCTGTGATTCAATAGCCGAACCTTGACCTACGCCAAGCAATGCGCCAAAACCGAGCTTATACATTTCTTCTTCACCCAGAATTTCTACATCTACTCCAAGTTTTTCTAAAGTTTTACATTGCTCAGCCAAAGTTTCCGGATTTATGATGTTAGCGGGCTCACTAACCAGATTACGAGTAAATACCACACCTTCTGCTAAGGCCGATAGATCCGCATAAGATTTTACTGCATTTTTTGCGCCGGTAAGAGTAACCGTAAAACTCTTTAAAGTTGGTTTTTCATCAACTGTTTTTTTAGTAAAATATTTATCAAAATTGTAACTGCGTAAATATGCCCCATGTGCAATACGCGCTGCTGCTTCTGTCGCTGCTATAGCGCCTATTTTTGCACCTTCTATAACTAAACTTGCGGATACAGCACGTAAACTATTTAATTTAGGCACAACACCGCCACCTATATTTTCTAGAACAGTTGCATCTATTGTTTTTGCTGCACCAATTCCTGCAAGTATTGCAAAATCAGCCCTTGCACCTTGCGCCAAGTTAACAGAAAGATACTGTCCACGTTTACCGGTAAAATTACTATTTGCTATTGCTTTACTAAGCAATCCGTTGGCTTTTTTATCTAAACCTTGTGCTTCCTCTGATAATTTTTTATCCTCCCCCACCAAATATATAACTGCTTTATCAACAGTTGGATGAGCAAGTTCAGCAAAATTTATTTTCATATAATAAACCTTTAGTTTGATAAGTGGATGACTAGATGATTAATTTGATTTATATCTTATATTGTTTAATTATCAAATAATCAAATCTCTAATCACCAAAACGCTAAAATGTATCGTTATAATAAATACATCATTAAACACCTTGTGCATTCAACTTTACTTATTACCATAAGTCTGACCAGCATTGTATGGTTAACACAAGCTTTGCGTTTTGTAGAATTTATTGTCAACCAAGGTGTATCCATCACGTTATTTTTGCATCTTACCTTGTTGCTTGTCCCCTCCCTCTTACTAATGATTCTCCCACCGGCTTTGTTCTGCGCAATATTATTTACCTATAATAAACTTACAACCGATAGTGAACTTATAGTTATGCAAGCCATGGGGCTTAGCCGCTGGCATTTGGCACGCCCTGCCTTTACGGTCGCAGCTATAGCTATAATTTTTACATATATAATAGCTTTATATCTACAACCGGTAAGCTACAAACAATTCAAGGATATGCAGTCAATTTTACGGGATAGCTATGTGTCACTATTGGTACAGGAAGGAGTCTTCAGTAATCCGGTTGATGGTCTTACTGTATTTATCCGTGAGCGTGATGCAAATGGCAAACTATACGGAATTTTAGTCCATGATGACAGGCAGCCCAACACCTCCACTACCATGATGGCAGAATCAGGCAGATTATTGGAATCCCCGCAAGGCCCTCGCTTCCTTTTAGAAAACGGCAATAGGCAAGAAATTAAAGATGGTCATTTATCACTTCTCAATTTTGAAAGCTATACCTTGGATATAAGCTTTTATACCAATAATATCACTAAACGGAAATCTGACGTTCAGGAATTATTTATGCCTGAATTATTAGGATTTAGCGATGAAAGTGATTTAACCAAGGCAGAAAAATTGAAAAGGCGCGCAGAAGCACATCAACGCATTATCTGGCCTTTTTATATAGTAAGCCTTACGCTTCTTGCACTTACCGCGTTAATATCCGGACAATTCAACCGCCGCGGGCAATGGCAACGCATTACCCTTGCCGTAATAATCGCAACCATCATGCTATTTACCGCTGTTGCTCTACGCGGGGCAATGGCAACAACTCCAGCAATGATTCCAGTTGCTTACGCTGCTTTATTATTACCTATTATCACCATGCTATGGATTATAGGGGATCACATACCTAACAGCAGGAGGCAGGCATGAAGCTTCCATGGACATTATCACATTACATAGGAAAATATTTTTTATTATCCATACTGCTTGCACTGTTTGGCCTGCTTGCCATAACTTCATTGGTAGATATAGTAGAAATGATCCGACGGTCTTCCGGTCGTGATGGCGTACCTTTTCATATTATAATTACTCTTACTTTATTAAAGATCCCAAGCTTCACTACTAAATTAGTTCCGTATGCGGTATTAATAGGAAGCATGATGGCTCTAACTAAACTCACTCGTACCCAAGAATTGATAATTGCAAGGTCAGCAGGCGTTTCAGTGTGGCAATTTTTATCACCAGCTATGATCGTTGTATTTACTCTTGGTGTGTTCATGACCACCTTGCTCAATCCCTTTTCTGCAATACTTGCAGCCCGCAACGAGCAGATAGAAGCAAAATATATTTCCGGATATGCCAACCTGCTGGCAGTTTCTCCTTCTGGTTTATGGCTTAGGCAGATCGAAGACAGCAAATCTAATAGTAACAATGCCAGTGAATATATTATCCACGCCGCTAAAATGCTGCAAAATGACATGTCTTTTGCTAAAATTATAATTTTTGCTTTTGATAAAAACAAAAAATTTATAGAACGGTTGGATGCTGAGCGCGCAATTCTACAAGATAATGCGCTTTATTTAACAAATGTAGTACGCTCTGTTCCAGCAAAACCTTCCGAGAAATTGAAAGAATATGTCTTACCTACCACTTTAACTTTGGAGCATATTCAAGATAGTTTTGCCTCACCTGAAACTATCTCTTTCTGGCATCTTCCAACCTTTATAAATATGCTTGAAAGTGCTGGATTTTCTGCTTTAAAACACAAGCTTTACTGGAATAGCCTGCTTGCCAACCCGTTTTTGATGATGGGTACAGTCCTAATAGCTGCCGTATTTTCATTGCGTTTGCCGCGGCGTGGCAAAATCGGGATTTTAATTGTTGCCGGTATCATAACTGGCTTCTTGCTCCATTTTTTCACTGATATTATTTTTGCTTTTGGTGCAGCAGGAACAATCCCTATTATGCTGGCTGCATGGACACCTGCTCTGGTTACCAATATGGTAGGCATATCACTGCTTCTGCACTTAGAAGACGGCTAGAAAATCTCTAATATATGAAAGGCATGGTTATGCAAACTTCATCCGTAGTTAATAATACAAAATTACAAAAACCGGATTTTACTGCTTGGTTTGTACTACAAGGTGCAATAGCAACTATGCGCCAAAAAGAATTTTATGATGAAAAGAACGAAAAAAGCTTAAATCTTTATACAGTAATTGCCAACGAAGCTGGAAAAACCCGTACTCTATCAAAAATAATTCATAAACTACCTTATAACTGGCAATATAAAATCGGAGAATTTGTAACTAATAAAGGACGGCTCCGGCATTTTTATTTGCGTAAAAAAGAAATAGAAAAACAAACTAGGAATATTCTTGCCACGTATGAAATACAGCAAGTAATTGTACTGGGAGCAGGTCTTGATACTCTGGCATTAAATCTCGCATCTGAATATACAGATATAAAATTTATTGAAATAGATCGTGTAGAATCACAACAATTCAAATCAAAAGCCCTAGTCAATAATAACATAAAAATACCTGATAATATGGAACTTCTGTCAGGTGATCTACGTGCTCCTTTATCACAAATCCTGACTTCATCCAGATTTCACAAACCAGATAGTAAAATCCTATGGATTGCTGAGGGATTACTCATGTTTATACCAGAGGATGGCGTATCAAACTTATTTACACAAATAAAGAAAAACGGCCAGACAGGTTCTTTTTTCATTTTTACTACTTTAGGATCAAAAGATCAGGGCACTGCTATTTCCCGTATCATCCAAAAATCATACATGAAAAAAGAAAAATGCCCTATACAATGGGCAATTCCGTCTCCGGAAATATCTGGTTTTTTACAAAATTTTGGATTTTCATTAATAGAGCAAATAAATTGCAAACTGTTGCACAAAGACTACATCAGCAAAAATAACGATATAAATCATAAGATTGGTGATGACATCCACATCGTAAAAATATAATATAAATTTATCTTAAAAAACTAGTTGCATTTTCTAACAGTTATTAATATTTAGTTAACCACCCCTTTCGGAGCGTTAATAATTATCTATTGTTTATAAGGCTAATTAGTTATGTCATTATCATTTTCTGGTGAAGATAATATTGGAAAACCTAGTTTTTTAGGCTCACTGCAAACAGCAATCACCAATCGTATCGTCCAACCTTATGGTGGGAAAGAGCCTATAATCTATGAATTTACCCAAGATAAAGGCTTTTTACATCAATATTACCGCCTTCGGGAGATGATGTATAAAATAAAGCATAATGATAATCTAAACTTGGATGGTTATGATTTAGGCGAAGATTTTTATGATAAAATTGGTCACATATTAATTGCACGCAGGGGCAACCTTTGCCTTGGTGGCTGCAGACTTATTGTCCGTGAAGGCGACGAAAGCTGGTCACTACCTATGGAAAGCACGGATTTCAATCTACGGAATTCATTGCCAAACCTTCATCTTGATAAAATAAGGCATGCAGAAATTTCACGTTTTGCGGTTATGGAAGATAATGGAGAAGAAAATATTTTTGCCGGTTTATGCAAAATTATGTATGATAAAGTAACCAACTCGGATATCGGCTATTTGTTTGTAAAATCACCATATCATATGGCAAGAAACTGGCGTTTTATAGCCAACCGTTTTGGCGTAAAAAACACCAGAATCATTGAAAATATCCATCCTGTTGACAACACATTACCACCTGACATCAAATGGTATCTGGTTGCATCTGATCTCACCAAATTTTGTAACAACCAACAACATGTGTCAATCAGCCGTAATGAGAAAATATCATACAGCGAATAGCAAATAAAAAAATTCTCAGCCTCTTACAAAGCTTGCTGCAATTTCTAAATGCGGACTCCAGATAAACTGATCAATAGCTATAATATTTTTTAGATTAAAACCGGATGTTTTAAGGATTTTTGCATCACGCACAAAAGTGGCGGGATTACAAGAAACCATAACGACTTTATCTATTCTGGATAATGCTATTTGTTCACACTGCGCCTTTGCTCCCAAACGTGGCGGATTAAGCACTACAGTGTCAAATTTATCCAGTTCATTTGTTGTAAACGGCATGGTAAATAAATTGCGAACCATAGCAGTTAAACTGCAATTATAATTTTTAGAGGTGCTATTAAGATTTTCAATCATATCCTTACCACTATCTACCGCTTCTACTTTTGCATTTTCTGCTAGAGAAAAACTATATGTTCCAATACCACAAAACAGATCTAATATATGTTTTTTCCCTTTAGTTTCTGCCACTACAAATTCTGTAAGCAACCTCTGTCCTTCCTTAGTTGCCTGCAAAAAAGAATTAATGGGCAAATTTATTTCTATGCTACCTAATGCCATAGTAAATTTTTTATTTTCAGCAATAGCTATAGGGTTTTCATTCCCATCCACCACTATTACGCGGTTAAGGTTTAATTTATTGGCTAATGCCTTAATTTCATTATCTAATCGTTCATTAGGTATAATATTTTTTTTAAGTGAAAAAATTATTTCTATCCCACTATCAATATGACAGATACTTACAGATTCTACAGCATCGGCAAAAGATAAATCACCTAAGCAACTCTGCAACAGAGGCAATAGTTTTTGCAAATCAGTCTCAAGAATAAGGCAATTACTAATAGCTATCTTCGTATGGCTACGATTACCCAAATAAGCCAGAAAAAATTTATTATTTTCATTAAGTAGTTTGAATTCAACCCTACGCCTTGAAGATTCCGGCAAAAATATTGCTGGTATTACGGCAGTTTCAAATCCAATCTGACGCAAAGCATTTTGTACGATACGGATTTTGAATTCACGATAATAACTGTCTTGCATATGTTGCAGGCTGCAACCTCCACAAACAGAAAAATATGGACAAGGAGCACCCCTCCTATGCTGACCAGATTCCAATATATCTATTATTTCACCACGCTTAAATTCACTGGTTTCCTGATTAATATGAACCAGCACAACATCACCAACCACAGATTTAGGCACAAAAACAGGCTTGCCACCACTACTGCCTATCCCATCGCCCAAACCACCAAGCGACTCTATCTTTAGCTCTATAACCTTGGAAATAAATTACCTACGCAATAATATCCGGATACACTAACCGCTCCAACATGGTGATCTTGTCACGCAAAGCAAGCTTCGTTTGCTTAAAACGGCGCATAGTAAACTCATCAAAACTACCTTCATTGATTTTATTATCCAAATCACGATGCTGTGCACGCAAGTCTTCCAATTCTTTGATTCTAATCAAATCTTCATTCATGATTTATATCCGGCTCAAAAAAACATAATTATAAAACAGCATTATTATAACAAATTTATACACCCAAAACCACTAATTTATGCAAAATTAACCATTTTGTCAGCTATCAGCTAAACATATGTTTCATACCGGTTTTAAGATAAGCATAACCGGTTACCAGAGTCAGAAATGCAGCGATCCATAACAATATACAACCTGATATTTCTGCATAAAACCAATCTGGTGCGCCTGCTCCCAATAATAAAAGAAAAATTGCCAGCATCTGCGCTGCTGTTTTTAATTTAGCTAATTTTGATACAGGAACGCTTATCCTTATCTCTGCCAAATATTCTCTAAGACCTGATACTAAAATCTCACGGCACACTATCGCTATTGCCGGTATTAAATCAGCTCTTTTTGTTGATACCAAAAGTAACAAAGCGGTTGCTACCAATAGTTTATCTGCAATCGGATCTAAAAATCTGCCTATATTTGATTGCGCCTGCCATATACGCGCTGCATATCCATCCAGCCAGTCTGTAACCCCTGCCAAAGCAAATAAAAAAGCTGAAGAATAATATCCCCAATTTCCTAAGTAAGGGGTAAGGAAAAAAACCACCATCAAAGCCGGTATTATAGCTATCCGCAAATAGGTGAGATAATTAGGAATATCTTTTTTTTGTAGGTTCATTATAATGATTTACAGTTTTACGGTTTGTAAAAATATATCTTAAATATTCTGAAGATACAATATTATACTAAAATCTGTATTTATTAATACAGATTTTAGTGTCAAAATCATAGCCCAGTACTATAATTCTGGCATGATTTTGCGCTGCGAAGCAAGCGTAACACAAAATATAGTTGTATTATTATTATATTTTGCACAGACTATATAGAATATATCTACTCAAAAACCCGTGTATTTTTCGGACGGACGAATAACTGGTCACCTCTTTTTATAACCAATTGATCAACAATATTTTTTGATACTTCAACCTGCAAAATTATCCCATTTTTACGCTGTAGCTCAATCTTCGCCAATGACCCGGCCGGATTAATATGAATAACCTCAGCAGGTATATATTCATGCTCACCATCCGGCTTTTTTTCTATAAACATCTCATGTGGACGGGCAAATATCCGCACCGGTGTCCCGCGTTCAGCCAAACGGGCACGCAATTGCTGACGATTAGGCACATTACTTATAACACTCAAATTATCAGCGGGCAATAAAGCCGGCATAACTTTACGAATAGCCGAAGATAATTCCGGATAACGTGATAACCAATGCCCTGTTTTTACAATATTAGGTATCATTTCTGAATCAGGTGCAGGTGCCTCCCACACATCATCTTCAGCAAGGTGAATAGTTCCTTTTTCATCTTTCCAACCGGCAAACTCATTATAATTTCCAAGAAAATCATAAACAAAACCATTAACCGGGCTATGATAAACCTCCTCAGGAGTTCCGACCTGTTCTATTTTTCCATGATTCATAACCACTACACGATCTGAAACTTCCATTGCTTCTTCCTGATCATGGGTTACAAAAATGCTGGTGATATGAATATCATCATGCAAACGGCGCAACCAACGGCGTAACTCTTTACGCACCTTGGCATCCAATGCCCCAAAAGGCTCATCCAGCAATAATAGCTTAGGCTCCACGGCCAGCGAACGCGCCAATGCTACACGCTGCCTCTGACCACCTGAAAGCTGGGACGGATAACGGTCATGGAATTTATCCAGATGCACCAGAGATAATAATTCCATCACTCTTCTGCGAATCTGGAAGGGTGTAGGCCGTAATTCACGCGGACGCACACGAAGACCAAATGCCACATTATCAAAAACCGTCATATGCTTAAATAAAGCATAATGTTGAAATACAAACCCAACGCGGCGTTCTTTCACATGCATATCAGATGTTTCCTGACCATCAATAAGAACATTTCCAGAATCAGCAAATTCCAGACCGGCAATAATACGCAGTAAAGTGGTCTTCCCTGACCCTGACGGACCAAGCAACGCAACTAGCTCTCCATCCGGTACCGTGAGATTTATATTGCCGAGCGCAACAAAATCACCAAAATTTTTTTGAATGTTTCTGACTTCAATCCCCATTTTATACCTTTTCAATTTTCTTGAATTTATATTCAATTGCTGCCTTTAACAATAAGGTAAACAGAGCCAGCAAAGACAATATAGAAGCCACGGCAAAAGCCGCCATAAAATTATATTCATTATAGAGAATTTCAACATGTAAGGGAATGGTATTGGTATAGTTTTTTATATGACCTGATACCACAGCCACTGCTCCAAATTCACCCATCGCCCGTGCGTTGCATAATAGCACCCCATAAAGCAAAGCCCATTTTATATTAGGAAGGGTTATTGAAAAAAAAGTTCTAAGACCGCCCGCCCCCAACATAATAGCCGCCTCTTCTTCCTGTGTTCCCTGTTCTTCCATAAGAGGGATCAACTCACGTGCAACGAATGGAAAAGTTACAAATATTGTAGCAATAACCAATCCCGGAACGGCAAAAATAATCTCTATGTCATGTTCAATAAGCAACGAGCCAAACCAGCTATTTGCGCCAAATAATAGAACATATATTAATCCTGAAATCACAGGCGCGACCGAAAACGGTAAATCAATAAAAGTTATCAGTAAACGCTTACCCCTAAATTCAAATTTAGTAATTGCCCAAGATGCCACAACACCAAATATCATATTAAACGGTACAGCTATAGCCGCGACCAAAACAGTAAGTTTAATCGCCGATATTGCCGCCGGCTCTTCAATTGCTGCCCAATAAGCGGATAGTCCGTTCCTGAAAGCCTCCACAAATACTACCAAAAGAGGAAGTAAAACCAATATCCCGACAAAAACAAGGGCTGTTGTAATTAACAACATACGAACTGCAAATGATTCAGTAGTAGGGAATGGATGTCCGCTCATAAATCTACCTTACTGCTGTTGCGGCTGCCGCCCATTTTTGCAGCATATTTATAATGAATAATAATATAAATGAGGCAACCAGCATAACCAGTGCAATAGCCGTTGCGCCAGCATAATCATATTGCTCAAGTTTTATCACGATAAGTAATGGTACAATTTCTGAAACTTTAGGTATATTACCCGCGATAAAAATAACCGAACCATATTCACCAAGCCCACGCGCAAATGACATAGCAAAACCAGTAAGTAAAGCCGGTAGGATACTAGGTAAAATAATTTGCAAGAAAGTCTGCATACGGTTTGCCCCTAAACTGGCTGCCGCTTCTTCCAGTTCTTTTTCCATATCCTGCAAAATCGGCTCAACCGTACGCACTACAAAAGGTAGCCCAACAAATATAAGCGCAATAAGTATACCCAAAGGAGTAAAAGCAATATTGATACCAAGAGGAACTAGATATTGCCCAACCCAACCTTGCGGTGCATAAAGAGCTGTAAGAGCAATACCCGCTACCGCTGTTGGTAAAGCAAATGGCAAATCCACCAGTGCATCAATAATCCTTTTTCCCCAAAAATCATAACGTGCCAACACCCATGCCAGTATCAGACCGAAAAAGCTATTAATAATAGCCGCAACAAGGGAAATACCAAAACTGATTTTATAGGCATGAAGCACCCTCGTTGCCGTAATGCTGCCCCAGAATTCAGACCACGACACGGTCGCAGCCTTAAAAAATAATCCTGATAACGGAATAATGACAATTAGTAATAAATAAAACAGGGTAAAACCCAGCGTAATGCCGAATCCTGGTATTATACTTGGCGATTTGAACCGCTGTAATTTTAGAATATTTGCAAATGCCATTATCCCTGTCTAGCTTATGATGCCTACTAAATCAAGCCATGATGAGATAGATTATTTAATGTAAATTATACCCAAGCTCTTGTTGTCTGTTATTTGCTCTATCTATAACCTCTTGAGCATAACTTTTCTTAGAAGTTATAACCATTCTTTCATTCTCAAGGCTGGTATATATCTCTTCTACAGAAAACTTCATTTTACCCATACATACTTGCAGCATATCATTGACCATATCTTTTCTGCGGTCAGCCCATTCCCCTGTTTTTATTTTTTGTATACTTTTTGTTATATGTTGCATCTCCAAACTAGCACCGTTAATTTGTAGTATGTCAATGTTGGGAATAGAAAACGTATTTTTTATTTCATGTAATTTTTCCATAGATTTTAGAAAATTATCAGTAATACCATTTATTTCATCAGTAGCCTTACCTTTATATTCAGGAATTTTTTCTACCAACGCGACAATAAGTTCATCACGAACTTCTATGTAACGCTTCCTTGCATTTTGATATAAATCAATTTCGCTTTTCATAATACAACCCCATGGTTAACGTTGATTTTAGCAAAATAATTCAAAAAAAATGTTACAATTAGGTTAAATATATAAACCATTAACTTATCTATTGAATTATATAAAAATAATGCCATTTGCAACAAAGCGGATGACAAAATATCATTTGCAATCAGGCCTTCTGTGGAGTAGTGGGTTTTACAATCATTAATTAAAACAACAAAAGGAAAAGAAAATGAACGCTATTGAACAAAAATTATCTGCTATGGGTATCAACCTTCCAGCATCGGTTATGCCTGCTGCTAACTACGTTCCTTATACCATCTCCGGTAATTTAGTATATATTTCCGGCACTTTGCCAATGAAAGACGGTAAAGCGCAGGATATAGGTAAACTTGGCAAGGAATTCACTATAGAACAAGGACAGACAACTGCCAAACTATGTGGAATAAATATATTGGCTCATCTTAAAGCCGCATGCAGTGGTGATTTAAGCCGTGTGGTGCGTTGTGTACGCATGGGAATTTTTGTGGCTTCCGCCGAAGGATTTACCGACCAGCCTAAAGTAGCTAACGGCGTTTCCGATATGATGGTAGAGATTTTCGGCGAAGCTGGCAAACATGCGCGTTTTGCAGTTGGTGTGGCTGAACTTCCTTTTGGCGTTGCTGTTGAAGTAGACGCTACTTTTGAAATAAAATAAAACATGACAATAAAAGTCCGCTTCGCCCCTTCACCTACCGGCTACCTGCATCTTGGCAATGTCCGCACTGCCTTGGTCAATTTCCTTTTTGTCCGCAAAGTGGGCGGGGAATTTTGGCTGCGGATTGATGATACTGATACAGAACGCTCCAAGGCTGAGTATGAAAATGCCCTGAAAGAGGATCTGGCATGGCTCGGGCTTAATTGGGACGGCCTGCTCAAGCAATCTGACAGGTTCGCCGAATATGAGCTTGCCAAGCAAAAGCTGATAGAATCTGGCAGGTTATATCCCTGCTATGAAACACAGGAAGAGCTGGATGTACAGCGTAAAATGCAGGCTTCACGCGGGCTGCCGCCTATTTATAACCGCGCCAGCCTGAAGCTTACCGATGAACAAAAAGCCAAATATCAGGCTGAAGGGCGCAGGCCGCATTACCGCTTTTTGCTGGAGGATAAAATTATTGCCTGGCATGACCTTATCCGTGGCGAAGTAAAATTCCAGGCTACCCATATGAGCGACCCTGTGCTGGTGCGCGAGG
>CAUJIB010000078.1 GCA_963205245.1 Pseudomonadota bacterium
ATGCGCTGATTTTGCAGCAATTCAAAAATCCTGCTAATCCTGAAATTCACCGTCTTACCACTGCTGAAGAAATCTGGAAAGATACTGACGGAAAGGTTGATGTGTTTGTTGTGGGGATTGGTACAGGCGGTACAATTACCGGAGTAGCGCAGGTATTAAAACAGCGCAAACCGGATGTAAAAATTGTTGCGGTTGAACCGGAAGATAGTGCTATTCTTTCTGGCGGAAAACCGGGACCACATAAAATTCAAGGCATTGGCGCTGGTTTTATCCCTGATGTATTGGATAAAGATTTAATTGATGAAGTGGTAACAATAGGTAATGAAACTGCCTTTGCTACTGCCCGTAAAGCGGCAAAATTAGAAGGCTTGCCGGTTGGTATTTCTTCCGGCGCAACTATTGCTGCTGCACTGGAAATAGGCGCACGCCCAGAGATGAAAGGCAAGTTGGTTGTTGTAATTGCTGCATCATCAGCCGAGCGTTATTTGAGTACGGATTTATTTGCTGAGTAATGGTTTATGAGTGCAGAGTGTAAGGTTGAAAATGAATTATTAAATACTTCTCAGCACCCAGCACTCAGCACCCAGCACTTAAGACGTTATGCCCGTCATATTGTCATGCCGGAAATTGGTGAGGTGGGGCAGGAGAAGCTGCTGGCTGCTAAAGTGCTGGTGATTGGCGCAGGTGGGCTGGGAAGTTCGGCTATTGCCTATCTTGCGGCGGCTGGTATTAGCAAAATCGGTATTGTGGAGCCAGACCGAGTGGAATTATCCAACCTCCAGCGGCAAATTATTTTTGAGGAAGCGGATATTGGCCGCTCTAAAGCAGCTTCCGCCCGTGACCGAGTGCAGGAAGTAAATCAGGATTGTGAAGTTGAGATTTTTGAGGAAAAAATTACATCGGAAAATGCAAATAAGCTTATAGCTGATTTTGATATTGTGGTTGATGGCAGCGATAATTTTGAAACCCGTTTTGCGGTAAGCGCAGCTTGTTACCATGAGAAAAAAACTTTGGTATCAGCTGCTATTAGCGGCTTTTCGGCTCAGCTTTCTGTTTTTAAGCCTTATTTAGGCAGCCCGCATCCATGCTACCGCTGTTTTGTTGCGGATACTCCTGAAAGGGAAAGAAGCTGTGCACAGGAAGGCATAGTCGGACCACTGGCAGGAATGCTCGGCAGTATGCAGGCATTGGAGGTTATCAAGGAAATACTCTCAATAGGGGATAGTCTATCTGGGAAGATACTTATAATTGATGCATTGACAATGAACATCCGCAAGGTTGTATTGCCAAGGGATGAAAACTGCGAATGTAAAAAGGTCTTATAGTACTGACAAATTTATTGTCTTGTTTTTGTAGTAGTACGTTTAAGTGTATTGTGACTACAGAAAGTACCTGCTTCTGTCATTTCAAGTGCTCCGCCAGAACTGAGGCATGATGTAATTATATCTAGATCGTTCTGCTGGGTTACTAAAGTTTTTACTAATTCTATCTTTTCTTGTTCATTTTTTCCCTGTTCATTCAGGACATTTTTTATACCTTGTACTGCCTGGTCAGGATTTTTTACAAGATTTACTACCCCGAGTAATTCTTTTGATGAATAATTTTTATTGCTATTAAATTGAACATTTCCCTGCAAAACAACTGATCCGCCATTGAGCATTACATTAACAACTTCAATAGCTTCCTGATTTTTCAGAGAAGATATCTTTTCTCCGAGGATAGAATACATATAAACCACTTTATAAATTATGAATGATAACTTATTTATACTATAATTGGTTTATTAAAATTAAGTAAATTATTAATGCCGGAAATGGCGGACGTCAGTAAATACCATGGCGATATTGTGTTTATCGGCGGCTTCTATCACTTCCGCATCACGCATTGAACCCCCTGGTTGAATGATAGCGGAGATTCCAGCTTGCGCTGCCATTTCCACATTGTCAGGGAAGGGGAAGAAGGCGTCTGATGCCAGCACGCAGCCTGTGGTTTCCAGCCCTGCTTCTTTTGCTTTCCAGCAGGCGATGCGGGTGGAATCAATGCGGCTCATCTGCCCTGCACCAATACCAACCGTAGCACCACCACGGGCAAGGACGATAGTATTGGATTTAACATGCTTAGCGATAGTAAAAGCAAACATTAAGTCGTCCAATTGCCCATTGCTCGGGGCAGATTTTGTAGCGGTTTTAAGTTCATCTTTGGTAATAATTATATCATCTTCCTGATATAAAAATCCGCCAGAGATGGTTTTTACAGTCATTTTTGCCTGTGGTTTGGTGATATTACCAGAAAGCAGCAATTTCAGCTTCTTGCGGCTGGAAAGAATTGCCGTAGCTTGTTCATCGGCATCGGGTGCGATCATAACCTCTAAGAATAATTTGCCAAGGGCATCACAAAATTCTTTAGTTAGCGGACGGTTGGTCGCAATAATTCCGCCGTAAGCTGAGACAGGGTCACAGGCGAGTGCTTTGGTAAAGGCTTCAGTGATATTACTTCCTACTGCTACTCCGCAAGGGTTAGCGTGTTTTACAATTACCACTGCCGGTTTATCAAATTCACGTACTAGCTCAAAAGCTGCGCTTACGTCATTAAGGTTGTTATAACTTAGCTCAGTTCCCTGAACTTGTTTAGCATCAGCCAGCGTTTCTGTTGTTTCGCCTGTGGCATAGAATGCTGCTCTCTGGTGCGGGTTTTCGCCGTAATGCAAAGATTGTTTTAATTTTCCTGCGATAGCTAAGTTTTGTGGGAATGGCGTTTCATTCTGGGCATTAAACCAGTGACTTATGGCAGCATCATAGCTGGCTGTTTTGCTATAGGCTTTCGCAGCAAGGATTTTTCTGGTTTTTAAGCTGGTGGCGTTGTTGTTTGCCCTCATTTCTTCAATTACGATAGCGTAGTCACTAGGATCGGTTACAATGGTAACGGATTCGTGGTTTTTTGCGGCACTGCGTACCATGCTAGGGCCGCCAATATCAATATTTTCAATGCAGGTTGCAAAATCAGCACCTTTTGCCACAGTTTCTTCAAATGGATAGAGATTGATAACTACTAGATCAATAGTTTCAATATGGTGGTCATTTAGCGCTTTTTTATGCGTATCATTATTGCGAATGGCGAGTATCCCGCCGTGGATTTTAGGATGCAGGGTTTTTACCCGTCCGTCCATGATTTCTGGAAAACCGGTATGGTCAGAAACTTCGGTAACGGCAATACCGGCATCACGCAGAGTCTTGGCAGTGCCGCCGGTTGATAATATGGTGATATTACTTTGGTGGAGTAATTTAGCAAAATCTAGTAAACCGGTTTTGTCGGAAACAGAAATCAGGGCGCGCTTTATAGTCATTTTTTTATACTTTTTATTCTAGTTTTTATTATTTATGTTTTTGCCTTAAATTCAGGAACTAATTTTTTAAGCAATTCCAGAGCAGCATTTGGGGTTCGCAACTTACAAGCTTCATATAGCGAAGAAAAGGATTTTTTCAGGGTTTTTAGGTCAGTTTCACGCGGAGAGGCTAGAAAAATACCTTTATGGGTAGTTTTTACGATATTTTCGGAGGTATGAAAAAGCTCTTCATAAAGTTTTTCACCTGCCCGAAGCCCTGTAAATACAATGTCAATATCGCTATAGGGTTTAAGGCCAGCGAGCTTTATCATTTGCAGGGCAAGGTCGAGGATTTTTACCGGCTGTCCCATATCCAGAACAAAAATATATTCCTGTTTATCTTTCATATCATGACCAAGAACAGAGGCTTGTAAAACCAGCTCTACAGCTTCACGGACGGTCATGAAATATCTGGTCATTTCCGGATCTGTAACGGTGATAGGGCCGCCTTTTGCCAGCTGTTCGGTAAAAAGTGGTACAACTGAGCCGGTTGAGCCAAGTACATTACCAAAGCGTACTGTGATAAATTTTGTAGCTTTTTCAGAATGTTTGTCTTCTTGTTCATACTTACCTAATGCCTGACAAAAATTTTCAGCAAGACGTTTGCTTGCGCCCATTACATTGGTTGGATTTACTGCTTTGTCAGTGGAGATCATTACCATTGTTTTTGCGTTATATTTCAAGCAGGCTTCAGCGATATTACGTGAGCCAAAAACATTGGTAAGGATGGTTTCTTCAATATTATATTCTGCAATCGGCACATGTTTAACCGCGGCAGCATGGAATACTAATTCAGGTTTATATTTTTCAAAAATATTATTAATATGCACTTCGTCGCGTACATCACCAAGGACGCAGGTAAATGATAGGTTAGGAAACCTTCCGCGTAATTCCCGCTCAATCTGGTACATATTGAATTCATTCAGTTCCACTATCTGTAATCTGCTGGGATTATAGGAAGCGATCTGGCGGGATAATTCACCACCGATAGTTCCACCTGCGCCGGTTATAAGGACATGTTTACCTTCTATTAATTCGCGCATGGCTTTACGGTCTAAAACATGCTGTGAACGTCCTAGCAGATCTTCTACTGCGATCGGGCGAATAGCAGTTTTTTCATCTATACCCTGTTTTAGTTCGCTAAGTTTAGGAAGGCGGGCGAGTGGAATTCCCAAATTATCGGCGATATTCAGTAACGCACTCATATTTTCGCCGGAAAGATTTTCATCACTTACGATTAGTTTTTGGGGTTTATAGCCTTTGCGGGCAAGCTTCTTCACTATAGTGGGAATAATATTGCTATTGCCATAGATACGTACGCCGTGAATAGTGCTGCCCTTCTGGGTAGAATTCTCATCAGCAAGACCGACTATTTCATAGGCAGAAAAAGGATCTCTCTGGCTATCGCGGATGAATTGTTCTGCGGCATCTCCAGCCCCAATTAGCAATACGGGTATTTTGTTGGTTTGATTTAGTGATGATTTCCAGTTGAAATTGTTTTCTTTTGAGGCACGGTAAAGAAAACGCGAACCGCCCAGCAGGATTAAAAGTAGCATCCAGTTGATGAATAATACCGAACGTGGGAAACCATCAAGTCTGTTAAATAAAAACATGAATACGGCAAAAATTAACATAGAAAGGGTAACAGATTTCATGATGGCGATCAGGTCGTGCATGGAAGCATAACGCCATGAGCCACGATAAAGGCGGGTATATATAAAGACAGAAATACAAACCAAGGTAAAAAATAATAGATTCGTCGTTAGGTGCGGCAATGATTCTAGAATTTGTTCATCACCACCAAGACGTATATAAAGTGCCAGTATAAAGCTTAAAAACGCCATGAACGCGTCGTGTAAAATTGCTACGATGTTACGAAGCGAACGATCAAATTTATATATTTTCATGGGAATTAGAAATTTTAATATGATTAAAAATCCAGATTGTGGCAAATACCATAGCGTAGGCAATAATTAAATTAAAAATAGCCATTTCCGGATGAATTAGTGATTGTGTAGATATAAATATCAGGAGCATATTTATGCCTATAATCAAACGCATTATCCATTTTGTCAGAGGTTTTTTTTCTGTTGGGTATAGAAAGCTTGCTATAGTGAAGTAAGCAGGAATTATTAGAGCAATAAGAGGAAAACCTTTTTCTGCCGTATGTATAAGTAAATAACCGGCGATAAAGCCAATTGGAATACTTGCTACTTCACCGGCAAAAGTTTTTGCTGGATTATAATTCCACCATAAAAAACCAAGGCCAGAAGTAGCAAATATTAGTGCCTGAATAGAAAATGGCGAGAAAAAAATATTAGATAATATAAAAATTGCTACAATTCCAGATCCTATAGAAATGGTTGCTATTGGTAATAATCCTTCGGTTTTATCTAATTTCATGAAGATATGAATTATTAATAGCCATAAAAACCCAGCTATAGATTTATCTAATAAGGGATGGGTATAATGAAAAAATATCGGTGTTTGTATAATGCTTAGGGGAAATGCTATAGCACCTATCAATATTATAGATTTTACGGTATTATTTATGGATATAATACCGTTCAGTAGGGGAAGTCCTGTAAGTAAGAAGATTGATGGCATTATGCTGTGGAGAGTTTTACCTTCAATTCCTAAAAAACCGATTATAATAGCGAAAATAAATGCTATGCCGCCATTCTGGGGAATTAAAGATTTTTTCTTGCCGGTTATAAGTTCAATATCAGGTGCTGTTGGACGATTTTTTAGAGTAAGAATAACTAATTTTGTGCCGACTATAGATATTAAGAATGTAGACAAGGCAAGGATAATGTAAAATGTCATCCGCGCCTCCCGAAAAGAATTTCAACATCTTTACGTTTTAGTTCAATATAGGTTGGACGACCGTGATTGCATTGCCCAGAAAGAGGTGTTTGTTCCATTTGCCGTAGCAGTGCATTCATTTCTGTGATGTTTAAGGAGCGACCAGCCCGCACACTGCCATGGCAGGCTATAGTGCCGGATAGCTGCTCAATCTTTTCCTTAAGGGCAAGGGCTTCACCATATTCATTGATATTATCAGCAAGATCGCGTACCAGCCCCTGTACATCTATTTCACCAAGCATGGCAGGAGTTTCGCGGACCATAACCGCCCCATTGCCAAAATCTTCTATTGCAAACCCAAAATCCAGCAACTCCTGTTTGCGGGCTAGTAGTGCTTCTGCCATAGCATCACCTAATTGTATTATTTCCGGTATTAGAAGTTTTTGGCGTGATATACCGGTTTTATCAAGGGATATTTTCATTTGTTCCAGTACAAGGCGTTCATGAGCTGCATGCTGATCAACAATAACCAAGCCATCTATTGTTTCAGCAACGATATAGGTTTTATGGAGCTGGCAACGGGCAGCACCAAGCGGATAAAGGGTATAATCACTAGCGGTTTCATTTCTAGCTGTTTCAAATAATGGTTGCGCTGTTTCATTTTCGTTAGGACGGGCAAGAGGTTTAAGCATTTCTTGCGGGATCAAATTTTGTATTGCCGGTTGTGGTTCAAACACCCGCATTGCAGATTCGCGTAAAGTAGAAAAAGTGGGCTGGGTTTGCAAAGAATAATTATAGGAACTTGGTGAGTTGTTATTATAATGTGACGTTTGTATGGTTGTAGCAAATTTTTCTAAAGCTTGAATACCTACAGTGTTTGATGCACGGAAGCCAGCATCTGCAAGGGAGTTTCTAATTGCGCTTATAATCATACCGCGTATAATTTGATTATCACGGAAACGCACCTCGGCTTTGGCGGGATGTACGTTTACGTCAACTTCATCGCTGGGTAGATCAATAAATAACGCAACTACAGGATAACGGTTATGCGCAAGTACATCCTGATAGGCGGCTTTTACTGCGCCGAGTAATAAGCGATCGCGTACTGGTCTGCCGCCTACGAATAAATATTGTTCTGTAGATGTGCCACGGTTAAAAGTAGGTAGTGCAGCAAAACCGGTTAGTATTACTGATTCACGGTTATAGTTTAATTCTAAAGCATTGGCAGCGAATTCTTTGCCCATAATGTCGCGTAGGCGGGATAATTTATCCGAAGTGGAAGGAGTTTTGAAAATGGCTTTCCCGTCGGAAGTAAGGGAAAAGGCAACATGAGGGTGTGCCATTGCCAAGCGGTTAAGCATATCAACACTCTGCGCTATTTCAGTGCGTTCGGTTTTTAGGAATTTAAGGCGGGCAGGGGTGGCATAAAATAAATCACGTATCTGTATGGTTGTGCCGCTAGCAAGAGTAGCAGGTATAGGTTCGCTGACGTCTCCACCTTCAACAGAAATTTGCCACGCATTTTCACTGCTTGTGGTGCGGCTGGTAATGCTCATACGACTTACTGAGCCAATAGATGGTAGTGCTTCGCCGCGGAATCCTAAGAAACGTATATCAAGCAAATCATCTGATGGTAATTTAGAGGTAGCATGCCTTTGAACTGCTAAAGCTAGTTCATCTCTGGTCATGCCTTTGCCGTTATCCGCGACTACAATCCTGTTTTTCCCACCTTGTTCCAGTATTATATCTATGCGGGTTGCTCCGGCATCAAGGGAATTTTCTGTCAGCTCTTTTACAACTGAGGCAGGACGTTCTATGACTTCGCCAGCGGCAATGCGGTTTATCAAAGTTGGCGGTAATATGCGAATCACTTATTATTTCCAGAAGCCAGATATTGTCTTGCAAGTTTTTTACTTTCTTCAACAGCCGGCTGGTCAAAAGGATTAATTTCAAATAGGAAAGATATAAAAATAATTTCTAAGGTAAAGTGCATAATTAATGCGCCAAAATGCTCTTCATCAAGTATATCTAATTCTATTACCCGAGTTGGGCAGCGGTTATGGGCAAGAGTTTCTATTGTTGCTTTCTGTTGTGCGGCTATAACATCGCCAAGGGTTTTACCCTGCATGTAAGAAAGATCAGGACGGTTACTCGGAACTTCTATAACGTCACCGCTACCTTCACGTTTTAGGGTAATGACGTGAAAAATTTTATCTTTCTGACCTTGTAGATATAGCTGAAGTTGGCTATGTTGGTCGGTACTGCCCATAGCACAGGCAGGTGTTGTACCTTTGCCATCTTTGCCTAGGCTTTCTGCCCAGCATTGGCGATACCATGCGGAAAAACCAGACAAACGTTGGCTATAAGGGAACATTACACTGATATTGCGGCTGCGTTGATAGAAACAGTATTGAATAGCTGCGCCGATTGCTGGGGCAAAATTTTCTGGGCTGTCTGCTTCCTGCAATTGATCTACGACGCTTTGTGCGCCGCGGCGTAGGGCTTTAATATCAATTCCAGCGATAATTGCTGGGAGTAGGCCAACATTAGTCAAAATTGAAAATCTTCCACCAATATTTTGCTCATGGTCTAAAACCCGTATGTTATATTCATGGGCGAGTTGACGTAGTGGATTTTTTCCTTCTTCATCAGGTTCTGTTATAATAATGAATTGTACAGGAAGAGCAGTGCGACCAACTTTTTTCTTAAAACGCTCAATGAGAACATAGGATTGGCTTAATGTTTCAAGAGTTGAACCGCTTTTGCTTATTATGATAAAATAAGTATTTTCAATTTGGATTTTTGCAAGAATGTCATCCAGCATGTCGGGATCAACATTATCCAGAAAATCAAAGGTTGGAGATGGGCATGGGGCAAGGGCAAGTAGTGCTGCACCACTTAATCCTGAGCCGCCTGAACCGATGACTACAACATGGTTAAACCGTTTGCGTACAGTTTCCGCTATTGTTTCCAGAGTTTCAAAATCATCAGTGCGGAAAGTTATATCCATGATCGGATTCGCGCCTAAAACCTCACGATTTTTAAGTTTATTAAATCCGAGTTTAAGGGATGTTATAATAGCTTGTATTTCATCAGGGCTTAAACCGTGAACCCCAATTTTATCCTGCATGCAATAACTGGTTATTTGCTTATATGAAACCATCATTTTTCCTCTTTAGATAAGATAGGTTTCCCTACCATAATTATTTGTAGTTTATCAAGTTTTATCAATCGTTTGGCAATATTGTTAATTTGCTCTACGGTGACAGAATTAATAAGATCATTGCGCTTATTTATATAATCTATTCCCAGATGTTGCAATTGCATCATCGTAAGAAAATTAGCAACACTGCTATTATCATCAAGTTTTACTACAAAAGATCCGGTAAGGTAACGCTTCGCGTCAGCAAGTTCTTGCTCATTAGTTCCTTTATCAGCTAGCTCTTCCATGGTTCGTTTTAACACGCTAATAGCCTCACCGGCTTTGTCATTACGGGTGGAAAAACCCCCTTCAAAAAGAGCTGCATGCTGCATAAAAGAAAGAGATGTTGAGGAAGAATATGTAAGTCCACGTTTTTCACGGATTTCAGTGTTTAATCTGGAGGTAAGGTCGCCACTTCCTAAAATATGATTCATTACATATCCGGTTATATATTCTGGATCGCTACGTTTCAGACCTTCTACCCCAAAATGTACAATTGTTTGTGGAATATCCTGTTCAATAACAATTTGTTTATGGGCTTGCGGTGGAGATATGTCAGATAATTTGACATCAGGATTATATTTTACAGGAAGGCTACTTAAGTTTTTATCCAATAAATTTATCAATTCTTCGGAGGTTATATCTCCTGCCACACTTACAACCATATTTTCCTGTGTCAGGTAATTTTTTACAAAATTCTGTAAGTCATTTTTGCTTAAATTATTTACGGTTTTTTCTGTGCCTAACTCATCTCGGCTATAAGGATGGGTAGCAAAAATTCTTTCCTGCCAGCCCCTGCTTAGGCGGTAATAGGGTTTTTGCTGTTGTTGTTTGATGGCAAGTATTGTTTGTCTTTTTACTCGGGCAAGTGCTTTATCATCAAAGCGTGGTTGTAATAGAGCCATACTAAGATAAGAAAATGCTTTTTCCTTATGTTCACTAAGCGAATACATGCTCGCATAAAAATTATCTTCATTGGCAGAAAAAGAAAGTTTGATGGCATATGTTTCCAATGCGCGGGCAAAAGCTTCGGAATCCATATTGCCTGCCCCTTCTAACAGCATAGAGTTAGCCATAGAAGTTCTGCCTTGTTTGCCGTTATAATCATAAGCGATTCCGCTATCCCTAAAAGCAATGTTTATTGAGATCAGGGGTTGTGAATGTTCTTCTACCAGCCATGCAGTGATGCCATTTTTACTTTTTATTTCTTGTACATTTGTGGCTAGGGCAGGGGGGGTAGCAAGTAAAAAGAATGTTATAAATGTATATATTGTCCGGCATTTATTGTTAGGGGTATGACGATAATTATTTAGCATTTTTTGCCTCTTTTGTTTCCGGTAACAATATGGCAGTAACTGATTGCTCAGGCTTAATAGTGTCTTTGGCTGCGTTTAGCACGGCTTGTTTGCTGATACCATCAACTAATTTAGGAAAATTGGTGAAATAATCTGAATTAAGACCGATCATTCTTATCCAGCCCATAATATTTGCCATGGAAGATAAGCCTTCACGAGCGAAAATAGTTTCGGCTTTTAGAAGAGTTTTTGCGCGATCAAGTTCTTCATCATTAAGTCCGTTTTTAAGAAAATCAGCCAGTTCTTTATCCATGGCGGTTTCCAGTTTTTCAGTTGATACTCCCTGCTCTGGAACTAATTCTATGGTGAATTCGCTTGGGCCTTTAGTTATACCGTTATAATCTACATCAACTGCGGCAGCAATCTTTTGCTCGGTTACTAGTGAGCGGTATAGCTTGCTGGTTTTACCGCCGCCTAGAACTTGCGCTAACACAAATAAAGGAAAAGCCTGCTCTTTATTTCCATAAGCAAGGCTTGATGCCATATAAGTGCGCGATATTTCTGGTTGGGTTACTTGAGGATGGCGCATGGTAAGCCGTCTTTCCGTGCGTTGTGGAGGCTCATCATTCCATATCCGTTTTGGTATATCGGCTTTGGGGATGTTGCCGTAATATTTTTCTGCAAGGGTTTTTACTTCTGCGGTTGTAACATCACCTGCCACAATTAATATAGCGTTATTAGGGTGATACCATTTTTTATGGAAATCAAAAACATCCTGTTTAGTTAGGCCTTCCATTTCATGCTGCCAGCCAATTACAGGAAGATGGTATGGATGATGGCGGAACAGAGTTGCATTGATTTGTTCTGCCAGCAAGCCATTAGGATTATTGTCTACCCTCATCCGGCGTTCTTCAATTATAACCTGTTTTTCTTTTTCCATCTCTTCATCAGATGCATTCAGTGTCCCCATTCTATCTGCTTCCATTTCCATGGCTAAAGGCAGATTTTCTTTTGAGATGTTGATGAAGTAGGCTGTGGCATCATATCCGGTAAAGGCATTCTGTTCGCCGCCATTTTTAGCAATTATCGTGCTGTATTCACCTGATTTATATTTTTGTGTACCAAGAAACATGGAATGTTCATGGTAGTGCGCAAGCCCTGATTTGCCGGTAGGGTCATCACCAGCACCTACGAAATACCATAAAGTATGGTTAATCGCTGGGACACGGTGGTTAGGTATAACAATAACCTCAAGGCCGTTTTTTAGAGTAAAATTTTCGCTTACCGGAACATTTGCCGCTGCAAGTGGCGGTACAAAAAGAAAGGAAAATATTATATAAGGAATAACAATTTTTTTAGACATGGTTCTTACCATCCAAAAATATTGCCTAATACTCCATGGTCTTTGTCTTTTACGTCCGGAGTTTCACCTTCAGTTACAGGTTTATTTTTCGCTTTATTGGCTTTAATCCGTTCTGCTTCTTTTTTAGCATCTACCAGCGTATCTTTTTTGCTATTGGTTTTAGAAACTTTGCTCCACCACCCGTCCTCTTCTTGGGTTTCTTGCTCTGCAAGTTTTTGTTGGGTCAGGTCATCACGTACTTTAGGATCTGCTTTATCAACGCCGATATTTTGTAAGAATTGTGATTCGCTAGCACTTTTATTTTCATTGGCTATATTTTGTGATTTTTTATTTTTCTCTGTGGTGGCAGAAGGGAGTGCTGCGGAATCCACAGGTATAACCGCAGTGTCAACGCTGCGGCTGTCACCGTTTACTGTTTCTTGAGAACCGGTTATGATTGATTTTGCTTGTTTGTCGGCGGGAATAACGGTTGGAGACGTCGCATTGTTGGAGGGTGGGCGCAGGTTGAATTGCGGAGGCACAGAAAGTGGTGGGCGTGATACAACTCGGAATTCATCAGGTGCTTTTTGTCCAATACCAAGGGTTTCTTTAACTGTTCCTCCGCTGCAAGCAGTAAGGGTTAAAAGGCTGCAAGTTGCCAAAAATCTAAATATTTTCATATGGTAAATCCTTAAAGCTGATCTTTCTTTTCGAAGAACATACTATAAACACATAAAACTACAACACCTATGAAAACAAAACTGTCAGCAATATTGAATGCTGGCCAATGCAGGCCTTTGATATAAAAGTCTAGAAAATCCACTACCGCTCCGTGACGGATGCGGTCTATGACATTGCCGGTTGCTCCGCCTATTATTGCACCGACAGCTAAAGCTACCATAGGTGAAGTGTTTTTTCTAAGCCATGATAGCAAAACTAAAATAATAACGCAGGCGATAGCGATAAGCAGTAATGGCTGATTATGACCGGCAAACATTCCAAAACTTACGCCGCGATTAAAAGTAAGAACTATATTGAAAAAAGGTGTTACTTCAATAATGCCATGATTTGCCAATTCAGACTGTTGCAAAATATAATATTTGCTCAATTGATCGCTTACAAAAATTATAATGAACGCTAAAAAACTTAAAAAATAGAGTATAGTTTTTTTTTGCATTATTTTTTGGTAAAATTGCTGTATGTGCCCACTAATTCACCTTTGGCAATCATGTGTTTCTCTATTTCTTTTACTATTTCTCTGCTACTTGAATTTTTAGAGGTTTTTATAGTTTCTACATCAAGAGCGTAAATGGTGAAGTGATAATGATGTAGGCGGACATCATTCCATGGCGGGCAAGGACCATCATAACCAACGAATTTTGGTGAATTTTTACCACCGGCAAAATCATTGACAAGTGCAATACCTATATTTTTATCTTTACCTTTTCCTTCAGCTATTTCGGTAGTATTTGCTGGAATATTTACCATAACCCAGTGATAGAAATTCTGACGCGGGAAATTTTCAGCAATAACTTTGCCATCTTTATTGGCATTATCAAATTTAGCTGGCACATCAGGGTCAACCACTACTAAAGCAAAAGATTTGGTTTCTGAAGGAGCTTTTGACCATGAAAGTTGCGGGCTGATATTATCGCTATCTTTCGTTTTTCCTTTTCCATCGCTTGCGCAATAAGCAAACTTTTTAGGAATCGGTTTATTATTGTCGATGCTGTCTGAGCTTAGAACTATGTCGTTGGAAGTTGCGGCCATACAGCTAAAATTCATTATTAAGCAAGATGTTAAAATGCTAGTGGTGATAATAAATTTTTTCATAATCGTATTTTTAGAAAATAATATTTTAGGAAATGTGTCTATAGCACAATAGCAATTGAATTTCCACAAATAAAGCATATATTACTGGTGTCATTTATTAAAATAAGAAAAGTAAAATTATGTTTATTCAAACTGAATCCACTCCTAATCCACTTACCCTTAAATTTATTCCAGGTGTTCAAGTTTTAGAATCCGGCACGGCATTTTTTACAAATCCGGAAGATGCAACGATTTCACCTCTTGCTATGGAATTATTTGCGATAGACGGTGTTACAGCAGTATTTTTAGGCAGTGATTTTATTACAGTAACTAAGGATGAACAAAGTCAGTGGGATATTCTTAAAGCTCCGTTACTTGCTTCCATAATGGATTTTTTTGTGGCGAAAAAGCCGGTTATGCTTTCTTCCAAGCAGGAAGCAAAAATAAATAGCGGCAGTGCTGGTGAAGATGATAGCGAAATTGTAAAACAAATTCGTGAGTTGATTGACAGCCGCGTACGTCCTGCTGTAGCACAGGACGGTGGGGATATTATTTTTCACGGTTTTGAAGACGGTATTGTAAAGCTTGAGTTGCATGGTTCTTGTTCCGGTTGCCCGAGTTCTACTATTACCCTAAAAAATGGCATTGAAAATATGCTGAAGCATTATATTCCAGAAATAGTCGCAGTTGAGGCTGTTTAATAAAGGATTTCTAAAATGACACTTAAACTTTTTTCGCATAAGCCAAATTTTGATTTTATGGGCAAACGTTGGGTTGGCTTTGTTATCTCTATTTTCCTTACTTTAGCATCACTTGGTTTGTTATTTGGTAAAGGACTTAACCTCGGGATTGATTTTACCGGCGGTATCTTGATGGAAATCAATACTGAAGAGCCGGCAGATTTGGCTAAGCTGCGTGAAACTTTAGGGCATCAGGGTTTTGGTGAAATATCCCTGCAAAATATTGGTGATATTACGGCAGGGCGCGATGTGATGATCCGTATTCAGGTTTCAGAAAATGATGATCAATCAGCTATCGTAAATAAGGTAAAAACTTTGCTTGCAGAGCATGTAAGCAGTAAGATTGATTACCGTAAAATTGATTATGTAGGGCCAACAGTAGGTCAGGAATTGATTAAGTCTGGCGTTATGGCTGTATTACTAGCTTTTGCCTGTATTATGCTTTATGTATGGTTTCGTTTTGAATGGCAATATGGGGTTGGGGCGATTTTAGCACTTGTCCATGACAGTATAATGATTACAGGGTTTTTTGCACTTACCCAACTTGAATTTGGGCTGACCGCCATTGCTGCGATCCTTACAATTGTGGGGTATTCTATTAATGACTCGGTGGTAATCTATGATCGTATTCGTGAAAATATGCGCCGTTTCAAAAAAATGGCGGTTTCTGATTTATTAAATGTGAGTATAAATGAAACTTTATCGCGTACGGTTCTTACAGCTTCTACTACCTTGCTGGCATCAATCGCCTTATTGATATTCGGTGGTGAAGTGATAAGGGCTTTTTCTGCGGCTATGGTATTTGGGGTGATTATTGGTACTTATTCATCAATTTATATATCTGCTCCTGCCCTTATTTACCTTAATTTACGCTCTATAACGGAGTCTAAAGCTGAGCCTGTATAGACGGATAGAAAGTGAAAATTTTTCGTGATTTAGCTGTGATTCCTAAGGAATATCAGGGGGCAGTCGTAACTCTTGGTAATTTTGACGGTTTGCATCTTGGGCATCGGGCAATCATATCTAAGGCAAAATCTATATCTAAGGCAGAAAATATTCCACTTGCGCTTATGACTTTTGAGCCGCATCCCCGCGAATTTTTTTCTAAAAATAAAAATGGTGAGGCTTTAAGGATTTATAGCTTACGCAGTAAATTAATGACCATAAAATCACTAGGTGTTGATTGTGTATTTTTAGCGCGCTTTAATAAGCAGCTTATTGATTTGAGCGCAGATAAATTTATAAAAGATGTATTGGTTGATAAATTGCAGGCAAAATATGTTGTTACAGGAGAAAATTTCTGTTTTGGCAAAGATAGGCAAGGGGATAAAAATTTATTATCTAAATTTGCATCTATATATAATTTTGAATATGTGGCTTGCCAACATTCTTTAGGAATGGATGGTAACTCTATATCTTCCAGTGCTATTCGTTCGGCACTTAAAAATGGTGAAATAAAAAAAATAAATCATCTGCTGTCTAAACATTATCATATTAGCGGTCATGTCAGACATGGTGAGGGCAGGGGGTCTAGGCTGGGATTCCCTACGGCTAATATTGTTTTTGGTAAGCTGTTTATCCCTTGTTATGGTGTGTATGCTGTACTGGTAGGAATTGATAATCTAATTTATAATGGTGTTGCCAATATTGGGGTGAAGCCAACTTTTGGTATAAATTCACCTTTGTTGGAAGTGCATGTATTTGATTTAGAGCAGGATTTGTACGGGAAAAGATTGTATGTAGAATTTGTAGATTTTATCCGCCCAGAGCTAAAATTTTCTTCTATAGATATGCTAAAGGAGCAGATTCATAAAGATTGTAAGGCGGCAATGGAAATATTGGCATAAAAAAACCCTGCCAATGGCGACATTGGCAGGGTTTTTACGGTAATAACTAGCTATTAAGCACCACAACCGTCACCGCCAGCGTTTAGAGCGGTTACTAGAGCACCAGCACCGAAGATGATGGAAATACCAAGACCAACGATAATAGCCATACCCCAAGATACTTTACCCATCAAAGCACCGATACCGATAACGATGATAGCGATGGTAGCAAGACCT
>CAUJIB010000079.1 GCA_963205245.1 Pseudomonadota bacterium
TCATTCATAAAATTCATGAATGCTTCCTGCGTGTAATCACTTGGGTTGGTTCGTGAAGATTTTATCATCGGCTGAACTTCAAGCACTCTTAGTATATGTTCCTTGGACTGCTCAATATTAATTGGTTGGAAGCGTTTTTCCGCGTCTATTTTTCGTCCCAAATCTATGCCCATTATGATGTTTCCCCATTGGTCAGAACCACCAATTTGTAGGGTGCAGCCGTAGCGCGTATTAAGTTCAACAAAATCATACGCCTGTAATATCATATAGTTAAATTCTAGAAAGCTTAGATTTTGTTCGCGTTCTAGCCGCATTTTTACGCTATCTTGTGTTAACATCCGGTTTACAGAGAAATATTTTCCATAATTGCGCAAAAAATCTATGTAATTTAGCTTGTCCAGCCATAATGCATTATTTACTAGGATAGCGTCATTCTCTTCCACCCCGAATTTTATAAATTGTCCAAGAAGTTTCTGTATAGATTCCAGATTCTTGGTAACATCAGCATCAGAAAGCATTTTACGGGCTTCGTCTTTTCCTGAAGGGTCT
Source organism: Pseudomonadota bacterium (assembly GCA_963205245.1). Taxonomy (GTDB): domain Bacteria; phylum Pseudomonadota; class Alphaproteobacteria; order Rickettsiales; family SXRF01; genus SXRF01. Next base: position 550 of record CAUJIB010000079.1, read on the forward strand.
CCCACACGGCTGGTTCCTCCGCCAAGTAGTACAATCGGCTTATGCCCTGTTTTTTGTAGCCAGCGCAAAATCATAATCTGGATAAGGCTGCCGACGTGCAGGCTGGGGGCAGTTGTATCAAAGCCTATATAACTTGAAACTCGCCCCTTTTTCATTTTTTTATCAAGGGCTTGTGCATCAGTGCATTGATGAATAAATCCACGTTCCTGCATTATTTGTAAGAATTCAGAACTAAATTTAACAGTTTCGGTTTTGCTCATAAAAAATTATCACTTTATTAAGTAGATTACAGTTATAATGGAAGTATAATATATGGTTATAATAGAATTGTATAGCAGGTTTATGCAATGAGCAAACAAGAAGCAATAAAATGGTCTTTGGGGCTGATGAGTGGTACATCGCTTGATGGTATTGATGCAGCTCTGATTCGTACAGATGGTGAGCATATTTATGAATTTGGCGATTCAATAACAGTTCCTTATAGTGAAAAAGAGAAGATTACTCTTCGTGAGGCTGTTTATGGGCGTGGCGATATGTTGCTGGCGGAGCAAAATATGACCATGAAACATGCAGAAGTGGTTCATGCCCTCTTAAAACATGCTAATTTAAGCCATAAAGAGGTGGAAGTAATTGGCTTTCACGGGCAAACAGTTTCACATAGGCCAGATGAAAGCCTGACTTGGCAGATTGGCAATGGGGCTCTTCTAGCAGAAAAAACCAGAATTGATGTGGTTTGTGATTTCCGTAGGCGTGATATAGCCGCTGGCGGGCAGGGTGCACCGCTTGTGCCTTTATATCATGCAGCCTTGGCAAGGCATATGGATTTACCGGTCGCGATCCTGAATATAGGCGGGATAGCTAACGTAACTTGGATAGGACGTTCAGAGACCTCGGCGCATGAGTTGATGGCGTTCGATATTCTAGCTTTTGATACAGGAACAGGTAATGTTTTGCTTAATGAATGGGCATTCAAGCATACTGAAAAACATATTGATTTAGACGGTAAATTAGCACTTTCCGGCAAAGCGGATAACAATTTATTGGAAGCGATGCTTAAAGACTGGTTTTTTGCTAAGCATCCACCAAAATCGCTGGATAGAAACTATTTTACTTTTGAATCTTTAGAGCATTTATCGGCAGAAGATGGTGCTGCAACCCTTACAGAATTTACAACTGCTGCTATTGAAGCGGGAGCAGCTTTTTTCCCTAAAGCTGCGAAACATTGGTTTGTAAGTGGCGGAGGGCGTTTGAATCCTGCTATCATGCAGTCATTGCGCCGTCGTTTTAATCATGTTTATCCAGTGGAATCATTAGGGTGGAAAGGTGACTCTCTAGAAGCGCAGGCTTTTGCATTTTTGGCTGTGCGTTCGCTTAAAAAGCTGCCGCTTTCACTTCCTACCACTACAGGTGTAATCCGTGCTGTTACTGGCGGTGCGCTGTATCGGGCTTAGGTAACTTAAGCGGCTTTTACCAGTGATTCCATATCAGGTTTAATTCCTAGGCGCTCAAAAACCCAAACCAATGCACGGGTAAGTTCGAACATCATTTCATGTGTATGGTTTGGTGTTGGCGTAATACGCAGACGCTCTGTCCCGCGTGGTACTGTCGGGTAATTGATAGGCTGTACGTAAATATCAAACTGGTTAAGCAGCATATCAGAGGCTTTTTTACACAAAACAGGATTAGCAACCAATACAGGTAAAATATGGCTATCTGTCGGCATTACTGGAATGCCTGCTTTTTTCATCATACCTTTTAGGATTTTAACATTGTAATGCTGGCGTTTTCGTTCTTCATCACTTTCCATCAGGTGGTTGATACTGGCATTAGCTCCTGCTGCTAGGGCTGGAGGAATGGAAGTAGTAAAAATAAAACCGGAAGCATAAGAACGGATCATATCTATAATATTATTTGAACCGGCGATATATCCACCCATTATACCGAAAGCTTTGCCTAAAGTTCCTTGGATAATAGAAAGACGGTGCATCAGTCCTTCGCGCTCGGCAATTCCCGCCCCATGTTCACCATACATTCCTACCGCATGCACTTCATCAAGATAGGTAAGTGCATTATATTTATCGGCAAGGTCACATATTTCTTTGATTGGTGAAATATCGCCGTCCATTGAATAAACTGATTCAAAAGCTATAACTTTAGGGCGGTTTGGATCCGCAGCTTTTAGTAACTCCTCAAGATGTGCAACATCGTTATGGCGGAAGATATGTTTTTCAGCTTTGCTACTTTTCATGCCATGGATCATGGAGGCGTGGTTATAAGCATCAGAAAAAATTATACAGTTAGGGAGAATAGAGCATAATGTTGAAAGTGCAGCTTCATTGGTTACATAACCCGATGTCATAACCAGAGAAGATTCTTTTTGATGTAGTTTTGCCAAAGTTTCTTCCAGCATTACTATAGTGTGATGTGTGCCAGAAATATTACGGGTTCCTCCTGCACCTGCACCGAAACGGCCGATTGCTTCTGACATGGCTGATATAACTTTAGGATGTTGTCCCATTCCTAAATAATCATTGCTACACCATATGGTTACTGTTTTTCCGGTAATATGGCTTTTAGCCATAGGGAAGGAGCCTGCTTTACGCTCTAAATCGTTAAAAATCCGGTATCTACCCTCATGTTTCAAGCGTTCTATACTTTGTTTGAATAGTTCTTCGTAATTTATTATTTTACTAGTCATTTAACTAACTCAAGTTGTTTTATATTTTTATTATAATAACTTAAACTGTAAAGTAGGTATATTGAAGCAAACCATAGAATTAAGGCAGTAAAGTGGTGAGCCAGAGCAATTGGTAATGGTACATGGTAGAGTAATGTAATAACCCCTAATATAAACTGAGTAAAAATTATTACTGAAACCAGCGCACACCCCTTGCCTAGATTGTTGATTCTAATATATTCTTTGTGTAAATACCACCAAAATAAAAAGCCAAATGACAGCAAAATCGCTAGGCTACGGTGGATGAATTGAATAAAAGTAATATTTTGCAGCATATGATTGGCTTTTGCAGCTAGTGATATTGCATCATTATGTGGTGAATTAAACAACTCATCTGGGATAAATTCACCATTCATGGTTGGCCATGTATTATAAACAAGCCCAGCGTGCAATCCCGCCATAAATGCCCCAAATATAATTTGTACACATAATGCGGCGAACCAGATTTTATATAGGGTTAGGTGATTTTTATTGTTTATCCTCAGTTTTACATAGTTTTGCTTATCAGGCTTCTTAAAGTCGGCTATATCAAAAACTGTCCAGATAATCATTGCGAATATGCTAAATGCTAATGAAAGATGCAGTGCCAGTTTAGTATGGCTTACATAAGGTGCATCCTGCAATCCGCTTTTCACCATTATCCAGCCAATTCCGCCCTGCAGGCCACCCAGCGCTAATATTACAATCATCCTTCGCAGGAGTTTTCCGGTAATGCTTTTTCGTAAAGCAAAAATTAGTAATGGCAAAGCAAAGCTAATCCCTATAAGGCGACCGAGCAGGCGGTGTATATATTCCGGCCAGAATATGGCCTTGAAGCCGGAAATAGACATATCACCATTGATTAACCTATATTGTGGCGTTGTTTGGTAGCCTGCAAATTCTTCCAGCCATTCTGCCTCATTAAGAGGCGGGATAATCCCATGTATAGGTTTCCACTGTGTTATGGAAAGACCTGATCCGGAAAGGCGCGTATAGCCACCTATCAGGACAACAAGGGCAATGAGCTGTACGCAGAACATAAGCCATATTAATATCGCGCGTTTATCGCGTGTAATTGGCTTTTCTAACATAATTTTCCCGATATTTCCTACTTGTATTTTTATGGCTATAATGCTGTATTATACAGCCTATACTTATAAGCATTTTCACCCTATTTTCAATTGCAAAGAATGAAAAACCCTAATCTTTTTTTTACAAACCTGAATTTTTCCAATATTTCACGCAGATGGCTTCTGATAGGTGTGCTTTCGCTTGCTATTGCCGGATTTTTCTCTCTGGTGCTGGTTACTGCCCGTACCCCTGGATTCTGCGATATGCCGTTTTTCCTGAAATTATTCCGTGAAGCTTTGGTGGTGCATGTAGATTTATCGGTTCTGGTGTGGTTTTTATCCATAGCCTGTATGTTTTGGAGTATTCTTAGCGATAATACGGCAGCACCAATTCCTTATATAAGGCGTGGCGCACAGTTTTGTTTTATTTTTGGGATGATTTTTATTTCCCTTTCTCCTGTTGATCCTGATGGGGAAGGGGTGATGAGCAATTATATCCCGGTAATAACCAGCCCATTGTTTTTTATAGGATTATCATTATTATTATGTGGTGTGGGTTTGATGCTCGCCCGTTTATTTGTAGCGGAAAAGGTACAAAATAATATTTTACCACCAGTTTTGCGCTTTGCAGTGCTCAGTAGTGGAATAATCGCAATTTTTGCAATTTTTGCCTTTATCTGGTCATTTAAGCTGCTTCCGCCACAAATTGACGGGCAGCAATTTTATGAGTTAGGTTTTTGGGGAGGTGGTCATGTATTGCAATTTGTACATATCCAGATTTTATTGGTATGTTGGCTGCTTCTTGCGGTTGCCTTAAAACCGGAATTCTCATTACCGAAAATTTTGCTATATTCCCTTTTTACGGTTGGTTTGCTGACTGCCATTGCCACCCCGATCCCGTATTTTTTATTTGAGGTCACTTCTTCTGAGTATCGTGATTTCTTTACGCGGGGAATGATTGTGGCGGGCGGAATTGCGCCGGCTATTTTAGCGTTGTTTATAATTCCGGTATTATGGCAGGCGCGTAGCGAGCGCAAAGGTCTAAACCGTGCTTTATGGGCGTCCTTGCTCATGTCAGTTATATTGTTTCTATATGGTGGTTTTCTGGGCAGTTTGATCAGGGGGCAGAATATCGTTATACCCGCCCATTATCACGGCTCAATCGTGGGCGTAACACTAGCTTTTATGGGGATTTCCTATTTAATGCTTCCTTATTTCCGTTATAGAAATGTGAGTGGTTGGAAATTAGCATTCTGGCAGCCTATAGTTTATGGTTTTGGGCAGTTAATGCATATTTCCGGTCTTGCTTATTCCGGTGGATATGGGGGGCTGCAACGTAAAACGCCCTGCGGTGGTGGAGTAGAGCTTGCTCCTGACATCAAAGCTGCTATGGGCTTTATGGGGCTTGGCGGCGTGCTGGCTATTATCGGTGGGCTTATGTTTGTAATAGTTGTGGTACGGGCTGTTTACGGGCGTGAATCTAATAGTGCATTATAGCTAAAATACAGATAATTTATTTT
>CAUJIB010000080.1 GCA_963205245.1 Pseudomonadota bacterium
AACAATTTCCATATTCACATTATCATCCACTATAACCAAATATGGCGGATAGTTTGTAAAATCTCTAACAATTTTGTCAATAAACCATTTCTTCGCTGCTAAAAATTCTTCACTATTATCTCCCTGCTGTTCGCGGACTAGCAACCCCATAACCGGCCAGAGCTGATGGAATCCACCATGAAAAACTGCACCTGACAAAGAAAAAACAGGAAAAGCAGGCTGGATATTGTTAGCAAGCGGATAAATATACCTACCCTTTGCTTTCGTTTCTAGCTCAATCAACAGTTTTTCACTTAATTTTGACGGCTTTACAAACATATTATGGGTAAAAACACTATCTAGGTAAACTGCAGCGACCAGCAGGCTTACCGAAACACACAATGCGATAAATTTTTGGTATCCGATATCAAGATTCAAACTTTTCCATTCTTTTATAAGGTAAAGCAAAACTATAGAAATAATCAGTAACGTCATAAAAGTCATGGGGTATAAATGGTTTATCCATTCCTTACGCTGCACAATTATTAAACCAATACAGGCAAACAACCAGACTGACATTCTAAGAACAATACGTAAATACTCACCTTTAAGCTTAGCAAGAAATACTACTGCTATGGCCGCCCCCGCGATTTTTATGATTGGGCTTAAAAGATTTTCTAAAGGTGAATTAAAAGTAAAGTATGTAACCTGCAAAACCGGCAATATTTCGGTGATATATTCCGGTGTAAAATAATAAATTGAGGTAAAATACGTAATTTGTACAGCACCTATAAACCAGTTATGCCATGCAAAAATAGTGCGAAATCTACGTTTTTCTACGGCTATATGCAGTTCGTTTAATCCCCACAATAGCATAAAAAATGGTTTTATAGCAAAACCAATAGCCGCCATAAAAATTACTAGAACCGATAATGGACGTCGGATAATGGATGACAAAGATAAAAAAAGATACGGTAATACCAGAGCTATAAATAACAATTCCCGCTGACCGTAAACTGCCGGTGACATAAGAAATAAAGCAAAGGAAATATATAATATTACAACGCTATAATTAATTTTATCGGAAAAAAAGACCTGTTTACGAATAAGCACGGCTATTAAAAAAATAGAGCATAGATTGAGTATTGTTACCAAAAAAGAGAAAATCTGGAAAGACGATATGTGTAATAAATTTCCCAACATTACCGGCAGTGTACTTATCCATATAATAAGCGGAGGGTTGGTTTCCAGAATATCAACATATAATTTCTGCCCCTCCAAAAATCTTTTGGCGGCATATATAAGCCACGCCGTATCGGGATTGGGAATTAAATCGGGTATCGGGAAAAATATTACTTCACGGATAAAAGCAAGAACCGCCATAACAATAATGGTAAAAAACAACATAAACTCCGTATGAATTTTATGTACCATATTTCCCACGCACATACTCTTCTACAAGAGCCTGAAATTCCTCAGCAATATTATCTCCACGCAAGGTTGCGGCCTTACTGCCGTCAATAAACACAGGGGCAGCTGGCTGTTCACCCGTACCCGGCAGGCTGATACCAATATTGGCGTGTTTACTTTCACCCGGTCCATTTACTATGCAGCCCATAACCGCCACATTCATATTTTCTACGCCATGATATTTATTTTTCCAGATCGGCATTTGTGTACGTAGATAGGTTTGGATTTTATCCGCTAATTCCTGAAACACCGTACTGGTAGTACGCCCACAACCTGGGCAAGCAGCAACCTGCGGGGTAAAAGCACGAAAGCCCATGCTTTGTAATATTTCCTGTGCCACCCGAACTTCCTGTGTCCTATCCCCATTTGGCTCTGGTGTTAGAGAAATGCGGATTGTATTGCCAATCCCTTCTTGAAGCAGCACAGCAAGGGCAGCAGTGGATGCCACTATTCCTTTGGAACCCATACCAGCCTCAGTAAGACCTAAATGCAGCGGATACTCGCAACGCTGCGCCAAATCCCGATATACCAATATCAAATCCTGTACTCTGCTTACTTTACAGGACAGCAAAATCTTATCGGAAGCAAGACCAATTTCCTCCGCCCTCTTCGCGCTTTCCAATGCTGAGCGAACCAACGCTTCCCGAGCTACTGCATCCGCTTCTTTTGGAGCAGCACTCACAGCATTTTCATCCATCACTGCCGCTAGCATCTGCTGGTCAAGACTTCCCCAATTCACCCCGATACGGACTGGTTTTTGGTATTTTATGGCAGATTCTACCATCTGTGAAAATTGCATATCCTGCTTCTGCCCAAAACCAACATTGCCGGGATTTATACGATATTTGGCCAAAGCCTGAGCCATGTCAGGAAAATTTTTTAGGAGCGTATGCCCGTTATAATGGAAATCACCAACCAGAGGAACATCGCAGCCCAAAGCATTTAATTTTTCCCGAATAAAAGGTACTGCCTGCGCGGAGGATTCGTTATTTACTGTAATCCGTACCACTTCCGATCCTGCCTGCGCCAGATCATATATCTGTGCTGCTGTTGATTCTACATCTGCTGTATCGGTATTGGTCATTGATTGCACCATGACAGGAGAATCACTGCCTACCGGAACATGACCTATAAAAACTTTGTGGGATATACGGCGGGTTGGAAACACTGTTATTTCGCTAATTCCATAATTGATTTTATCTTACGATGTGCAGGCAATAAAGGTTTCTTTATAAACCTACCGTTATCCACACGATGACAAGGCGGATATAGCTGAATTCTTACTGTAGCGCAAGAAAGTTTCAGAACCGAGAAATTTGATGACACCTCATATGTACGCTCCCTATTAGGTGGAGGCGTTACTACAGTCAGTGCGACAATTTCCGGATTAAATAAAAAGAACCATAATAAATAGGCAACAAATGCAATACCTGCACCTCCCCATATAAAAAGGTAAGAAGGGTGCTTATCTTTACTAAATACCTGCGGAAAAAACAATCCTTTATGCGGCAGATCATCTTCAATCCTCTCAAAACGCCGGAGTATTTCATCTTTGTCCAGATGCAGGAAAATAGCGTATGACTGTAAGTAACCACGAACATAAGCAGCTCCCGGAAGATCGCCCAATGTACCTTCTTCAAGAGCCTGCAAATAATGGGCGCGAATATGTAAAGCCGTAGAGGTTTCATGCAAAGTCAGGCGCAAATCCTCTCTGGTTTCTTTTAGCAATCTGCCAATTTCATTATAATATAATGGGGTCATGAATAATTAATTACAACCAACCACTCTAAAATGAAAAGTATTTTTTATTATATTTTCTTTAAGCAGCTTTACAAGGTTCAATATGCGCTTCTGCCTGAGTTATCAACTCGTCAACTATCGCTTGCATCGGTTCAATTTTTGTAACCATTCCTACACTTTGCCCAGCCATTACCGAACCATTTTCAATATCACCATCTATCACCGCTTTTTTAAGCGCACCTGCCCAAAAATGCTCTATTTTAAGCTGTGCTTCTTTTTTATCCAGATTTCCTGACCGAAATTCAGATATAACTTCATGCTGACAACGGGCAAAAGCATCAGTGGCTTTATTTATCAAAGCACGTACTGGGATAACTGGAAAATCAGGATCTATCTGCACTGACGGCATAGCATCCCGAGCCTGAGCACGAATAAATGCCTCCTTGAATTTTGGGTGAGCGATAGATTCATCCGCGCAAACAAAACGTGTACCAAGCTGGACACCGGATGCTCCCATTTCCAAGTATCCGGTTATTACTTCACCGCGCCCGATGCCGCCTGCCACAAAAACCGGAACTTCCTTAATATGAGGCAAAATTTCCTGCGCAAGTACTGAAGTAGAAACAGGCCCTATATGCCCACCAGCTTCCGAACCTTCAATCACCAAAGCATCAACACCGCTACGCACTAATTTACGACCGATAATCGCCGAAGGAGCAAAACCAATAACTTTACCGCCAAATTCTTTAATTGATTTGATTGTATCACCGCTTGGAATTCCACCCGCCAGAACCACATGGGTTACCTGCTGGCGTCCACATACCGCGACCAATTCCGCAAGCTGCGGATGCATTATGATAAGGTTTACACCAAATGGCTTATTAGTAAGTTTTTTAGTTTCCGCTATTTCTTTTTCCAAAAGTTCAGGTGACATGGAGCCGCAAGCAATAACCCCAAAAGCTCCCGAATTAGAGAGGGAGGAAACAAGATTTCGTTCAGACACCCAAGACATAGCCCCGCCCATGATTGCGTATTTAGTGCCTAAGAATTCTGTACCACGCTGCCAGAGAGATTTGAGTTGTGAATTTACCATTATGCTTTCTCCAACTCAAAGGCTGCATGCAAAGAGCGTACTGCCAGCTCAGTATATTCTTCGGCAATCAGCACGCTTATTTTTATTTCCGAGGTGGAAATTACCGATATATTGATATTTTTTTCTGCCAATGCTTCAAACATAGTTTGTGCAATACCTGTGTGGCTGCGCATTCCCACCCCTACTATAGAAATTTTAGCAACATGTTTATCGGCGTGCAGGGATTTATATTGTAGTTTATCACGCAGTTTTTCTACTACTGCTATAGCATTATCAACATCCACTTTTGGCACAGTAAAAGTAATATCAGTGGATTTACCACCTTCGGTTACGTTCTGCACAATCATATCAACATTGATCCCAGCCTGCGCAAGAGGCGCAAATAATGCCGCTGACATTCCCGGTATATTGGCAATTTCTGTGAGCGATATACGAGCATCATCCCGCGAATAAGCAATCCCTGTTATACGTTTCTGTTCCACAATATCCTCCTCTTTTACCAGTAATGTTCCTTTAGTGTCATTAAAGCTGTTAAGCACCTGCACTATCACGTTATGGTTCATCGCCATTTCTACTGAACGGGTTTGCAGAACCTTAGCTCCAAGCGATGCCATTTCCAGCATTTCCTCATAAGCAACCTTATCTAATTTACGGGCATTACTCACAATCCGCGGATCAGTTGTAAAAACACCATCCACATCAGTATAAATATCACATCTGTCCGCTTTAAGAGCTGCAGCCAGTGCTACAGCCGAAGTATCAGAACCGCCACGACCTAAGGTTGATACACGACCATTTTCATCTATTCCTTGAAAACCGGCTACCACCACAACTTTTCCACTACTAATTTCTTCTAGCATAGAAGCCGCATCTATAGATTCTATCCGTGCCTTACCATGAGCTGCATCAGTTTTAAGCGGAATCTGCCACCCAGAATAAGAGCGGGCTGGAACTCCCATTTCATTCAAACATAACGCCAGTAATCCACTGGTTACCTGTTCACCTGACGAAACCACCTGATCATATTCCGCCCATGCCTGCGGCGTAGAAAGCGGGGAAAGCTCGTTTACATAGGCAACCAATTGATTGGTAACACCGGACATGGCAGAAACCACAACCGCCACTTTATTGCCTCTATCTAACTCTTTCTTAACTTTTGTGGCAACATTCCGGATACGCTCTATATTTCCTACCGAAGTCCCACCAAATTTCTGTACTATTAATTTCATGATTCCAGTTATTTATCCAGTTAATTGTTAATTGCCAGACGGTAGGGATTAAACGATTTTTTTTTATCTGACAATAACAAAACAATATCTCTGTTCATTGCTAAAGCCACATAATTATAAAAAACCCTGATTATTAACCGTTTTTTAGCAATGCTTGCATATCATTACTATGTTTAATATAAAAATTTATGATTTGGAGTAATTATGGTGGATGAATTGAATTTTATTGTTGTAGATGACCACATGCTAATGCGTAAGGTTTTAACACAATATCTTAATGAATTGGGCTACCATAATGTAGATTCTGCTATTAATGGCAAAGATGCTTTAGAAAAAATTGAGGCAAAATTATCAGAAAACGCTCCTTACGATGTAGCATTCATTGATATGAAAATGCCGGTAATGGATGGAATGGAACTTCTAAAAATCTGCCGTGACAACAGGAATCTGGATAAAATGGCATTTGTTATGCTAACCGGAGAATGCGAAAAACAAAAAGTAGTAGAAGCAATTCATGCTGGCGTGACATCTTATGTAGTGAAACCTATTTCTCAGCATGCTTTAGTAGAAAAAATGACCGTTATAACCAGATGGTTAAGTGAACAAAAGGATGTAAGTAATGCATAATCCTATTGCTATTGATCCTTCACTGAAAAATAAAGTTGTCGGCAGCATGGAGCTGGTGATACGCGAAGTCTTCAATAATTATTTTGGTGTTAGCGTAAACGCTGATAATGAAAAAATTACTAATGAGTCTGGGAAATATTGTCTTTGCGAGGTTAGGATGCAACAGGAGGGAATGGACATGTTTATGTGCTTCCATTTTGATGCTGACCTCTTATACAAACTAGTTGATGAAACATATTCTGGAGAAGCCATCCATGATTTGACTCCTTATAACGATGCAGCATGTGAAATTGCAAATATTGTTTGCTGCCGTATAAAAGCCGTACTTAATGGAAATGGCTATAAATTCAACATGGATATTCCACAACCAATTGAAAATAGCGATAAATTCAAAAATCTGCCTGATGAAATAAATATGCATTTCTCAACAAGCAATGGGAATGGATTTTTTATCAATCTATTCTCGTTAGAAAAAAAGAATAAATAACCAAATGCAGGCATTATCATCAAAATTAAAACAGCAGTTTGAAAATATCCTGAAAGAACCAGATGCAAAGGGTAAACTTGAATTACTTTGCCAAGAATTAAGAAAACATGAGCAATTTCAAGAATATGCTGAATTCCTAAAAGAATTTCCTAAATTTTTTGATGCGATAGAAGAATCTTATCTTCATTATGAAAGTAAAGCCAAATTTAATACGCATAATCTAGTTTTAGGCGGCGAAGAACTGGATCAAGCAAATAATGAGCTAGAGAGTTTGAATGTAACGATTAAAGCAATGCTTGATGGTTTTGGGCAAGGTCTATTATTTTTTAATAAGGATGGAATCTGCTCCCCAGTATATTCAAAAGCCAGCACAATTTTGCTGGAAACTGATCCTGCCGGCAAACATATAGCTGACGTACTTAAAGTAAGTGACGGTGAACGCAAAAGCGTACTAGACTGGATAAACATGGTATTTGCAGGTAATGTTGCTCTAACTTTCGAAGATTTAGCAGAAATCGCCCCTGCCTCATACCCACATTCCGAAGGGCTTTACATAAAACTGGAATATAAACCCCTTTTTGATACCAACGGTAAACTTAAAAATGTTCTAGTTATCGCAATAGACGCAACTAAAGAACAACAGGCTAAAAGCAGGATGGCTGAGAATGAGAGTCGCGCTTTGCGAACCCTGCGCATTGCCCGTAACCGTAATTACTTCCTGCGCTTTATCAGCCAGTTCCGTAATATTTTCATGGAAAGTGATTTGATAGATGATGACTGCATTGATTTTGACCTAGAGCAATTCAAGCGTGATGTTCACACCATGAAAGGATTATCTGGCACCTTTCACTTAGATAACCTTACCAAAATTCTGCATGACATAGAAACTGAATTAAACTATATAAACACCCATAAAGAAGCTCAGGATCTGCTTCTTAATTACTACTACAAGCTCAACGAAAACTTCAACAGCAGCCTGCAATTAGCTAAAGAAGTATTGGGCAGTGATTTTGAAAGCGCGGGAAATACTGTAAATATCCAAACTAAAAAAATTCTGGGATTCGCACAGGATATTAAAAAGAAACTGGAAAGCGGAATTACACCTGATGAAATTTCCCTTATATTGCTACAAGAATTAATAGCTGTTCCTATTCGCGAACTTTTTGCCAATTTTGATATGCAATTGCAAGAGTTAGCCGACAGATCTGGCAAAATGGTCAACAACTCATTATTTCTTGGTGAAAATTTTGTAGTACTGCCGGAAAAATATGAAAATTTTACTACATCATTGGTACATGTTGCCCGCAATATTATAGACCACGCTATTGATGAACCAGATGTGCGCAAACAATTCGGTAAATTGCCAAAAGGATATATAACCATACATAATGAGAAAGTCGGTGATAAATTTAATATTACAATTACCGACGACGGCAACGGAATAGACACGGATGTTATACGTAATAAACTGGCAGGAAAAATTGATAGTGCAATTCTTGCGACGATGAGTGATGAAGAAATCATCCAGCATATTTTTGACGATAACCTATCCAGCAAAGATGAAGTATCCGAGCTATCAGGAAGAGGTGTCGGCATGAGCGCTGTAAAAGCTGAGGTGGAAAAACTCGGTGGTAACATTATGGTTAAATCCACCCTTGGTAAAGGCACTTCACTGCATATCATATTACCATTCATTTGGAACTAGATTACGTCAATTCCTAATACAAAATAAGAATAAAAAAATCTGTAGTAAGCAGCATATAAAAAATGATATTAAATAATATCTCTTTGAATAATAATTTATTGCAGAAATAATTATGAATGCTCCTAAACTAGAACTCCGCCAAGGTCAATCGTTGGTAATGACGCAGGCTTTGCAGCAATCTATTAAACTGCTTCAATGTAATTCTCTGGAATTGCGGGAATTCGTTGAACAGGCATTAGAAGAAAATCCTTTCCTCTCGCAGGAAGAAACTGATGATAATCAAATAAATGAGCAAGCAACTGAAAAAATTGATTCCAATAATGATGGCGAACCACGGGAAGCTGATTTTGGGGATAGTGAAAATTTTTCCGGCGATATGCAGGCTGATGAAAGCTGGGATGACAGCGCAAGCATAGAAACCGATTATCTGCGTTATGACCAAGGTTCAAGCGGCAGCTCATCAAACTATGACACTGAAGATGATGCGCGCAGCATAGATGATAATCCTGCCAATGATATTTCCCTGCGCGAGCATTTGCTCAACCAGTTACAACTGGAAATCCATGACCCTGCCAAAAGAATTATCGGTGCGCATTTGATCGATTTAGTGGATGATGCCGGTTACATAAAAGAAGACCTTACCCCGCTTTGTACAATATTCGGGGTAGAGCTTGCTGAAATTGAAGATACACTGAAATTATTACAGGGTTTTGATCCTGTTGGCGTTTGCGCCCGCAATTTAAGCGATTGCCTTGCCCTGCAGCTGCGCGATAAAAACCGCCTTGATCCTGCCATGCAGAAATTACTGGATAATTTGCATTTACTGGCTGACAGCCGTTTTGATGAGTTACAAAAAAAATGCGGGGTGGATAAAGAAGATTTGCGGCAGATGATAAGTGAAATACGCGCACTTAATCCCAAACCTGCCAGCAATTTTGTCCATGAAATATCACAAACTTTAGAGCCGGATATTTTTATACGCCGCACACCCGATGGTAACTGGCATGTTGAGCTAAATATGAATAATTTTCCTAAAATAATGGTCAATAAACGCTTCTATAAAAAAGTCAGCAGTGAGACCCGCAATAAAAAAGACAAAGATTACTTAAGTGAACAATTTGGTTCTGCCAATTGGCTGGTGCGGGCACTGGAACAGAGAGCGCAAACTATGCTTAAGGTCGCAGGTGAATTGGTGAAGCAGCAAGACGCTTTTTTCCGCCTTGGCGTTCGTTATATGAAACCAATGACACTAAAAGATATTGCAGCAGCAACAAGCTACCACGAAAGCACTATATCACGCGTTACCAACGGCAAATACCTGCTCTGCCCGCGTGGAACTTTTGAACTGAAATATTTTTTTACTTCTGCCCTTGCCCGCGCTGTTGGCGGAGGTGATGACGTCTCTAGCCAATCAGTAAAGCATTTTATAAGCGAACTGATAACGAAAGAATCACTGGATAAGATATTACTGGATGACGATATTGTTGACCTGCTTAAAGAGCGTAACATCAACGTTGCAAGACGTACTGTCGCTAAATACCGTGAGGCTCTCGGCATCCCCTCTTCCCCTAAACGTAAAAGAATGAAGCTTGGAGCTTTATAATTATTATCATTTTTAGATAGAGCGACTTTCTGGTAATTTAGCAATAACATCAAATGATTCAACATATGCTGGATAGGTTTTTCTATATAAATCCAAAGTTTGTTTTTTATCTGTAGAACTACATGTACGGTTGTTTAGTGCCGTCACTAAAGCGTAAGCAGAAACAGGGTTCATGTCTATTAATTTTATCCCGCCTATTTCTGTATTAAACAATCCTTTTAATTCATCAATATTTTGTGCCCCTATTCTATTTCCGGATTTAAGCATATCCACATATATTGGCAGTGCTATCTCCTTGATATGATCTTGATATTTTTCTGGAAAATCACCTATGGTTTTTGTTTGGTCAAGAGGAGGTATATAACCTGTTGTAGCGGCTACAGCTTTTAGAAACTCAGAATTTTTTACTGTTCTGTCTCCAATCTGGATTATTTTATCTCCGGATTCTTTTGACCAGTCACTCACAAGCTGCCTTATTGTATTTTCAGTATGCTTTATACCCAGTTTATCCAATATATTGATCATGGATTTTTCCGGATTAGCTCTTAATATAAAGCCATCAACCACCATACATTTCTTGCCAAGAACTTGCTGCGCTATATCAAAATGCTGTTTAAGTTTTTCCCAACCAGTCCTGCGGAAATGTTCCATAGCGATAACTTTTTCTGCTTTTATGACACTTCCTAAATGTGTTTCCACTTTATTCGCCGCAAATTGCAGGTTCGGCTGCCTTTTATCTATATTATTCGCTGCCTTATTTATTAAAGAATCACATTGCAGTTGTGGATCACGAACTACGGCGATATAATTATCAGATAATTTTATTACACCCTTGAATTCTTCCGGTGAGATATTAGAGGCGATAACTTTAACAAGAACTTTAACAGATTTTTGTTTGTTTTGCTCATACACTCCCGCTTCCTCAGCAGCCTGTAATATATCTTTGAATGTATTTTCAGCATTTTCTCCGGATATTTTTAATGGCTCAAAAATAGCTCCATCATATACTTGAGATAGACTTCTAAACAAAGCTGTTGAAACTGTACGGGGCGGAGCATCTATATAGGTAATGGATAAATCGCCATTTCTTACTAACTTTTCTAATTTGCTGTATGATTTCATAAGATAAACAGTATTAAAGAGAATATGGTTTATTATAACCAATATATTATTAATTATTGGTAATTCAAACAATTAATAATATATTTTTACATGATTTATTTGCGGGTATTAAAATATTTTTTACAGTTTTCTTATTGCAAGAATAGCTTATTTTGTTTATATTCCCAGCCTTATGAGCAAATTAGAACCAACTGAAATTTCTTTTGAAACCGCCCTTAAAGAGCTAGAAGCCATAGTGCGTAAGCTTGAAGGCGGTACCGGCGACCTTGAATCATCAATTGCAGATTATGTGCGTGGTACAGAATTAAAAGAATACTGCCAGAAAAAATTAGAAAGCGCGCGCCTGAAGGTAGAAAGCATAATACAAACTAAAGACGGCGGCGTTACCACTCAACCTTTTGATAATGTGTAGTTATGGTTATAAAACTTCCTGATAATTTACATGAAGCGATTGATTTTGTCGCTAACTCCCTTACCGAACGTATGGAAGAACTATTATATGTTCCGCAAAATAACGGCAATACCGTTATTGCCATGAATGCAAAATCAGGCACTGCCCATGATGAGGTAAAAATCAAGGAAGAAACCATAATAGAGGCAATGCGTTATAGCGCGCTCAGCGGTGGGAAGAGGCTGCGTCCCTTTCTTACTATATGCGCCAGCGGTCTATTTGGTGTGAGTATGGAATCAGCATTGCAGACTGCAGCAGCTATTGAATTTATCCATACCTATTCACTAATTCATGATGACCTGCCGGCGATGGATAATGATGATTTACGCCGCGGCAAGCCAACCTGCCATATTGTATTTGGTGAAGCAGCTGCTATTCTTGCCGGTGACGGACTTCTTACTTATGCCTTCCAGATATTATCTAATAATACTACCCATGCTGACCCTGCCGTGCGCTGTGAACTGATATCAGCCCTAGCCCAAGCTTCCGGCAGTTGGGGAATGGTTGGCGGGCAAATGATGGATCTTGAATCTGAAAATAAACAGCTATCAGTTGATGAAATTATACGGCTGCAACGCCTAAAAACCGGTGAATTATTCGCGGTATCATGCGAAGCAGGAGCAATTCTTGGTAAAGCACCGAATATGATGCGCAAACTGATGCGTGCTTATGCCCATGATATGGGGCTTGCCTTCCAGATTACCGATGATTTACTGGATGTAGAAGGAACGCGCACCCAAACCGGAAAAGGTGTACGAAAAGATAAAATAGCAGGTAAAGCCACCCTTGTTTCCAGTATGGGAGTTGAGCGTGCACGCGAACACGCCCAAATCCTTGTCAACCAAGCTATTTCCTATCTTGATGTATTTGATAAAAAAGCCGATAATCTACGTTCTTTAGCTGAGTTTGTTATTTCCCGTAAATCTTAGGGTCGCTTACATGTGATAATATGAAAGTGTGAAGCATTAATGAAAAAATCTGCTTTTACACTCATGGAATTGTCTATGGTGCTTGTAATTATAGGTTTGATCGTTGGCGGAATTTTAACAGGTAAGGATTTAATCAGGGCTGCTGAAATACGAGCCACCATTGGGCAATATGAAAAATTTAATACTTCGGTAAACACCTTCAAGATAAAATATGGCGGATTACCGGGTGATTTACTTTCCACCCAAGCCTTGGCTTTTGGACTATATTGTATCGGTGGAACTCCAACCACCTGTACCGGCGGAAGCGGCAGGGGAGATAATAACGGCCTTATCACAGGCAATAGCTTAGTTATAAGTCAGGGTGCTGGAGAAACCTTACTTTTTTGGCGGCATCTTGCTGATGCCAACCTGATTGATGGCTCATACAATTACATAAATCAATCAAATGCTTTTGGTACATCTACTAATATGTATGATCTTTTCCCGTCAGCAAAAATGGAAAGGGGACTTTATTGGATGGTTGGCTCAAATTCAGGTATAAATTATTATCTTTTAACAACAGGCTCATTACCATTAGTAAATCAGGATGTATCTACCACAGCATCAGGGGGGATGACTCCTAATGAAGCATATTCTATAGATAGTAAACTTGATGATGGAATGCCTAACAGCGGCGGCATACAGGCTCGTGGTACAACTACTGGTGGGCCATCTCTTTTATTTCCTGCTTTGGTTGGTGGTGGAACTGCAAATCATGGCGTAAACCACCTTGCCGGTGCAGAAGCCGCCGGAGATTGTACTGTTACACCAGCATCACTCGGGGTAGCCACGCCATTATCTCCGTTTAATAATTATTCGGTTGGCTCTGTAGCAGGAAATACAAAAGCCTGCGGTCTACGCTTAAAATTTCAATAATTTCAACCTAATTATGCTGGCATTGAGTATGAAGCGGTGCTAGTTTTGCGGCATTATGCAAAAATCAAAATTATATAATGAATGCAGACGTATAGTTCTTGCCTTTGGCTATTCTGTAGCAGGCTTAAAATCTGCACTTAGTGAAGCAGCTTTTCGCCTTGAAATAATGGTAAGCATTATTGCCGTACCATTAGCTTTTGTTATAGCTGATAATGCCATAGAACTATCATTATTAATCGGCAGCCTGCTTCTGGTAATGATTGTGGAATTATTAAATACAGCTATTGAAACAGCAATCAACCGTATATCAATGGAAATTCATCCTCTGTAAAAAAAAACTAAGGACATAGCAAGCGGTGCCGTATTCCTAAGTATTATCAATGCTCTTATAATCTGGCTGGCAATAATATGGAGCTAGAAACCATCCATATCGCTGATCTTAAATATAAATTATTTTCCAGCCAACGCTTCCTCCCCATGTTTCTTGCAACATTTCTCGGCACTTTTAATGATAACCTGATACGTGCTGGACTGGTGGTTATGATTGCATATGCCTCGCAGCATAATCTTTCCCTTCCTATAAAACCGGAAATTCTGGTTACTATCTGTTCTGCTTTACTAATACTGCCTATGGTACTTTTTTCTTCGCTTGCAGGCGAACTGGCAGATAAATATGATAAGGCGACCCTCGTAAAAATTACCAAACTCGCTGAAATATTTATTATGTCAGCCGCAGCTTTTGGGTTTGCCGAAAAAAATATAACATTACTTATGGTATTACTATTTTTTAGCGGCACACATTCAGCTTTTTATGTTCCCATAAAATTCAGCATATTACCTCAACATCTAAAACATGGGGAATTATTAGCTGGAAACGGCTTTATTGCCAGTGGAAGTTACCTTGCTATACTCGCTGGAATGATCGCTGGAGGACTGGTAATAGAAATATCGCACTATCTTATAGGAATAATGGCAGTGAGCATCGCTGTAATTGGCTTCATCGCCAGTCTTTTTATTCCCTCTGCCCCTTCTGCCCATCCAGAAGCTAAAATCTGTTTTAACCTATGGCGCGGCAGCATTAACATTATTCGTCATACCCGTAGCGACAGAATATTGGTTCGCGCTATTTTTTCCTTGTCTTGGTTTATCACTGTCGGCTCAATCTATATTTCCCAATTCGCCAATTATGCCCGCGGAGTAGTTCACGCTGATAACGAGGTTTACATACTTTTCCTTACTGTATTTTCTGTCGGCACTGCCATAGGCTCACTTTTATGTGATAATTTACTTAAGAGCCAGATTTCCACCCGTTTCACTCCCATAGCTGCAGTTGGCATATCTATCTTCACAGCCCTGATGGTATTTTTTACCCCTATAACAAATTCTGATGATTTAATGACAATCGGTGAATTCTTTAGTGTGAGCAGCCATATTTTAGTGCTGGGCTGTATGCTAATGGTAGCAATATGTGGGGGTCTTTATATTGTACCACTCTACGCCCTATTGCAGGAACGCGCAAAATCCAGCCACCGTTCGCAAATAATCGCCACCAGCAATCTCTGTGATTCTATCGCCATGACTATAGCTGCTATTATATCCACAATATTATTATCATACGGGTTAGGAGTTAAGGACTTATTTGTTATAGTAGCTTTTATAACTATATTTGTGGCATGGTATGTCAGGAAAATTGGGGCTTAGCCCTGAACAGATAAAATTACATTGCTTGCGACAAAACTCAGTTTAATATATCAGTAAACAATAAAATAAATACAGGGTAAAAAATGGCAAATATTTCAAAAAAAATGGAGCAATATTTACTTCGTCCTTTCCTGATTTTTTTACTAAAAACTTTATTCCGTGTCAAAGTGCGCGGTCTTGAAAATTACTACGCAGCTGGACAAAAAGTTGTTATTGCCTGTAACCACCAATCATTTTTAGATCCGATGCTGCTTTCGGTTTTTATCCCAGAAAAACCGGCTTTTGCCATGAATATACACCAAGCAAATAAATGGTATTTCTGCTGGGTGGATTTGCTGCTTAAAACTTACAAGATTGACCCTCTTGCACCGATGTCATTCAAAAGACTTATGACCGATGTAAAAAACAACGCCAAAATTGTTATTTTTCCTGAAGGTAGGATTACCACCACAGGCGGAATAATGAAAATTTATGATGGCACCGGACGTATAATAGAAAAAACCGGTGCTACCCTACTTCCAGTTAATATAAGTGGTGCGGAATATTCAAAGTTCGGGAAAATGGGTAAAAAAATCCGTACCCGCCTTTTCCCACAAATTACCATAACTTTTGCACATCCTAAAAAATTTCCAGAAAACCAAGCTGTTCCCGCACAAGCTGTTTATGATTCCTTAACCAAGGCAGCTTTTTCTTCTTCTAATTACCGTCAACCGCTAATTTCTGCATTGCTTGAAGCATCGGGAAAATATGGCGACAATCATAAGATCGCAACTGACATAACACGTAATGAAATTAGCTACCGACAGCTTTTCACCCGCGCATTTATTTTAAGTGACAAGCTGGAAAAACATATTTCCGATCAAAAATTTGTTGGTTTATTATTGCCTAACGCACTTGGTGCTTTAGTTACGTTCATTACTATGCAAATGATGGGTAAAGTTCCGGCAATGCTTAATTATTCCGCCGGCGAAAAAAATATTTTGCATGCCTGCAACCTTGCCACTGTAAAAACCATTCTTACCTCACGGGTCTTTATAGAAAAAGGAAAACTTGAAAATATAATAGAAGCCTTAGAAAAGCAGTATAAAATAATATATCTGGAAGATATACGCCCGACAGTCAGCGTTTTTGATAAGATACGCGCAGCATTTGATGCGCTACTTGCCAAAGGTAATTTGAGAGCTGTTATAAAACGCACTGATCCTGATGCTCCGGCTGTTATATTATTTACTTCTGGCTCTGAGGGAGTTCCTAAAGGTGTGGCTCTATCACACACCAACCTGCTTGCCAACATAAATCAAGCCTGTGCTGTTTTGGACTTAACCACATCTGATACATTGTTTAATGCCATGCCGGTATTCCATTCTTTTGGTCTTACCATCGGTATGTTGATGCCTGCTATGCGAGGGATAAACATGTTCCTATATCCAAGCCCAGTTCATTATAGGGTGGTACCAGAGCTGGCATATGACTCTAATGCCACTATAATACTTGGTACGGATACATTCTTTAATGGTTATGCCCGTTATGCAAACTCTTATGATTTCCATAATATCCGACTTGCTGTTGCCGGAGCGGAAAGACTTAAAGAATCAACAAAACATCTGTATTCAGAAAAATTCGGTATCAATATAATGCAGGGATATGGCGTAACCGAAGCCAGCCCAGTTATTTCCTTCAACACGATTATGGAAAATAAAAGCGGGAGCGTTGGACGTCCATTCCCAAATATTGAATGCAAAATAGAAGCCGTAACAGGATTAGACCGCGGCGGTAAACTGCTGGTCAAAGGCGATAATATTATGCTCGGCTATATCAAAGCTGATAAAGCCGGAGAAATCCAACCGCAAGGTGAATGG